>CAKQNZ010000061.1 GCA_934255435.1 uncultured Clostridia bacterium | reverse complement strand
CTACAGCCCTGAGACCGGGAACTTCCTTACGCAGGATACATACAGAGGGAGCCGGTCAAAAACAGAGACACTGAACCTTTACGGATACTGTGCGGGTAATCCGATAAATTATACTGACCCAAGCGGGCATTGGTTCTGGGGAGTCGTGGGAGCTGCCATGGGAGCCCATGATGGATACAAATTTGCTAAAAAAAGAAAGTATAAAGGCTGGAAGAAGGCAGCTGCAATAGCAGGAGGAGCAGTGCTTGGCGCTGTAAATCCATTCAAGGTGTTCAAGGCGGCCAAAACCGGGTACAGAGCATACAAAGCCTGTAAATATGCTAAACGGGCGAGAAGTCTTGTTAAAGGTGGAAAAGTTCTTAGGAAAGTACGTATAAAACCTAGGTTGACCAAGATTGCGAAGAAAAAAATAAGAATAAAACACAAGCCTAAGGTAATAAGGAGCTCAAAGCGAACGATAGGCAAAATCAAGCGCAAAATTAAAGTTAATATAAAGGTTGACAAATATAAGAACTTGAAGAAATCTACGACTAAAAAAGGCCAGGCTCATCATTTGAGTCAAAATGCCGCTTTTAAAGATGTAATACCTCAAAATGAGGGATTGGCGGTAGAGCTTAAAGGTAATGCAATCACTGATATAGGTAGTCCGCATTATAAAGCACATAAAAGTTTAGAAGGTTTTTGGAATGATTATAGAAGCGGAGGAAGATTTGAAAAAAAGGCTGCAAAAATAGGTGATTATAATAAAGCTGTATATGACTCGCTTATTGAAGCAGGCTTGTCAAAACCAGATGCTTCATATGCAGTAAAAAGAGCATATGAACAACAACGAAAGTATGGTTTATTAAATTCAGGAAATGTCCCTCGAATACCAGGACGATTGAACCAATGCAAGCCATGATGATAGGTTGGATTTTTAGAAAAAATAAAGCATACATTCTTATAAATAGGGTGGTAACTTTAACAGAAAGGTATATATGATATGTTAAAAATAAGTGATGAATTTTTAGAAAAAATAATGTCCTGCAGCTGGCTGAGCCGTTGTGGGGAATATGAGGATATTCCATTGGATTTTGAAGTCGGTTTTATGAAAAACAAGAAGGAAGCTGTTCGCAGTATAAATTCTATTGCATGGGAAAATATATGTCTTGATGCAGCAGGAGATTTAGACGTTTTCCTTGTTAAAAACCGTTTAGACAGAAAATATGACTGGAATACGGTTTGTGACGAAATTGAGGAAAAATATATCAAACCAATTTCAGAAAAAATAAAAGAATCCATTGAGCATCATCTGTTACCGGAACGTGTTATGATAGATGTCAGGTTCAATCTATGGAAGATTTTTAAATATCAGTGGTATTCTGGGACAGGATTCGTATCAGATTTTCACACTAAAATGACGAGCATATATCTTGCAGGATATCTTCCATGTGGATACAAGATAGTTGAAGAAAAAGGAATTTTTATGATTTATTGATTAAAAAGGCAGGAAAAGTATGAGAAACGTATCGGATACACAGAAAGACAGACTGGGATTGATCCTGAAAGAGCTTTTGAATGTTATCGAAGAAATAAGAGAAGAAGATGACTTCTATCTTATAGAGCAGAATAAAATTGATGTAATGTCATGGTTATCCGCTGTAGCGACAGTGGATACTATGGATTCTCTGGAATTGATTGCGGAAAGTATAAAAGAAAAAATATATAACTTTTATTACGATGATTTGAGTAGTCATTATCTGGACTCGAAGCGAAAAGAACTCATGATGGAGTTTCTTGATGAAATATTTGGTGTTTTAAATTAATGCACGTTTATGGCGATAGTTGCTGATTCAATATGTTTAAAGTTATGTGATAGGAGAAAATAATGTTATTCAAAAAGAGCAAAGTAGGTTTTTCAAGCGATATAATAAAGATGGCTGATGAGATCGTTGAGTCATACTGCAGAGCAAACAGTACTGGTTTTGAAGAGCTTTCGGAATTAGAACGTCAGGTCCTTGCAGTGTACTGCTTTGGCGTATCGGAGGGCGTTCGTCAGGGCAAATATGAAAACATATCTAATAATGATGTTGAACGAGGGATAATCGATTTGTTTGAACAGGTTTTTAAATATTCGAGAAAGCAGTCTCAGGATTTTTTCGAACTGATCGTTGACAGCCTGCAATCTGACAATGGTGAAAATACTTATTCGATAATAATACACAGAGGGCTGGATGGATATTTTCTGTGTATGGAAAATAAGCAGAGCGAAGCAGTCGATGCTGTCTGCGACATGATCAGTATTTTGCAAAGACAAAATTAGCAGCAGCTTGAAAAAGATATCGCAGCATTGAAAGCAGAATTGAAGACTATCGTAAAATAACAGGAGAGTATATATGAGTTTATTTAGCAGACGCAAGAAGAATAATGACACTGTGAATAGGGAGACAGCTGGATCAGGTAGTTTCAGCCGCTCGGTTTTCGATATAAGGCACGATATCGACAGGAGCAGCTGGTGGCAGGTTTATTCTGCCTGCCTTGGCAAAGTCGCAGCTATGCAGGATGCCTGCAGCGTCCATGTTGTGAAAGACCAGGACTGGTATCTCGACTTGAAAAACGGCACGATATCTTTCGGTAATGATTCTTATCCGATACAGTTCATTGGATCAGAATCACAGATCAGCGATACCTGGCAATGGGGATACAAGAATGTGAACGGTCTTGATGAACGCTTTCTTAGTCTGGCATATGATATGTATGAGAAAGGCAGCGAATGGGGACTTGAGCCTCTTACGATCGAACAGTTCCCGCTGGATGATGTTTTCAACGGGCATAATATAGCGACTGTGGCATGCGGGATATCTGAAAAGCCATATTGCTATTACAGGGCTTCCGGAAAAGATCATTATATATTTGTTGCATTTTCAGGTGTGCCTGAAATAGTATCAGAGCCCCTTGGTATTTCGGAGTTTGCCAATACTGCGGCAGACTGCCTTGAAAATTTCAATGTAGATCACAATATATTCCTGGAAAGCTTTTTGTCATGGAATGGTACTTCATATGATTATGATGGAAAGGATCTGATCGCACACTTTTCTTCCGACCTTGAGTTTTCGTTTGAAAAGGCAGACGAGTTCTGGAGAGTGGCAGGCATAAGATCTCTGTAGCTGGTCTCATTATCACATGACAGCGCCGTTTATTCCGCACCTGAACATATCGGTGCTTCGGGTGCAGCTTAACACGACAAAAACAGCAGCGCATCAGACAAGATGGCTGCTGTTTTTGAATGTGCTTTGCAGATCATGATTTTTATGTCATCCGGCTGCTTATGCCGGTTGTTTTCGCAGGCGTTTTCACGCCTGCTGTGTGCTGTTTATTTACTGGACGCTTTCTTTTCCTGAAGCGTCAGTTTGATCTCTTTGGTCTGTCCGTTGCGGACTATAGTGAATGTCACCTTGTCGCCGACTTTGTGGGACGTTATTATCGATGAAAGATCATCGAAAGATGTTATCTGTTTGCCGTCCACTGCGAAGACCATGTCCCCTGCCTTGAATCCGGCAAGTTTGGCTTTCGAACTGTCTACTGAAGCGATATATACGTTCTTGGAAGATGAAGAGTTGCCGTTGCTGAAGAAGGAGTCATAGTCGCTCTGCTGCGAGCCTTCTGTATATGACATACCTGTGTATGGCTGTCCCTTGACATAGCCGCTGTCCATCAGCTGCTGAGCCACGTCTGCTGCTTTGTTGATCGGGATAGCGAATCCGAGACCTTCGACATCGGAACCTGATGATTTAGCGACCACGATACCGATAAGCTGGCCGTCGCCGTTGAACAGTCCGCCGCCGGAGTTGCCGGGATTGATGGAGCTGTCTGTCTGAAGCAGCGTCATAGTCTTGCCGTCTATTGAAAGTTCTCTGTCAAGAGCACTGATGATACCTGCCGTTACCGTACCGCCCAGCTCTCCGAGAGGGTTTCCTATAGCCACAGCCATATCACCGACTTTGAGCTGGTCGCTGTTGCCGTATGTGGCAGGAGTGAGATTGCTTGCCTTTATCTTTATAACAGCCACATCTGAGTTGGAGTCTGTACCCACCAGCTTGGCACTGTATTCTTTTTCGTCTGCTGTGGTTACTGTTATTTTGTTGGCACCGTCTATGACATGGTTGTTCGTCACGATATATCCGTCCTTGGATATGATGACGCCACTTCCTGCGCCCTCTGTGACATACTGCTGCATCCACGAATCTGAGGATACGCTCTCTGTTTTGATCTCGACAACGCTGCTTTTGGCTTTGGCAGTTATCTCCTGTACAGTCAGCTTGCTGCCTGTAGCATCTTCAAGGTTGTAGCCTGTAGTCTTGACGCTGCCTGAACTGCTGCTGCCTGAGCCGGATGAACCGCCGCCGAACAATGTGCTGCCTAAAGCTGCACCTCCGACGCCGAACACGCCTGATACGACTACACAGAGGATCACCAGCAGCGCCAGCGATCTGCGTGTGATGGTCACAGGATTCGATGGCTTCCTGTGACGCTCTTTCCTGGTGCGTTTCACTCTGCCAAGACCATCAGCATTGTTCCAGGAGCAGGAATCTCCTTTCCTGAAATTCACTCTTGGATCTCTGAATGCTCCCGCCTGTTCCTGAGACGCACTGTCCTGATATGATCCCTGCTGTCCGGTGCCGTATATCGGCTCACCGAAATCGCTGTCCGTATCCTGACTGCTGAAGTTGCCGTATGGACCGGCCTGTTCATATGTTTCTGAGCCGGCTGCATCTGAAGTGGCAGCATTGAAAGTATCTGCAGGCTCCGGCGAGTTGTCTGCGGGATCGTCCCCGACAGCGTCTTTCAGTATGAAGTTGGGTTCGTATCCGGAAGTATTGCTGTTTTCGTTGTTTTTCCTGTAATCATCCATGTTATCATTACCTCGTTTCTGATAGATAATCAATAATCAACTCCGGGGATATCAGCCCTCGTATCCGGCGCCTTCGCCGCCGGTCGATATTGAAGTGTTTTGCTTGAGTTTAATATACTAAGGCTTTTTGTCGTTTGCGTGTTGAAAATATGTGTTTATATTATAAAAAATTGAACATTTTCACCATAAATGTGATAAAATCGGATATGTATGTAAAATACAAGGTAAGAGTTCAGAAAGGAAAACACGACTGATGAGCAAAGCGATAATTGCTATAGATAAAAGCAGGTCATTCAGAGTATACTGTACAGTGACTACAGACCTGGTGCAGCAGGCAGCAGATATCCACGGCACTACGCCGCTGGCGTCGGCAGGCCTGGGAAGAGTCCTGACGGCAGCAGGACTTATGGGTATCATGCTGAAAGGACCGGAAGAAAAACTCACGCTGGTATTCAAAGGCGACGGTCCGGCGAAACAGATCCTGGCAACAGCATACGGCACAGGGAACGTCAAGGGGTACATCGCAAACCCTGGCGTCGACCTTCCGCTGACAGAAAAGGGCAAGCTGGATGTAGGCGGCTCCCTGGGCATCGGTGAGCTGACAGTCATCAAGGATCTCGGTCTCAAAGAGCCTTATGTCGGCACCATAGCGCTGGCGTCAGGCGAGATAGCAGACGACCTGACAGCATATTTTTTCATATCGGAGCAGCAGAATTCCTCCGTGGCGCTGGGCGTGAAAGTGGAGCGTGACCTTTCCATAGGTGCAGCGGGAGGCATGATAATACAGATGCTGCCGGATGCAGAAGAAGGCGCTGTGGACGCACTTGAAAAAATGATAGGCAGCATGGATCCGATGACTACCATCATAAGCAGAGTGAATGCAAGGTCAGGCGGCAAAACGGACAGCGGCATAGTTTCAGATGTGCTGCAGGAGATCTTCAAAGATATCCCGGAGGAGTACGCTCCGCAGACCCTCGAAGAAAGAGACATAAACTGGGAATGCGACTGCAGCAGGGAGCGTCTGGAGCAGGTCCTGATCACGATAGGACGCAAAGATCTTGAGGAAATAATAGAAACTGACGGCAAAGCTGAGCTTCAGTGCCAGTTCTGCCTGAAAAAATATAATTTTGATAAGGAAGAACTGCAGGACATCCTGGACAGGATGTAGGCAGTAGTGACGGTCATGAAAGAAGTAATGATAAAAATAACAGGTCAGCAGATAAGCCGGGACGCAGGTGAGGACACGATGGAGTTCGTCACCGAAGCCAAGCTTTACAGCCGTGGCGGATCGCTGTATCTGCTGTACGATGAGAGCGAGCTGTCCGGGATACCGGGCTGCCGTACGAGACTGAGATTCAAAGACGGCACAGTGCAGCTCAAGCGTTACGGCGAAGGCACAGGTCTTGGCAGCGAGATAAGTTTCGAGAAAGGCAAGCGGTACACAGGGCTTTATGACACGCCGGTAGGTCCTCTTGAAATAGAAATTCTCACAAATGAACTTGAAAACACTCTGTCAGAAGAAGGCAAGGGACAGCTGGACATAGACTACAGCGTGAGCCTCAAAGGACTGACAGAAGGCAGGAACAGGCTTAATATCACGATGATGTAGTGATGAAGGAGGTTGATCGAGGATGATGAGCAGAAAAGCAGTAAAAATCGTAGTATACCTGATAATAGGTGTGATGCTGGCGACAACAGTAACATGCGCCATAGCATATCTGTAATAACATAAAATAACAAAGTCGGAGGTAAAAATGTCAGAAACAGGTTTCAGTGCAGAGAAATATATCGAAGAACAGTCGAAATATATCCTTGAAAGGATCCAGTCAGGGAACAGCGAGCGTCTTTATCTGGAGTTCGGAGGCAAGCTGGTCCAGGACAAGCATGCCATGAGAGTGCTGCCGGGATTCGATGAGAACGCCAAGATAAAGCTCCTTCAGAAGATGAAGGACCAGGCGGAGATCATAATATGTATATATTCAGGTGATATAACGACTAACAAGACGAGGCAGGATTTCGGTATCACATATGATCTCGAAGTGCTCAGACTCATAGATGTATTCAGACGCTACGACCTGTCTATCAACAGCGTGGTAGTCACAAGATACGAGGACGATTCCCCGGCAGTGGACAAGTTCATAAACAGGCTGGAACGCAGAGGTATAAAGACATACAGACACAGATTCACCAAAGGATATCCTACCGATGTGGACACCATAGTAAGCGACGAAGGATACGGTGCCAATCCGTACATAGAGGTCACAAAACCTCTGGCAGTCGTAACAGGGCCGGGAGGCGGCAGCGGCAAGCTGGCTACATGTCTTTCACAGCTGTACCACGAATACAAGCTGGGCAGGAAAGTCAGATACGCCAAGTTCGAGACTTTCCCTATCTGGAACATACCACTCAAGCATCCGGTGAACGTGGCGTACGAAGCGGCGACAGCAGACCTCAGAGACGTCAACATGATAGACTCGTTCCATCTGGAGGCCTACGGCGAAACAGCAGTGAACTACAACAGAGACCTGGAGGTCTTCCCTGTTGTGAAACGAATAATCGAAAAGATAACAGGCGAGGAGTCGGAATACAAATCACCGACAGACATGGGCGTCAACAGAGCAGGCTTCGGCATCATCAACGATGACATCGTGAAGGAAGCAGCCTGCCAGGAGATCATAAGAAGATACATCATCGCTCTTTGCGACTACAAGAAAGGCAAGATAGAAAGCGGCACCGTTGAGCGTGTGAAGCTGCTGATGGATGATCTTTCCCTGAGCGTGGAGGACAGACATGTGGTGATACCGGCAAGAGCCTATGCCGAGAGGAAACGTGACAGCAACAGCAGATACGTCAACGTGGTAGTCATGGCCATAGAGATGGAAGACGGCAAGATGATAACCGGCAGGAGTTCAAGACGCATGGTGGCGGCAGCAGCAGCCATACTCAACTCCATCAAGTACCTTTCAGGCATATCCGACGATCTGCATCTCATATCGCCGGACATCCTGTCGAGGATACAGGAACTCAAGACAGAGGTGCTGCACTCAGACAAGACCAGCCTCAACTGCGAGGAGATACTGATGGCTCTGACGATCTCGGCAGCCACAAACCCTTCTGCAGAAATGGCGCTCAGCAAGATGGAGGAGCTGAGAGGATGCAGAGCACACTGTACAGCCATACTCAGCGACAAGGACGAGACTACGCTGAAAGCGCTGGATATAGACGTGACATGCGATCCGGAATATGTCACCAACAACCTTTACTACAGCTAAAGACTGCTGCCTCCGGGGCAGTATGAAGATAAAAAGTTTCACAGGGTTTACAGCCTGCCTGCAGGTATGTAAACCTTTTCTGTGAGGCCATGCAGGAAAACCTGAACGGCAGTGGAGCCGGGACTGCTGCAAAGCCTGTTTCACAAGAGAGGATGTAAGATAACATGTACGGCAAATATTTCGTTCTGTTTGCGATACTTTTCACAGGATGGTTCCTGAGAAAAATAAATTTCATAGATGACAACATGAACCACAGCATGAACAAGCTGATCGTGTATTTCGCATATCCATGCCTCATCGTATACAACATAGGCAGTCTGGATCTGGGCGGCAGGACCGTGGTGGAGTTCATGACGGCTTTTGTGCTGAGCCTCGTATGTTTTTATGTATATGGGTTCGTATGCACAGGGTATGCAAAGATAAGAAAATTCCCAAGAGAAAGCTCCAACGTGGCTGAATTCGCCATGGCAGCGCCCAACGACGGGTTCATGGGATTCCCTGTCACGCTGATATTTTTCGGGGAGACAGGCCTGCTGTTCATGCTGGCCCACAATGCAGCGATGAACATATTCACATTCACCTACGGCATGAAGGTACTGCGCCGCAACGATGAACAGCGCAGGCGGGCCACAGTGTCCAGCCTTGCCAAAGCGCTGCTGAAACTGCTGGTGAACCCCAATATACTGGCGCTTATCATCGGATTCATCATAAGCTTCGCAGGTGGAAAGATACCTGTACCGGTGAGCGACTACCTGCTCTATATAGGCAACGTGTCCACGCCGATGGCGATGATATTCATCGGGTCTTCACTGGCAAAATACAGATTCACAGACATCATCAGAGACAGGCTCGTCATCGAATCCGGCGTTATGAAACTGGTGATCCTGCCGGCACTGACACTGCTTATCGTATATTTCCTGCCGGTGAGCGATCTAATAAAGGCAGTGGTGGTACTGGGAGCGTGCTTCCCGACAGCTGCCACCGTATCCATGCTGGCGGAGCAGGAAGGACAGGACCTTGGCGTCGCCAGCCGTGCTCTGTTTTTCAGCACAGTGATGTCGCTGTTCACAGTCATAGGATCGCTGAAACTGCTGATGCTGATATTCTGAGCCTGATCTGCAGGACTGCAGCATCGTGGCCGCGGGATATGCATCATGAGATCAGTGAGCGCCGAACAGCAGCTTCTGTCTTTCGTAAAGCTCGTCAAAAGCCATGTGGCGTGCATTTTCATCCGGCAACGTCATGAACGCATGGTATGATACAGGAATGCTGCATGCACCGGTCCAAAGCTCGTCGCAGTTCATATCACGGCCGACTATCACCAGGTCGTGATTTTTTATTATATCTGCAGACATCTCATCATGGAGGACCCCGTCGCTGCAGAGGACTACCACGGTATCGCTGTCAGTGGAAAGACCTTCGCCACCGGTGATCTTCTGCAGCATCTCAAATTCTTTGTTGCGGTACTCATGCTCTCCCATCAGCATACAGATCCTCAGCACAGACCTGCCGTCTTCTTTTTCTATTTCATAATCGAGAGAAACAAGCAGCGCATCTTCATCGGATGCAAGTCTTTCTGCTGTTTCTCTGACAGGCGCTCCGAAAAAACCTGTCACGAATATGAATCTTGTATTTTCCATAAAAAACTCCATTCTGCCGCCACGAACGATGGGGCGTAAAGTGATCTGCATATAGCTATGATAAGATTGTATCACGTCAGCTGATATACATACAACTATGATGTATCAGAGTATCGCAAAAATCCCGGATATGTGTTACAATGTTAAAACAGCTGCATACATATCAGCTGCAAGACTTTAAACGTAAAAATAATGTAAGGGGAAGTAAAATGACAGTAAAAGAAAAACCAGTACTCGTGATAATGGCTGCAGGAATGGGTTCCAGATACGGCGGACTCAAGCAGGTGGATAAAATGACAGAAGCGGGAGAGATAATCCTCGATTTTTCTCTCTACGACGCCATGATGGCAGGCTTTACAAAAGCAGTGTTCATCATAAGAGAAGAGCATCGTGACATTTTCCGTGAACTCGTCGACGAGAGAGCAGGCAGATTCATGGAGATAGAATATGCATACCAGGCGCTGGACGATATCCCTGAAGGTGTGAAGATACCTGAGGGCAGGGAAAAACCATGGGGCACATCCCATGCTGTGCTGGCTGCAAGGAACATCATAAACGGACCCTTTGCAGTCATCAACGCCGACGACTACTACGGACCCGGCGGATTCATACAGATGTACGACTATCTCTGCAATGCGGCAGACGGTGATGTGTACGACTGCGCCATGATAGGATACAAGCTGGAAAACACCGTGACAGAAAACGGACATGTTGCCAGGGGCGTATGCCAGATAAGCGATGAAGGATATCTGGAGCAGGTGACGGAGCGCAAGCAGATCATGATGCGTCCTGAAGGCATCTGCTATACAGAAGACGACGGAAAGACATGGGTGAAGCTGCCGGACGACACGGTGGTATCCATGAATTTCTGGGGATATCCGGCAGGACTGATGAAAGAGCTGGAAGACGGACTGCCTGAGTTTTTCAGGACAGTGATCCCGGAAAATCCGCTGAAAGGCGAATACCTGCTGCCGGAAGTGACAGACCGCCTCATAAAAGAAGGCAGAGCCACAGTGAAAGTCCTCCCTACACACGACAAATGGTGCGGAGTGACATACCAGGCAGACAAGGAAGACGTGAAGAACATCCTCCAGTCAAAGAAAGATAAAGGCGAATATCCGGATAAACTCTGGAAATAGCCGCCTGCAAACATAAAAAATACGAGCGTACATAAAAAGACCACTGACCATGTGCATGAAACACAGGCAGTGGTCTTTGCTGTTTCAGTAAACAGGAGAGACACATCGCAGATCATTTAAGCCTGTCCAGGGCCTGGTTGTGATGTGTGCTTATCACTGAATAATAGTTAGTCATGTTTCTCGCCACCTTGTCGTCCCAGGTGGAGCTGGCGGCGTATCTTTTGTTGACGTCGGAAATGGTCTTGCCGCTGTAGAGGCTGCCGCCGGGGCTGAGATAATTCTGAGC
>CAKQNZ010000060.1 GCA_934255435.1 uncultured Clostridia bacterium | reverse complement strand
CGAAAGGCGAGCCCACGTGCGTCTCGAACCCTCTGTTCACGACGTCTATGACACCCACTGTCTGTATCTTCTTGCATGCACTGACACATCTTCTGCAAAGTATACATTTGTTAGGGTCACGGACGATGGAAGGGCCTACATCCAGTGGCATTTTTTTGTTTTCGCCTCTGAATCTCACGTCCTTTACAGACAGTTTGTTTGCAAGAGACTGCAGTTCGCAGTCCATCCAGCTCCTCGTACATGTCTGGCAGTTGGCGTTGTGGTTGGAAAGTATCAGCTCCAGCGTGGTCTTTCTTGCCTTTCTGACTCTTGTGGTATGAGTCAGAACCTCCATGCCTTCTCTGACAGGGTGCACGCAGGCAGCCTGCAGGGCTTTGGAACCCTTTACCTCCACGACGCACATACGGCAGCAGCCGATCTCGTTGATGTCTTTGAGGAAGCAGAGGGTAGGGATCGAGATGTTTGCTTCCTTGGCAGCCTCCAGTATGGTGTAAGTATCAGGCACATATAAGCTGATACCGTCTATTGTGATATTTACTTTTCTCATTTTTATGCGGCCTCCTTCCCGTTACGCGTTCTTGAGTATGGCCTTGAACGGACATCTTTCCATACAAACGCCACATTTGATACACTTGTCCTGATCGATAACGAATGGTGTGTCCTTGTCTCCGGAGATCGCGCCAACAGGGCAATTCTTCTTACATATGCTGCAGCGTTTGCATGTCTCTGTTGCGATGATGAACATGAGCATGGATTTGCAGACGCCTGCGGGACATTTCTTCTCTACCACGTGAGCCACGTATTCGTCCTTGAAATATCTCATCGTGGAAAGGACTGGGTTAGGAGCACTCTGTCCCAGCCCGCAGAGCGATGCGTCCTTGGTATTCTCTGCAAGGACTTCCAGAGCGTCCAGGTCTTCAAGCGTTCCTTTACCTTCTGTTATCCTTGTGAGTATTTCCAGCATTCTCTTTGTGCCGATCCTGCATGGAGCACATTTACCGCAGCTTTCGTCAACTGTGAATTCCAGGAAGAACTTGGCCAGGTCTACCATGCATGTGTCCTCATCCATTACGATGAGACCGCCGGAGCCCATCATCGATCCAAGAGTCTTCAGGGAGTCATAGTCGATAGGTGTATCTATGTGTTCAGCCGGGATACATCCGCCTGACGGGCCACCTGTCTGGGCAGCCTTGAATTTCTTGCCGTTCGGGATACCGCCGCCGATATCGTATATTATCTCTTTGAGGGTAGTTCCCATAGGTACTTCCACGAGACCGATGTTGTTGATCTTGCCGCCCAGGGCGAATACCTTCGTTCCCTTGGAGTTTTCTGTACCGATATTCGTGAACCAGTCAGCACCGTTGTTGATGATCTGAGGGATGTTCGCATATGTTTCAACGTTGTTCAGTACTGTAGGCTGTTTCCAGAGTCCCTTGACTGCCGAACGAGGTGGTTTAGGTCTCGGTTCACCTCTGTGACCTTCGATGGATGTCATCAGGGCGCTGCCTTCTCCGCATACGAACGCACCGGCACCGAGTCTTACTTCCAGATCGAAGTCGAAGCCTTTGCCCAGTATGTTTTTGCCCAGCAGTCCGTACTCCTTGGCCTGCTTTATAGCGATAGCCAGTCTCTGTACAGCTACCGGATATTCAGCACGCACGTAGATATATCCCTGATGTGCGCCTACTGCATAACCGTTTATTATCATAGCCTCGATGACTGAGTGAGGGTCGCCCTCCAGTATGGATCTGTCCATGAATGCACCCGGGTCACCTTCGTCAGCGTTACAGATGACAAACTTTTCATGCTGTCTTACTACAGCAGATGATTCCCATTTGCGTCCTGTAGGGAAGCCGCCGCCTCCTCTTCCTCTGAGACCTGATTTCTTTATTTCGTCTATTACCTCATCCGGTTCCATCTCTTCGAATACCTTTGCGAGAGCCTGATAACCGTCGAGGGCTATGTATTCATCTATGTTTTCAGGATCGATTATACCGCAGTTGTGCAGTGCGATCCTTTCCTGCATGGAGAAGAACGGTATCTGCGGGAGCCTGTTGCGGATCTCTTCGTGTTCGTTCTCTCCTGCCAGGAGCCTTGTCACGACCTTGCCGTCCTGTATGTGGCTTTCCACGATCTCGTTCACATCTTTAGGGGTGACTTTCGTATACATCACATGTTCAGGACAGACCAGCATGATAGGACCTTCAGCACAGAGACCGAAACATCCTGTCTTTATGACCTTTACCTTTGCACCCAGCTGATGCACTCTTATCTGTTCTTCGAGGACTCTTGCAACCTCAAGGGAGCCTGACGATGCACAGCCTGCAACTCCGCACACGAGGATATGGATCTCATCTTCAGGTGTGCCGGCAGGAAGCGTACGATCAAGTCTGATGCTCATCGATTTGAGGGTATCGTCTCTCAATGCTTTTAATTCTTCTATATTATGGATCATCGTTTACTCCTTATTCCATTTCTTCGTACTTATCAAGAATATCGTCTACATCTCCGGCAACCAGTTTGCCGAATACTTCCTCGTTGATGGTAACAACAGGGGCAAGGCCGCATGCGCCGATACATCTGCATGCATCAAGAGAGAATTTGCCGTCCTCTGTACATTCGCCGACATCGATGGAAAGTCTCGTCCTGAACTTGTCGAGGATCTCATTGGCTCCTTTGACATAGCAGGCTGTTCCCATGCATACGTTGATCTGATATTTGCCTTTTGGATAAATAGTGAACTGAGTATAGAAACTTACAACACCGTAAACCTCTGCCAGAGGTATGTTGAGCTTCTCCGCGATGACACGCTGTACCTCGAGAGGCAGGTATCCGAACAGCTCCTGAGCCTCATGAAGCACCGGGATTAGCGCACCCCGGGTGTCTTTATATTTTGCGATTATCGCATCCAGTTTTTCAAAATTTTCAGACGGAATCATACACTGCATACCTGTACAACTCATAAAAAACTCCTTCCTGCAACCTTAGTTAGATTAAATAAAGATATAACAAAGTACAAAATAATAATATAATCAAAATACAATAGAATTCAATATTCTGTCAACTATATTACGATTTGAATTTTAAAATTAAGCAAATAAATCAAAAAATAAGCGTGTATGTCGTGGAAAAAGGTGTTTTTTTTAACGATTTTGCGGGAACTGTCGTATAACAGAAATCTTTGTCGCAGGTTTGATGAAAAGGCGGAGGCGGTGTATACAGGATACCCGGAGTCCGGTTTGCCGTCAGAACAGACCCGACAGAAGACTGCCTGCAGTATAGACGATCATGCAGACCGTCCATGCCAGCAGGGTCCTTGTGATACACATGAGAAGTGGTATGATGATACTGCCGGTCTCTTTTCTTATGGCAGCCAGCGTTGCGATGCATGGCGTGTAAAGCAGGCAGAAAAGCATGAACGTGAAAGCCGACAGGGGAGTGAAAGTCTGCGATATGAGCTCTGCTGCCGACAGCCCTCCCGGTATGGAGGACATGACGGAAAATGTGCTGAGGATGGCTTCTCTTGCGGAAAGTCCTGCGATGATGGATGCTGTGGCGTGGGGACTGCCGGAACCCAGTGGCTGGAAAAGAGGTGCTGCCAGTTTTCCCAGCTCCCAGAGTATGCTTTCCCTGAAATCAGACGCCATATGGAAACTGCAGTTGAAGTTCTGCAGGTACCATGTGACAGCCGACGCCAGAAAGATCACCGTGAATGCTTTTTTCACGAATCCACATGTGTTCGACACAGTTGATGATATCACAGCTGCAGGCAGCGAAGTCCTGAGGCTGCCAGAGCGGTTCCGGCAGCCATTATCAGATCTGAGAATACTACAGGAGCCATGATGCGGACATGTACCAGACATACAGTGTATGCTGTCTGGCGAGGGGGATACTGAGGCTGCTGCCGATGAAAGTATCGGGGTGCCGTATCTTTTCAGCAGCATCATACGGACTGCTGCAGCTGCAATGCCGGACAGGTAGACCGATATTATGACAGGCAGTTTGTGCGACGGGAAAAAAACCGAAGTGAACATCATATATACAGGCAGTTTCGCACTGCAGGACATAAAAGGTATGAGCGTCAGGAGAATGGTGCGCTGGTATGTATTTTCAGATCTTCCGGCGGACAGTACCGCCGGGACATTGCAGCCGAAACCGATGAGAAGAGGCACAGCAGCCTGACCCGGCAGCCCTGCCTTTGCCATCACAGGCTCCAGTGCATAAGCGGCAGTACCCATGAACCTGCTATGCTCCAGTATGCTGAGCTGCAGGAACAGCAGTGCGATAGACGGCACGAATGACAGTACGCTGCCGACACCGGCAAATATCCCGTCTGTGATCAGACTGCGTAAAGCAGGATCAGCGCCCCATGATACGAGTCGATCCTCTGTAAAGCCTGCAGATGCAGCGATCAGAGAGGCTGTCGCATTATCGAGAAACGTACCGGGAACACCGAATGTGATGAAGAAAACATGTGCCATCACAGCTGCAAATGACAGTACAGCTGTGATACGGCTGCGATGGATCGTATTTTTCACTGATGTGTGACGGCATGATCTTATCATGAGTAGAAAGTTCCTTTCAGGGACAGAGACCCGTACTGTAAAAAAACTCAGATATATGTTAAACTGTATGAGAATAACGTTACATCTATTACATATGTTTTTGACACGCATCTGCATGACCGCAGCGCAGTGTCCGAAGCATGAGGCAGTGGGGAAAAAGATATGACATACGGAGAAAACAGAGGGAGGACATTCAGGATGGGTCCCATCAGATCTCCCAGCGAGGCATCGAGCCTGCTGCTTCAGGTCACCAACGGGTGCACCTGGAACAGATGCAGATTCTGTCAGCTTTACAGACATACGAAATTCAAAGCGTTCGGTGCAGACAGTATCAGGAATGATATAGACAATATGGTGTGGTATGCCGACAGAGTGAAAAAATACCGTGACAGCAGTGGCTGGGATCTTGAAGGCCTCAACAGGGAGCTGGGATCATGCAGCGGAGCCGATCAGCAGTGCTTTTACATGATCGCAAACTGGCTGGTGAACGGAGGAGAGAATGTTTTCCTGCAGGACGGCAACACTACAGCCCTCAGCAGCGGCAGGCTCACTGAAGTCCTGCGCTATCTCAGGCAGGCGTTTCCTCATATAAAGAGGATAACATCATACGGTCGTGCGGAAAATCTTTCGAAGGTCAGTGCGGAGGAGTTCGCCGAGCTGAAAGAAGCAGGTCTTGACAGGATACATTCAGGATTCGAATCAGGATCAGACGCCGTGCTGGAAAAGATAAACAAAGGCGTGACATTGCAGCAGGAGATCACAGCAGGCAGGAACGTGAAGGCAGGCGGCATAGAGCTTTCTGTATATTTCATGCCGGGCATCGGTGGCAGAGAACTCACAAATGAAAATGCAGCAGGTATGACAGAAGTGATAAACAGCATATCCCCTGATTTTCTCAGGATAAGGTCCGCAGTGATAAAGCCCGGCACAGAGCTTTACGATGATTTCCTCACAGGAAAATTTACTATATGCAGTGAAGACGAGAAAGTCCTGGAGATACGCCATCTCATAGAAAATGCAAAAGCTTCAGGGACTGTTCTTGTCAGCGACCATATAGTGAACCTGCTGCAGCAGGTCCGGGGCAGGCTGGATGAGGATCGGGAGACTATGCTCGGGCTGATAGATGACTATCTGTCCATGCATGAGAAAGACCGCATGATATTCCAGCTGGCACGAAGGACAGCAGGGATCATATCTCCTGATGATGTTTCAGGCCTGCCGGAAGACAGACTGAGATACATGGAGAAAATGACGGAACGCACAGCAGATTCGTACAGCTGGTCTGTGAAGCTCAATGACATGATGTGCAGGTTCATATAATGGCAGCCGTAAAAGTACAGAAGAAACATGCCAGGAAATGTATCAAAAATAAGAATGAGTCTTAAAAACGAAACATATTTTCGCCAAAAAACAGTGTAAAAAGAAACTTTGTCCACTTTTCGAAACATCATTTTTATTATTTTTAGAAAATAATAAAAAGCCTGGAACTGTGTAAATGTCAATGATTTGTCAGAAAATTTATTTTTTAACAATCTTTTATGAGCATTAAAGTCATAATGTTGGCACACAAATTGTATATATAAAAGGCAGAAGTTATACCGATTGCCACTTAGGGCATTTGAGAGATATCATTTCTCAGGTGCCGGACTGGGATCGATTCGAGAGGATGATATTGTTTATAAGATTCAATTACATAAGTTCGATCGAAGGAACTTCCGGTTTATCAGAAGTGGTGAACAAAAAATTTAAGGGAGGTCATATAATGGCTAACGAAATGAACAAGAAGGCGGCTTTAGAAGAAGCGAAGAAAGTTGTAGAATGGATTGAAAAAGATGCACTTACAGATGCAGACAAAGAGCAGATCGTTAAAGAATCGATCGAAAACTTCAACAAGAACTACAACCCAGGTTGGTTAGAATACAGAAAGTCAGTATCAACTGATTCAGCTTTCGTAGAATGGTCAGATGAAGGCGAAGTATTCAAAGACGTACACGGCGTTGAATTCATCGACTGCTTAGGCGGATTCGGTATCTTCGCTTGCGGACACGGCAACGAGCAGATCAAGAAGACTGTTATGAAGCAGTTAGACAGATTCGCTTTACATTCACAGGAACTGGTTGACCCACTCAGAGGTTACCTCTGTAAGTTACTCGCAATGATCACTCCTGGAGATCTGCAGTACTCATTCTTCACAAACGGCGGTGCTGAAGCAGTT
The DNA here is from genome assembly GCA_934255435.1 of uncultured Clostridia bacterium. Taxonomy (GTDB): domain Bacteria; phylum Bacillota; class Clostridia; order Peptostreptococcales; family Anaerovoracaceae; genus Lentihominibacter. The sequence goes on along the minus strand of CAKQNZ010000060.1, from coordinate 4,474 downwards.
GAAATGGCTCTGAAGCTCGCAAGACTGGCAACAGGCGGAAGATGGTACATCTCAACAGTTGGTGCATTCCACGGTAAATCAATGGGAGCTATCTCAATGGGTGGTAAAGGCGCTTACAGAGAAGACTACATCCCAATGATCCAGCAGGTACAGCACGTTGAATATGGTAACGCTGACGCTACAAGAGCTGCAGTTAAGAACCTGATTGCAGTTGGCGAAAAAGTTGCTGCTATCATCGTTGAACCTATCCAGGGTGAAGGCGGAGTTATCATTCCTCCTAAAGGATACCTCAAAGAGCTCAGAGCAATTGCTGATGAATACGGCTGCTGCCTGATCTTCGACGAAATCCAGACTGGTATGGGTAGAACTGGTACAATGTGGAGATGCGAAGTTGAAGACGTTACTCCAGACATCATGACTTATGGTAAGGCTACATCAGGTGGTCTGGTACCTATCACTGGTATCATCGCAAGACCTTGGACTTATGAACAGTCAGGTATCGGAACTGGTGAAAAGGGCAAGATGTTCAGCAACCCATGGATCCTCGGATCACCTACATTCGGTGGTAACCCACTGGCTTGCTCAGCATTCATCGCTACTATCAAGTACATGCTCGAGCATGATATCCCTGGTCAGTCAAAGGAAAAGGGAGATCACTACTTAGAAGGTCTGAACAAACTGATGGAAAAATACCCAACAGTTCTGAAGGCTGTAAGAGGCGCTGGTATGCTGATCTGCATGGAATTCCCAGAAGCAGAAGTTGGCTACGAAGTAACTAAGGGTCTGTTCTCAAGACACGTAATGACTGCTGGTACATTAGTAAATGCCAAGACAGTAAGAATCGAGCCACCTATCACTCAGAGCCACGAGACTATCGACAAGGTATTAAAGTGCATCGAAGAAGCTATCATCGATGTTAAGGCTGAATTCAATCTGTAAGGATAAAACCGTAGATTCGGATATCGGTGTAATATTCATCTAAATACCTCAAGACCCCGCTGTTACCCAGCGGGGTCTTGAATTTTTCCAAGGCACAAAAAGAACCGGATGATCTCCGGTCGTTTTGATGTTTTCATATAGTCTCTATTTTTTCATACTCTGGTACAGCGGGCTGCATCAGGGCAGCTTTTTCTCCAGCAGTACAAGATCTACGTCAGGTATACCGTTGAACCTGCAGGGCACTACTGCAATCTCGCGGTATCCACGGTGGTTGTAGAATTTTCTTGCTGCAGCGTTAAGAACATTGGTATCCATACGCAGATAGCTGCATCCGTTTTCCAGAGCATATTTTTCATAGAACTTCACGAATGACGAACCGAAACCAAGTCCTTTTGTATAAGGGTCGATGACGAGAGTGTGCAGAACCATTATCTCGTTGTCAGCTGCATCGTACTGCCATGGAGCGCCTGCATATGCGTCAGCCTGGATCTGATTTATCACTGCTGTACCCACTGCTTTGCCGTCATGTTCCGCAATGAAAAGGTCGCCTCTTTCCAGTGCTTCTTCTGCAGTATTTCTTGCAGGATATACACTGCGCACCCAGCCGATGGTCACGTGTCCTGATTCTTCTTCGGTATGTATATGATAATAGATCGCAGCAATAGCGTCGAGATCAGAAGAAGTCGCTTTTCTTATTGTTGTTTCCATGTCTATTCTCCTTGGTACTGTATTTTGAAAAGTCATTTCATATGAATGATATCACGTCAGGCGTTCCTGCGCTACATCATTATCTGAAAAAAGCATAACATGAAGTCTTTGGTCGAAATTTTCCGGCAGCTGCAGCATATAGGCTGATAATACCTTGGAAAGAACTGCGACTTTGTGATAAAATAAACATGGATAGTTTTATGAGGCGGTCACAGGATCGCCCGGTCGGGATGTTTATTTATGGAGAATTATTATGCGTATTTTTGACACAAAGGTGCAGGAACTGAAGTACAAGGTGCTTATGGAGCTGGCGTGGCAGACATGGAAAGGCAATGACGCCTTCATGGTCTTCAACGAGATAGCCAACGAGATCATCAAGAAGGGAGAACCGCCGATGAGCTGCTGTATATACAAGGACAGAGCTATCGTTGCGGAAAGGATAAGGCTGGCACTGGGAGGTGACAAAAATAACCCAAACGTCATACAGGTCATCGGTATTGCCTGCGATGAATGCCCTGTGGCAGGACACGTAGTCACTGATATGTGCAGAGGCTGCGTAGCACACAGGTGCGGCGACGCCTGCAGGCCGGGCGCCATAACTTTTGACGACGAACAGGTGGCACATATAGACAAGAGCAAGTGCGTCGAGTGCGGCAGATGTGCCAAGGTATGTCCGTACAGCGCCATCGTGGATTTCAAGAGACCATGCGAGAAAGCATGCAAAGTCAAGGCCATAAGCATGGCCAGCGACGGAGTGGCCTCTATCGACAGTGAAAAGTGCCTGGCATGTGGAGCCTGCGTATACCAGTGTCCTTTCGGAGCGACAGTTGACGTTTCCAGCATCACCGATGTGATAAAGACCATAATGGCAAGCAAGGACAACACCGAGTTCAGGGTGCATGCAGTAGTAGCGCCTGCTATCGCAGGACAGTTCACATATGCAGAGCCGGGACAGGTGCTCAGCGCCATAAAGGAGATCGGCTTTTACAGCATAGAGGAGGCAGCTCTGGGAGCGGACATCGTGGCATATCATGAAGCAGAAGAACTCAGGGAAAGAGAGTTCATGACATCATCATGCTGCCCTGCGTTCGTTAAATATATAGAGACGAAGTTCCCGTCGCTGACGGAACACATTTCCGAAAGCCTTTCTCCGATGGCTGTGACAGGCAAGCTGATAAAGGAAAGAGACCCTGATTCGAAAGTGGTCTTCATAGGTCCCTGCACTGCAAAGAAAGCTGAAGTGAGAAAGCCGGAAGTCTCGCCATACATAGATTACGTCATCACCTTCGAGGAGCTGCAGGCGCTGATCGACAGCAAGGACATCGAAGTGAACAAACTGCCGGAGCTGGACATGAACGACGCATCATATTTCGGCAGGATCTTTGCACGTACAGGTGGAGTAACAGAGGCAGTGAAAGAAGCTGCAGCAGAACACGGTTTCGAGGATATGAAATTCGAACCGGCTGTATGCGACGGCATAGACAAGTGCAAGACAGCGCTTATGAAAGCCAACAGAGGCATATATACGAACAATTTCGTGGAGGGCATGGTATGTATGGACGGCTGCATCGGAGGTGCAGGCTGTCTCACCCACGGACAATCGAACAAATCTGGCATCGACAGCTACGGCAGAAAATCAGAAAAGACAAAGATACTGCAGGCTGCGGGGCCTTATCTGGAGGATTAGTGCATGAGTTACAGAGTCAGACTCGATGTTTTCGAGGGACCCTTCGATCTGCTGGTGTATCTGATAGAACACGCACAGATGAATATTTACGATATCAACATCACTGATATCACAAGGCAGTACATGGATTATATCGAAACCATGAAAAACGCCGATATCGCAGTAGCATCCGAGTTCATGGTGCTGGCGTCGGCTCTTCTTGAGATAAAGTCCAGGATGCTGCTGCCAGGGACAAGTACTGATGAAGATGCAGGGACTGTCACAGAGGACCCGAGGACAGAGCTGGTGGAAAAGCTTCTGGAATACAAGAAATACAAAGCTGTTTCAAAAATGCTCAGCCAGCGTTTTGAGGAAGGACTGGCTGTCCTTGAAAAACCCCAGGAGGATCTGGCTGTGTATACAAGAGAATACGACGAATATCTCGAATTTGATGCCGGCGGGTTCGTCAGAGCTTTCGAACAGTTCCTTGCAAAGAAAAAGAAACTCGAAGAGATACGGGAGCATCACAGACGAAGTGAAAAGCAGCGCATAACGACTGAGATCCGCATGGAAAACATAAAAAACTTTTTCATAGACAATGGATACAGAGAAGCAGATTTCAGAGAACTCATCGAGAAGCGTGACGACAGATACGATGTGGCAGTGACGTTTTCTTCAGTGCTGGAGATGATGAAAGAGCACAAGCTGGACGCTTTTCAGGAATATCTCTTCGGAGACATAAAAGTCGTTGCAAACGATGAACTTTTTGATAAAAACAGACAGGAGAAAGGGGCGGATACATGGCAAGCAGCAGAACGATAAAATCAGCGATAGAATCAATGATGTTCGTATGGGGTGAACCGCTGGATTCAAGAGATATCGCAGACATTTTCGGAATAACCAGAGACGAAGCCTGCGCCTGCTGCAAGCAGCTGCAGGAGGAATACGAACGTGAAGGCAGAGGCATAGTCATAAGGGAAGTGAACAAATGCTTTCAGTTCGTGACACGCAGGGAAAACATAGATTACATCGAGCGTCTGTGCACGCCAGTGAAACACAGGCGGCTTTCCCAGTCAGCGCTGGAAGTACTGGCGATAGTGGCGTACCGCCAGCCGGTGACGAAAGGCGAGATAGAGTCTGTGCGTGGCATCAGATGTGACA
>CAKQNZ010000059.1 GCA_934255435.1 uncultured Clostridia bacterium | reverse complement strand
GAAGCCAGAAATAGACTCCGTGAGGAGGAGGCTCAGAATCTCATAGACATGGATCAGGTCACAGACGATGCACTGCATAATGCTGAGCAGAATGGTATCATATTCATAGATGAGATAGACAAGATAGCATCAGGTTCAGGCTACAGGAGCGGAGCCGACGTTTCCAGAGAAGGTGTCCAGAGGGACATCCTGCCTATCGTCGAGGGAAGTGTTGTCAATACCAAGCACGGACCTGTCAAGACAGATCATATCCTGTTCATAGGTGCAGGTGCTTTTCATACAGCCAAACCTACAGATCTCATACCTGAACTGCAGGGACGTTTCCCTATCAGAGTGGAACTTGAGAATCTCGACAAGGATACATTCGTCAAGATACTCACTGTTCCTGAAAATGCTCTTCTCAAACAGCATAAAGCTCTGCTTGAGACAGAAGGCGTTGGTATCGAGTTCACAGATGGAGCTGTAGACGAGATCGCAGAGATGGCCTTCATGATGAACGAGCAGACTGAGAATATCGGTGCAAGACGTCTCCATACCATAATGGAGAAGCTGCTGGAAGACATTTCTTTCAACATACCGGACATCGATGATGAGAAGATAGTCATAGATCAGGAATACGTTAAAGAAAAATTCGAAGAAAAGATACATCCGGAGGATATCGACAGATATATACTGTAGAAGAAGTTTATAACAGAAATTTTCTTCCAGTTAGTACAGAAAACAGCAACATAAACAATATGATACTGCTTTGTAACGATTCGCTCACATGTCACCGTTGCAGAGCAGTGTTTTAAAAAACTTAAAAACAGCAAAAAAATATCGTTTTTACAGCATATAAGGCAATAAAATACGAAAAATCATGAAATATAAACGCAAGTTTGTGTCAATTGTGTGAAAGGCAGAAACTTTTTCGAAAAGTCTAAATAAATGTATTGTCTTGTTAAAAAAAAGACGGTATAATATAGACTGAGTTTACAAAATAAATTTAATCAATAGTTGAGGTATAGTATGAGTGACATTTTAAACAAAGTGAGAAAACTGAACTGGCTTTTACAGGAAAGCCCTACCGGTGCATTTTCGTTCAATGACATGTGCGGTATTTTAAGCGACCTTATGGATTCGAACGTATACGTTCTTACTGCCAAAGGTAAAGTTATCGGAGTAAACTACAAGATCAGATCTGACAGTTTCGCCATCCCGGATCCAGAGACAGGTACAGAGACACTTCCTGCAGAATACAATCAGGAACTGATGAGTGTCAGAGAGACTACAGCCAACCTGTCTGGTGAAGAGGCTCTGAAGGTATTCAAATACGATTATGATACATCGGACAAGCTCCACACTATAATCCCTATCGTGGGAGGCGGCAAGAGATGGGGTACTCTGGTGATGACAAGGTATACGCCGGCGTTCACTGACGAGGATCTTGTTCTCGGCGAATACGGAGCTACTGTAATAGGTCTGGAGATCCAGAGACAGAAGTCGCTTGAAGAAGAAGAAGAAGAAAGACAGGTAGCAATGGTGCAGATGGCCATAGGCACATTGTCTTATTCAGAGGTAGAGGCTGTGCAGCAGATATTTGCAGAGCTGGACGGCAATGAAGGCCTTCTGGTTGCCAGCAAGATAGCAGACCGTTCAGGAATCACAAGATCGGTAATAGTCAATGCACTCAGGAAACTGGAAAGTGCCGGTGTTATCGAATCACGTTCTCTCGGCATGAAGGGAACAAGGATAAAGATCATCAACGCCAAGTTCAAGGACGAGCTTGCCAAGATGAAGATGTAGCAGACAGCCTGCACATCAGACTTCAAAAATGTAACAAAAAAACCTGCGATGCATATCAATGTAGTACGCAGGTTTTTTTCTGCCTGCAGATATGGAGGCGTGCGATGAAATGCTGCAGCAGGAGAAAAAAGAGCAGGAGCAGACGCAGACCCGGCAAGACTTCAGCAGTGGTCCTCGCCGTTTTTGCCGCAGTCTTCATATCAGTAGTATGTCTTATGCACAGCATAGTGGGACCGAACATAGAAGAGACAGCACGTATCAAGGCGACTGCGATAGTATCGAGAACTGTGAATCAGGCTCTGGCCGAAGAACTTGAAAAAATAAACGACGGCGACAGTTTGTTTGACGAAAAGAGAAACAGCAGCGGGACGCTTGAAATGGTCCAGGCAGATTCAGTGCGCATCAATATGCTGATGTCGCAGCTTTCCATGAATATACAGGATCGGTTTTCGGATATGGGCAGAGAGGATTTTCAGGTGTCACTGGGTACACTCCTCGGCAGCAGAGTGCTTTCACAGACAGGACCTTATGTTACAGTTACAGTAGTTCCCATGAGCGTATCATCCATGGATTTTAAAACGGAATTCGAAACACAGGGCATAAACCAGACAAAATACAAGATATATGTGATCCTGGAATGTCGTGTGAAAATGCTGGCGCCTTTTTCCACAGGGATATTCAAAACAAAGAACACAGTACTCGCAGCTGAGACCGTCATACTTGGCAGTGTGCCGGACAGTTATGTTCAGGTGCCGAAAGACGATATACTCGATGCAACCTGATGCTGGCAGACTGCAGGCAGGACAGAAACATTGACAGATGCACATATCACATGAATGTGGTATTATATAACCATGCTTAGATTTAATGAAAACAATGAGATAATACAGGACGAAAACTACAGAGGCATCATCGTAGGACTCCAGCTTAAAGAGGACATCAAATATTCCATGGATGAGCTGCAGGGGCTTGCGGAGGCAGACAATGTCGAGGTCATCGGTCACATCATACAGTCGCTGGAAAAACCAAATACAGCGACCCTCATAGGCAAAGGCAAGGTGGAGGAGCTTGCTGAAATATGCCGCAACATGGAGGCCGACATGGTGATATTCGATACAGAACTGTCGGGTGTGCAGATAAGGAATCTTGAAGATGCCACAGGAGTCAGAGTCATAGACAGGACGATACTGATCCTTGATATATTTGCAGACAGGGCGGTTTCCAAAGAAGGAAAACTGCAGGTGGAGCTGGCACAGCTCCAGTACAGGATGCCAAGGCTTACAGGTTTCGGCAGATCCCTTTCAAGACTTGGAGGAGGCATAGGCACAAGAGGCCCCGGAGAAAAGAAACTGGAGACTGACAGGCGCCATATAGCAGGCAGGATAGACGACATCAAGGCAGAACTTCGCAAACTCGGGAAAACAAGACAGCTTCAGCGCAGCAGCAGAGAAAGATCCGGGATACCTGTAGTGGCTCTGGTGGGATATACCAACTCAGGCAAGTCAGCTATAATGAACAGACTGCTGGCCGTTTCTGAAAAAGAAGACAAGACAGTAGATTCAAAGGACATGCTTTTTGCGACGCTCGATACACAGCACCGCAAGATAACGCTTGAGCAGGGCAGCGAATTCATACTGATAGATACAGTCGGCTTTGTCAGTAAGCTGCCCCACGGACTTGTAGAGGCATTCAAGTCCACGCTGGAAGAAGTGAAATATGCCGATCTGCTGATACACGTTGTGGACAGCTCATACGAAAACTATGACTTCCACATGGATATAACGGATCGTGTCATATCGCAGCTTGGTGCAGGCGACAAGAACCGCATCACCGTATACAACAAAGCAGACATAGCGGTAAGTGAGCCGGTGGACGCCAGCGGAGGCAGGGCCATCTGCATATCTGCAAAAACAGGATATCACGTTGATGAGCTCATAAAGATGATAAAGGAAGAAATCTTCGGCAGCAGGATAAAGACCAGACTCCTTATCCCATATGACAAAGGCAGTGCAGTATCATATCTGTGCGACAATGCCAGCATATCGTCGATAAGCTATGAAGCAGAAGGTACAGTCCTCGAAGGCGAATTTTCACAGGAGGATTTTGGGAAGTACAGGAAGTATGAAATTATATAATACAGTAAGAAATGAAGCAGAAGCTTCTCAGATAATAGAAAAATCAAAGTTCACAGCACATGTCAGACCAGTGGAGACACGGGAGGACGCAGAAAGTTTCATAGCTGAAATAAAAAACAACTACAGGGACGCTACACACAATGTCCCGGCCATGGTCATAGGCGACAAGTTCCAGATACAGTGGGCCAGCGACGATGGAGAACCCCAGGGCACATCCGGAGCACCCATCGTGCAGATGTTGGTCAAAGAAGGGATCACCAATGTCGTAATAGTGGTGACGAGATATTTCGGTGGCATCAAGCTGGGGACAGGCGGCCTTGTCAGGGCGTACACCAGCAGTGCCAAGCTGGGACTTGAGGCAGCAGAGATATGCAGCGTGCAGGAAGTATGCCGGATGAAGATAAGTATTGAATATACCAGCCTTGCAAAACTTCAGAGTATGGCAGCGCAGACTCTTGAAACAGGTGCTCCTCCTCAGGGAGAATTCACCATAGAAGATGCCGCCTACAGCGATAAAGTGGTGCTGGACGTCAGAACCCTGCCGGAAAACGAAGAACATGTCAGGAACATATTTGCAAATGTCACGTCAGGAAGTGCCGAAGTCATCGAGGCAGAAACTGTCTGCGAGAAAGTATAGACTCAGCAGCTCCACATACGAGAAAAGACATAAAGCATTGATTTGAAAGAGGTGGATACATTGGAAAAAAAGAGGATTTCATGTGGAGAATGGGGTTCGTGCTTCTGGGAGATAGACAGTGACGGCATACTTTCCATAGGGGAGGGAACAGGCTACAGTCTGCTGCAGACAGGCGACGCTCCATGGTACAGATACAGAGATTCAATAAAAAGCATCAGATTTTCAGGAAAGGTGTCGGTGCCGTACGGCGGCAGGCTCAGCTATATGTTCTGCGGATGCAGCGGTACGGTTTCTGCAGATCTTGCAGGGCTTGATACCGCAAACGCAGAGGCGATGAACAGCATGTTCCATTCATGCAGTTCCCTTGAAAAAATAAATTTCGGAGATACATTCGATACAGGCAGAGTCAGGAACGTGAGCCGTATGTTTTTCGGCTGCAGTTCCCTTGATGAAATAGATCTCTCATCTTTTGACACGGCTGCCGTCATGGATATGGGCTCGATGTTCGAAGGATGTGAAAACCTGCAGTCACTGGATCTCAGCCGGTTTTCAACAGGGAGCCTGATAAGCATGAGCCGTATGTTCGGCAACTGCAGAGCATTGAAAGAGCTGGATCTTTCGACCTTCGACACATCTAAAGTCACAGGCATGTCTGGACTGTTTTCAGGCTGCACAGGCCTTGAGCAGATAGATATATCTGCTCTTGATACATCCAGCGCTATAAATATGATAAGTATGTTCAGCAGCTGTGAAAGTCTCAGAGAGCTGGACCTTTCATCGTTCATGACGCATCGTGTCACCGATATGTCATGGATGTTCTGCGGATGCAGGAACCTTAAAAAACTCGACATTTCTTCCTTCGATACATCCGGCGTCACAGACATGTCGTGCATGTTCTTCACATGCAGGTCGCTGGAAGAACTTGATCTTTCAGGTTTCGACGTTTCCAGGGCAGTCAATATGGACAATATGTTCATGTACTGTTCGAGTCTGAGGTGCCTTGATCTTTCCGGCTTTGATACGACTGGAGCTGAAAATATGAAAGACATGTTCACAGGATGCGACAGCCTGTCATCTGTGCATACAGGTCCTTTATTCGACTTCCACATAGAAAGTGAAAACGGATGTTTCCTTCCCGAAGCAAAGATTACGTCAGGAGGCGGAGCACCTTCATGGATAAGAGCATCTGACATGGCAGCAGTCACCGCTGATTCGGTGAGATCCTGCGAAGACGAGATATATTATATCAGAGGCAGGAAATTCCGTGTCAGCTACGAAGCCAGCGGAGGCACAGGAAGCATGGCTGACTGCGACGGATATTTCGATGCCGAATCCACGCCGGAGGCATGCGACAGTGGATTCAAACCGCTTCCGGGATATGTATTCAAGGAATGGAACACAGGCAGGGGCGGGAATTGCAAAGCCTGCAGACCTGGCGAGAAACTGGAGCCGCTGTGTACAGATGTGGTGCTCCACGCTGTATGGGCATCTTCTCCTACGATATCGAGGCCTGAAAAACCGCCTCAGGTATCCTACGGCAGCAGACTGGATCTGAGATTCCCGTATATCGGAGAAAACAATGGCGAGATCTTGGAAAAAGGCGTGGAAATCAGCCGCGACGGTCAGGAATGGAGCCGATATAACACTGACAGCATACCGGAAGTTTCGGACGACGGAAGCTGGATAAGATACTACGCTTCGAATTTTGCAGGCACCACATATACAGATCCTGTCCAGATATCGATATCGAGAGGCAGATACGACATGAGCCATGTCAGATGGAACTGCAGATCTTTCGAATATGATGGAAAACAGAAATCCGTCAGACTTGAAGGGCTGCCGGAAGGCGTCACCGCAGAGTACGCCGGCAGCGAAGCTGTATCGGCAGGCAGGTACACAGCATCAGTCGTTCTCAGGTCTGATGACGAGAACTATGAACCGCCGGGTCCTGTGGCTGATTTTACATGGGAGATAAGACGTGCATCTTATGATATGCACGGGATCCGATGGAACTGCAGGGGGCCTTTCGTATATGACGGTAGCGAGAAAACCGTCGAAATAGAAAATCTGCCTGAAGGAGTCACTGCATTTTACCGGGGCAGCCGACAGACTGATGCAGGCAGATATGTTGCAAAAGCAGTTTTCAGGATAGAAGATACAGAAAATTACAGAGTGCCGGATATACAGACTTTCCAGTGGGAGATAATCAAGGCGGACTACGATATGAGAGGTGTCCGCTGGGATTATGATGCCCCTCTGACTTACAATGGAGAACTCAGAAAAGTCGTTCTTGCAGGACTGCCGGAGGGAGTCACTGCCACATATTACGGCAATACAGGTATAGCAGCAGGCAGATATGAAGCCTCTGCCGCTTTGCATGCAGGCGACAGGAAAAACTATAATACTCCTGTCACAGACAGTCTGGAGTGGGAGATAGCAAAAGCTGTATATGACATGAGCAGCGTACACTGGAAGTATGTCGAAGATCCGGTGTATGACGGATATGTCAAAACAGTTGTCCTCGACGGACTGCCGGAGGGAGTTACAGCAGAATATAACGGCAGCAGCGCCGTCGATGCAGGAAATTATCATGCATCTGCAGTTTTATCATGGGACAGGGAAAATTACGAGTCTCCTGAGATCGAAGATTTCAGCTGGGAAATAAAAAAGGCTTCATATGATCTCAGCACAGTGCGCTGGAACTACAGCGAGCCATTCACATATGACGGTACCGCCAAAAACGTATCGCTGGCCGGTCTGCCTGAAAGTATCAAAGCTGTTTACAGCGGCAGCTGGGCGTCGGATGCAGGTTCATACAGAGCCGAAGTCGATCTTGAACCAAGGGATCCTGACAACTATGAAAAACCTGAAATAGAGGGGCTTGACTGGAGCATTTCAAAATGCTGCTGCGATATGTCGCACGCTATGTGGGATTTTGATGATGATATAGTGTATGACGGAACAGAAAAAACGGTCAGGATAACAGGACTGCCGGAAGGCGTCACGGCATCGTACAGCGGCAGCAGCGCAGTGTCAGCAGGTAATTATACAGCCCATGCGGATCTTGCTATAGCAGATACGGACAATTATGAAGTCCCTGTGATAGAGGACTGCAGCTGGAGGATACAAAAGGCGAGATATGACATGAGCAGTGTCAGCTGGCAGTACAGCAGCGATGATGTGTACGACGGCACAGTCAAGTCGGTGGAGCTTATCGGACTGCCGGAAGGCATCACAGCTCAGTACAGTGAGAACAAAGCTGTCTATGCCGCTGAATATATAGCTTCAGCTGTTTTCAAATACGATCGTGAAAATTACGAAGAGCCTATATTCGAAAACTGTTTCTGGAAAATAAAAAAAGCGGTCTTCGACACAGAAGGAGCTTTCTGGGATACAGGAGCAGATCTTGTATATGACGGAACAGAAAAAACAGTCGGGATAACAGGACTGCCGGAAGGACTTAGCGTCCATTACAAAGGAAACACAGCGACAGATGCCGGGCATTACTTTGCAGAAGCAGAGCTGATACCGGACGATGGCACCAACTTCGAACAGCCACATATCGAAGGCTGCAGCTGGGAGATAAAAAAGGCAGATCATGATATCAGCGGTGCGTTATGGTGCAGCTGTGACAGTTTCATTTACGACGGAGAACCTAAAAGCATGTATCTCGACGGACTGCCAGAGGGCGTGTTCGCAGAATACGAAGGCGGCTACGAGACAGAAGCGGGGATATATACAGCAGAGGCTGTTTTCAGCGTTGCAGACGTCAGGAACTGGAACGTGCCTGCAAATATAAGCCATACATGGCATATCGGTAAAGCAGAGCATGACATGAGAGGCGTAGTATGGTCATACCATGGCGATACAGTCTATGACGGCGAGCCGAAAAAAGTCGTGCTGGAAAACCTGCCGGAAGGTGTTGAGGCTGAATACAGTGGAAATATCGGAGTCCTCAGCGGCAGTTATGAGGCCATAGCAATGCTTCGTGCATCTGACAGGCAGAACTACAACGATCCTGCTGCGATGACACTGAGCTGGGAGATCGGCAGAGCGGATCATGATATGAGCCATGCAGAATGGATATACAGTGAAGAACCTGTATATGACGGCACCGAAAAGTCCGTGATGCTTGAAGGTCTGCCTGATGGCGTCAGTGTGAGATACGAAGGCAATACAGCGGTATCAGCAGGTACATATACAGCTGAAGCTTTTTTCACATCTCTGGATGAAGACAACTATGATACGCCGGAGCCGGTAAGATATACATGGGAGATACATAAAGGCACATATGACATGTCGGAGGTCAGGATCGGATATGATGTGGAGCCTGTTTATGACGGCGGACCGAAAAAAGTATACCTCGAAGGATTGCCGGAAGGCGTGACAGCTGCTCTCGGCGGCGATTCAGCAACAGAAGCAGGCACCCACACATGCCGTGCGGAATTTGCGACAGATGACAGCGACAATCATAACGTACCTGCGCCGATGACTTTTACATGGGAGATAGCAAAAGCAGGATATGATATGAGCGACGTAAGCTGGGAATATTCCGGAGATCCTGTGTACGACGGTACCGAAAAGTCCGTGACACTCACAGGACTGCCCGACGGCGTAGAAGCAGTATACAGTGAAAACAGAAAGACGGATGCAGGAGAATATACGGCATCTGCTGAATTCACTGCGGACAGCCGCAATCACATGACACCTGCGCCGATGACTTTCGAATGGAGCATAGCGAAAAAAATGCCGGATATCAGCAGTGTGTACTGGGAATATGACGGAAACTATGTATATGACGGGACATACAAGTCGGTAGAGCTCAGGAACCTGCCGGAGGATATGCGTGTCACATACAGGGGGAATATAGGCTCAAGAGCAGGAAAATATACTGCCAGTGCAGTGCTGAGACCTGCAGATCCGGCCAATCATGCAGCTCCGCAGATAGAAAACTGCGAATGGGAGATAAAAAAAGCCGAGTATGATATGAGCAGCGTACACTGGACATATGACGAACCGTTCCTGTATGACGGACAGACAAAAGAGATAACTCTTGAAGGACTGCCTGACGGCGTCAGGGCAAGATATATAGGAAACAGCTGGGAAGACGCCGGAGAATATATAGCAGATGCGGATTTTGAATATGACAGAGAAAATTATGAGCATCCTGTGGTCCTGCCATGCATATGGCAGATAAACAAAACTGATTATGACATGAGCGGCGTCACATGGGAATATGCAGATGATTTTGTCTATGACGGCAATGAGAAGTGCGTTTACGTTACAGGCATGCCGGCGGGTGTTTCAGCTCTCTACGAGGGCAATTACGGCACATGCGCCGGGGAATATCATGCAGTCGCAGTATTCGAATACGATGAAGTGAACTACAACAGACCGGAAAATTCAGAGCTGGCCTGGGAGATCCATAAGGCTCGTTATGATATGAAACATGTCAGATGGGACTACAGCGTACCATTCATTTATGACGGTACAGAAAAGATCATCGAACTGGAACGTCCGAAGAAACATACCGGAGGTATAATGAAGCTGATACGGTCCCTGATACAGGACGAACCTGAAGAAACAGGACTGCCGGAGGGAGTTTCAGTACGATATGAAGGCAACCGTGCAGTCGGGGCAGGAGTATACACAGCAGAAGCATTTTTCGATGTTGAAGACCCTCAGAATTATGAGATACCGGAACCTATGCCTCCTTATGAATGGGAGATCGCAAAAGGCAGGTATGATATGAGCCGTGCGGGATGGGTGTATGACAGCGATCCGGTATATGACGGCACGGAAAAAAGCGTCAGTGTGGCAGGACTGCCGGAGGGAGTCTGTGCAATATGCAGCAGCAATGTTTTCACCGATGCCGGGAAATACACGGCTTCTGCAGTGATAATAATAAATGACGTGGATAACTACGAAGTACCGTCTGTAGATGACTTCCAGTGGCAGATAGCAAAGGGAGAATACGACATGAGCGGTGCAGGCTGGGGCTACAGCGGTCCGTTCACCTATGACGGATCAGAAAAAAATATTTCGCTCATGGGACTTCCTGAAGGAGTCACTGCAGAGCTCAGTGGCAACCGTGCTATAGATGCCGGAGTGTATACTGCGGAAGCGGATCTTGTGATATCCGATCCGGACAATTATAATATGCCGTCAGTAAGAGGCTGCAAATGGAAGATCGTCAGGGCAGACTATGATATGAGCCGTGTACACTGGGATTACGATGGTTCATATATATATGATGGAAATGAAAAAACAGTGACACTGCAGGATCTTCCTGAAGGAGTCACTGCAGAATACACAGGCAACAAAGCGTCAGAAGCAGGTATCTACAATGCCAAGGCAAGATTCCTGTATGACAGGACGAATTATCGGGAACCTGTGTCAGCCGGCACATGCAGATGGGAGATATCAAAAAAAGAAACAGAGCTGACTGTAGAAGAAAATACTATAGTAAAAAAAGAAAATGAAGGGTCTTTTGATATTATTTTTCATACGGATGCAGCGGAAACCGATTTCAGGATATCCGACCGGAACATAGCTTCAGTGTCACCGTCGGGTCATGTCGATATAAACGGACCGGGCAGCACCGTCATAACATTATCATCCTGGGATAATAATCACAAAAAATCCTACAGAGAAATAATATTGATAATTGAGAAAATATAAACAAAATACAGTCCGGCGACATACCTCGCCGGGCTGCACAGTATCCAGGTGAATTTTTTTCGCTTTTTTTGAAAAAATATCAAAAAAATCCACGGGTGCTTCATAAAAAAACAGCATCGGATCCTGAAGATAATGTTTCAAAACTCAAAAAAACTGGCTTCGGAAATCCAGCGATTGCAACGGTTTTGGAAACCTGAGAAAAATAACGAAAAAAATCGCATAAAAAGTGTTGACAGGAATGTTCTTTTGCTGTATAGTAAATAACTGTGCCGACGAGGTAACGGCGAAATACACGGGCGCTTAGCTCAGCTGGGAGAGCATCTGCCTTACAAGCAGAGGGTCACAGGTTCGAGCCCTGTAGCGCCCACCAT
>CAKQNZ010000058.1 GCA_934255435.1 uncultured Clostridia bacterium | reverse complement strand
GTACAGGGGTGTTCGTAGGGTTCAATATGGAATGGGTGAGCATCGGAGAAAACACCAGTGCTTTTTTTGAAAAGACAGGTTTTGCAGATTATCGTTTGATATCCGAGGAGGGATTCACGAAAGATGATCTCCGTGACGTAAAGAATATAGATGATGTGGAGGATGCAGCAAGGTATGTATGCATCCAGGCAGATGTGAAGGGCAGCGGAGGAGACTCGCTGGCACTGACTGTTACAGAGGATCCTGACATATCAGGATTCATTCTGATGGATGACGGCGACCGCTACGATAAAAAAAGCAAAGACGATATATGGCTGTCGGACAAATATGCTGCTGCCAACGATATAGAGACCGGCGACAGCATGACTCTCGTTTACAAAGATATAAAGATAAAGGGCAAAGTGGCAGGTCTCATCAAATCGTCGGAGCATATGATATGTGTCAGAGACGAGTCGCAGCTGATGCCTGACTATGATACATACGGATTCGCATATATTTCCCCGGCTATGTACAAAAAAGCCCTGGGATATCTGTATTATCCGCAGATCCACATAATGTCAGATGCAGACAAGAAAGATATAGCTGACGAAATGGACGATGCGCTTGGAGGTACGGTGCTGGTGATGTCCAAGGATGAGGTCGGCTCCTATGCTCAGGCTGACGGCGAAGCTGAAGAAGGCAAGACCATGGGCTCTGTAGTGCCTGTGCTTTTCCTGCTCATCGCAGCTTTGACAATGGTGACGACGATGCATCGTATAGCCGCCAGGGAAAAGATACAGATCGGCACGCTCAAGGCACTGGGATTCAAGGACAGACGGATACTCAGACATTACACGTCGTATGCAGCCATGACAGGTATAGCAGGCTCTGCGGCAGGTATGGTGCTGGGATATTTCCTTGCAGGCATGATAATGAGCCCGGAGGGAAGCATGGGGACATACCTGGATATGCCGTACTGGGATCTTCATATACCGTGGTTCTGCTGGGTGGTGCTGGCTGGCATAGTGGTGCTGCTGACTCTGACAGGATATCTGTCGGTGAGACAGATGCTGAAGGGAACGGCGGCAGATGCACTGAGACCATATGTGCCTAAGAAGATGAAGCGGATGCTGATAGAGAGGACAGCTCTCTGGAAAAAATTCGGATTCGGTACGAGATGGAATCTGCGTGATACCATGCGTCACAAGGCAAGGACGCTGATGAGCCTGATAGGTACTCTGGGCTGCATAGTGATAATAGTCTGCTCGCTTGGTATGCGCAATACGATGGATTCATTCCTGGACATCTATTACAACGGAGCTACGAACTATGCATCCCACATATATCTTTCAGACGATGTGTCTGAAAGCAAAGCCAGGGATATTGCAGACAGATACGACGGTGACTGGAGCTCGACGCTGAGCATACAGATAGACGGAGACTCCAAAGCTCTTGAAATTTACGAAGACGGCACTGACAAAGTGCGTTTTCCGGGCAAAGATGGCGGATATGTGGATATAGACGGCGGAGGTGCTTTCATCTGCAGCAGGATAGCAGATGAGTACGGCCTTGAAAAAGACGACACTTTCACTGTGAGCCCTTACGGCACTGACAAGGAGTACAGTCTGAAAGTAGGCGGAATCACAAGGTCTGTATCGGAAAATATAGTCATATCCGAAAAATATGCTGACAGCAAAGGCATAGACTACAGGATAGATTCGGTATATACAGATACAGCCAAGGGTGATGTGAAGATGACCGGCAGCATATCCAGCGTACAGTCAAAACAGGCCGTAATGGACTCCTTCGATACATTTATGGAGATCATGGATATGATGGTGTTCATACTTATGGGCGGTGCAGTGATACTCGGCATCGTGGTCCTTTACAATCTGGGAGTCATGAGCTTTACAGAAAGGTACAGGGAAATGGCTACCCTCAAGGTGGTGGGTTTCAAAGACAGGAAGATAGGCGCACTGCTGACAGGGCAGAACATGTGGGTCACTGCGGTGGGCGTCGTCATAGGACTGCCGCTTGGCAAGGTGGTGCTGCAGTATCTGATGGATAAACTGGCGTCAGAGTATGAAATGGCAGTTTCTATCATACCGGCTACATATATAATAAGTGTGATGATAACACTGGGGGTATCTCTTGCAGTGAGCCTTATAGTGGCACGCAGGAACAGGAAGATAGATATGGTTGAAGCGCTGAAAGGAGCAGAATGATATGTTCGAAACAACTTTGAAGATCGACGGTATGAAATGCGGTATGTGCGAAGCACATGTGAATGATGCAGTTAGAGACAATTTCAATGTAAAGAAAGTGAAATCCTCCCACGGCAAGGGACAGACTGTGATAATCTCTGAGGAAGCTCTTGATGAAAAAGCCCTCAGTGATACGATATCGGCAACGGGATATACAGTGATGGAGGTAAGCACGAAGCCTTATGAGAAAAAGGGACTGTTCGGCAGAAAGTAGCAGCATGGCAGATCAGATGATGGAACCGGCGGCACTTGACACAGAGACTACGGAATGTACCAGCATATGTGATGAAACAGGAAGCTCAGTTATCACAGCCTACAGTGTGTTCGACGGCATAGAGCTGATATACAACGATATAGATACGGATATCTGCAGCATAAAGCGTACTACGGCAGACAATATCCTGCAGATAGACCACTGCAGTGAAGGTCGTGTGGAATATGAAACAGACGGAGAATTCTGTTATCTCACATCCGGAGATATGGCAGTCAGCAGGAGCAGCTTCATCGGCTGTGATTCGTATTTCCCTACGGGACATTACAGAGGGATATCGGTGACAGTGGATCTTGACAGGGCGCCGAAATGTCTTTCCTGTTTCCTGGACGATGTGAACGTCAGTCCGGACGCACTGGCGAAGAAGTTCTGCAGTGGTAACAGCGGGTACATCGTGCGTGCCGAGGAAAGTATCGCACATATTTTCTCAGAACTTTACTCGATACCGGAAAGCATCAGGAAAGGATATTTCAAAGTCAAGATAATGGAGCTGTTCCTTTTCCTCAGTGCCATGGATACAGAACGCAACGAAAGCATCGGCAGACGTATATCAGGTTCCCATGCTGCTCTTGCCAAGGAAGTGTGCAGATATCTCACAGACAATCTGGATAAAAGGCTCACACTGGATCAGGTGGCAGAGAAATTCCATGTGTCAGGCACGCAGATAAAGAACAGCTTCAGGGCAGTTTACGGTATGTCGATGTACGCCTATATCAGAGCGTACAAAATGGAGTCGGCGGCATCGATGCTTACAGGCACGCAGAGCACGATACTGGAGATAGCAGGAGAATACGGCTACGAGAACGCCAGTAAATTCGCCAGTGCCTTCAGGACAGTAATGGGAATGTCGCCTCATGAATACCGTATCAAAAAACATTCGAAAAAATGTCCGAATGGAGTTGAAAAGTCAAAAATAACCGGAGTATAATCCCACTTAAACGTAAAACAAATACAATGATCAATGCAGAAAACGGAGGTAGATACTATGAAATCATTAGCACAGTTAGGTTTATTCGCAGGCGGAGTACTGTTCGGTACAGCAGGAATAAAGATCCTCTCCAGCAAGGATGCAAAAAAGGCTTATACACACACAACAGCAGCAGTTCTTCGTGCAAAGGACGCAGTGATGGGTGCAGCAACAAAGATCAAAGAGAATGCTGACGATATCCTGGAAGACTCCAAGAAGATAAACGAAGAGCGTGCCGCAGCTGAAGAAATAATCGAAGACGCAGCAGGAGAAACTGTTTAATCATGAAATGCAGGATAATGCATGAATCCGCAGGCCGTCTCAGGATACATGCGGAGAAAAGCAGGATGACCCTCAGAGAGGCGGACATCCTGGAATATTATATGAAAGCAGTTCCCGGAGTATATGACGTCAAGGTCTATGACAGAACATGTGATGCGGTGATATTCTTCAAATCGGACCGCAGCGTCATAACAGAAGCTCTCGCACACTTTTCATTCACAGACGAGCGTGCACTTGAGCTGGTCCCTGATCATACATCAAGAGCACTGAACCGGGAATTTGAAGACAGACTGTTCTTCTGTATAGCAAAGCGTATCATAAACAAACTTGTGGTACCGATGCCTGTAAGGAAGATACTGTCGATATACAGATCGATAAAATACATCAGATCCGGACTGGCGTGTCTTGCAGACGGCAGGATAGAAGTGCCTGTACTGGATGCTACAGCCATTGCGGTTTCTCTGGTAAGAGGAGATTTCGGAACTGCATCATCGATAATGTTCCTGCTCAATATCGGGGAGATAATGGAAGACTGGACAAGAAAGAAATCCGTAGCAGATCTGGCGAGCACCATGGCTCTCAACGTGGACAAGGTGTGGAAGCACGAAAACGGACAGGAAAGCCTCGTACCGGTGAGCGATATAAATGTCGGTGATGAATTCATCGTCAGGACAGGGAATATGATCCCGCTGGACGGCAAAGTCATCTCAGGTGAGATGACAGTCAACCAGGCGTCCATGACCGGTGAAAGTCTGCCTGTACTCAAAGAGGAGGGCGGCTATGTGTATGCTGGCACGGTAGTGGAAGAAGGCGAATGTATAGTGCGTGCAGACAAGGGATTCGGCAGCGGCAGATATGACCGTATCGTAAGGATGATAGAAGAGTCGGAGAAACTCAAATCTACAGCCGAGGATAAAGCGTCGCATCTGGCAGACAGACTTGTGCCTTATACACTGGGAGCAACAGGTCTTGTATACCTGCTCACAAGGAACGTCACCAAGGCGCTGGCAGTCCTGATGGTGGACTTCTCATGCGCACTTAAACTTTCGATGCCTATAGCTGTACTGTCTGCGATACGTGAAGGCAGCAGCCGCAGGATATCCATCAAGGGAGGCAAATTCCTTGAATCCGTGGCAGCGGCGGACACTATAGTCTTCGACAAGACCGGTACTATAACCAAGGCTACTCCGGTAGTGAAGAAGATAGTATCCTTCAGCGGTGAAGATACAAACGAACTTCTTCGCCTTGCAGCATGTCTTGAGGAGCATTATCCGCACTCCATCGCCAATGCGGTGGTCCAGGCAGCGGCTGACAGAGGTCTGACTCATGAAGAACGCCACTCCAAGGTGGAATACATAGTAGCCCACGGTATAATGGGTATAGTCGACGACAAGAAGATCGTCATAGGCAGCGAACATTTCGTGTTCGAAGACGAAGGCTGCGTGATACCGGAGGGTATGCAGGAGATTTTCGATTCACTGCCTGATGATATGACACATCTCCATATGGCTATATCCGGCAGACTGGCAGCTGTCATCTGCATCGACGATCCGATCAAGGACGAAGCGCCTGCAGTCATCGAAAAGCTGCATCAGGCAGGTTTCGCCAAAGTCGTGATGATGACAGGCGATAATCATCGTACAGCCAGATCTATAGCAGAGAAGGTAGGCATAGATGAATTCCATGCCGAGGTCCTTCCTGAAGACAAGGCTGCCTTCATAAGAAGCGAGCATGAAGCGGGACGCAGAGTCATCATGGTAGGCGACGGCGTCAACGATACGCCGGCACTGTCTGAAGCAGATGTAGGTATAGCAGTGAACAGCGGAGCTGCTATCGCCAGAGAGATAGCAGACATAACCATAGCTGCAGATAACCTGGAAACACTGGTCACACTGAAACAGCTCAGTGATGCACTGATGACGAGAGTCAACAACAGCTACAGGTTCATCATAGGATTCAATTTCTCACTGATAGCGCTGGGCGTCGCAGGTATACTGCCGCCGGCTACATCAGCGATGATGCACAATGTATCCACGATATGCATAGGACTGCGTAATATGACGAATCTGCTGGACTGATGCCATGCAGGCTCGTAAAATCATGAATAAAACAAACAGAAAACAGGCCCCGGGTCCGAAAAATCGGACACCGGGGTTTTCTGCTGTGCAGAATTTTGCATATGGACTCTATATAATGGTGCCGTATCATCAAGGATATGTTAATATATTAATAAGAAGTATAGCAGATATCGATATGGAGAAGAAACATGGATACTGGAAAGTTATCAGGCAGCAGTTTTTTGCCTGCCGTGATATGTGAAAAGGAAAAAGGGACAGGAAGGAACATATACAGGATACAGGGCAGCGAAAAAACTGTGCTGTTCGACGCCGGGGACGTGCCGGAATATATGATATCGGATGTGGACATCCTGGTGGTGAACAGCTGCTATCCGGCCCAGATGGAATATATACGCAGCGTCATAACACACAATCATGACGTGCTCCTGGCAGGATCAGCAGATACTCTCAGCTTCGTGCAGGAATATCTGGGAGGTGAGATAACGAAACATATCATACGTCTCAGAGAGACGATGGATATCGGCGGCGTGCAGCTGCAGTTCATGCCGGTGGCAAATATCGGACGAAGCAGGCACCAGGACAGGAGCTGGAAGAAAACATACAGATTCCTGCATATGCCTAACTGGCAGTGGATAGACAGCATCGCAGTCATTGCAGAAGACAGCAGCGGGAAAGCACTGTTAAGCGGGCAGTTTTTCAGCAGCACGGAAGCTGGCAGCCGGAAAATATATTTTCATGACAGGATCAGACCTTTCCATGAATATGCGGCAAAGGCTCTTAAAATATACAGCGAAGCAGATCTGGATATCATACTGCCGGAGCATGGGGACATGCTGACAGCAGATGAAGCCATCAGAGAATACAGTGGATATCTGAAAGAATACTCCGCAGGCAGTGACAGGAAAGAAAAGATCGTAGCGATACCTTATGTGTCGGAATTCGGATATACCAGGCAGCTGGCAGAAACTGCAGCGTCGGGCGCAGAGTCGGTAGAGAATGTCAAAGCCCATGTCTTCGATCTGCGCAGTATGGATATAAGAGCGGCAGTGGAAGCTATAGAGTCAGCAGACGGCGTCGCTGTGGGCACACCTACCATAGAAAACGATGCAGCAGCAGAAGTGCTGCAGGTCATGGCAGCTATTTCAGTTTCAGCAGCAGCGGACAAACCGGCAGCAGCTTTCGGTTCTTATTCGTACAGAGAGGCAGGCGTAACGAACGTGATGGCACGTATGCAGCAGCTCGGCATGCTGACGGTGGAGTACGGATTGCCGATAAGATTCAGACCGGGAGAAAAAGATCTTGAAGCAGCATACCGCTACGGGAAATATTTTGCAGAATGTACAGCAGCAGGCAGGATACTGCCTCTTAAAACCGCACAGAAAGACCAGGAAAAAGAGCCGGTGCATACTGACCGCAGGTTCATCGTGATCGGCAACGGCGCAGCAGGAATAACAGCAGCTGAAGAACTCAGAAAACTTGACACCGGATGCAGCATCGAGATCATATCCCGGGAAAAAAACGGTACATACAACAGGCAGATACTGACAAAATGCATGCTGCGCAAAATACCTGACAGGAACATGATACTGTATGGCGAAGAATGGTACAGGCAGCGTGATATAAACGTCAGCCTCGGCAGAGAAGTGATTTCCATAGATCCTGACATGAAGCAGATAACTCTCGATGGAGGAGAAATCAGGCGATACGACAGGCTGATCATTGCATCCGGTGCAGAGCCTGTGAGAGCAGACGTGCCGGGCAGAGAGCTGGATGGCATATTCTGCATACATGATCTCACAGAAGCAGACCGGATAAGAGGATATATCGAGACGAATAAAATAAAAGAAGCTGTGGTCATCGGCGGTGGAATCATGGGTCTTGAAACTGCCGAAGACCTGAAGCGGGAAGGCATGCATATCACGATAGTTGAGAGCGGACCGCATCTGATGATGAAGCAGCTGGATCGTGTATCCGGAAGTCTTGTGGCAGGAAGCCTGGAAAAACAGGGAGTCCGTGTCATGCTGGACACGGTCGTAAGTGGCTTTGAAGGCAGCGGTGGCAGAGTAGAAAAAATAAGGCTGCAGGACGGCAGCTGCATAGATGCACAGCTTGTGATACAATGCATGGGCATCAGAGAAAACAGCGGTCTTGCAGAGACCCTGACCCACAGCGGCTTGCAGGGCATCACAGTCAATGAACGGATGGAAACAGGCATTTCGGATGTCTATGCCTGCGGAGACTGTGCCGTATATAATGGTGAGAACTTCGGGCTGTGGTCTCAGGCTGTGGAAATGGCTATTGCAGCAGCCAGGAACGCAGCGGATACCAGCGGTCTGACAGGACGCAATGCACCGGGAAAGTACCGGCAGATACTCCCGTCGGTGACATTCACTGGTTTCGATATGAGTTTCTTTGCAGCAGGCGACAATGGGAAAAGGGAAGGCATCATTTATCAGACTAAGGAGACGTATGATCCGCAGGATGGTAAATACCGAAAACTCTTTTTCAGGGAAAGACAGCTCTGTGGCTTCATACTTTTCGGAGATGTGGATCTGACGACAGACCTTATAGATGCCTGCGCAGCAGGAACGTTGTTTGACGATATAAGCCTTTAAAAGACTTCGTCCGCATAAAAGCTGACTGTGCCGTGATTTACTGCACGGCCAGCCTGTGATAAAATAAGTGGTAACAGGGGAGAACCAGGAAAGGAAGTAAAAATGAAAAAAACATCAATTGTCAGATCATGTTGTATGACTGTGATCTCAGCAATGATCATTTTTCTGGGTATTTATGTATTGATGCCGCAGCAGGCGTCAGCAGACACCAGTACAGTGAAATACCAGGTAACAGGCGGAGAGCTGACTTTCGACAAGTCCACCGGCACAGTGACAGCCTGCGATAAAACGGTGACGAAAGCTGTGATACCGGCGGAGATAGACGGCACCGCAGTGAAACAGATAGGACAGAACGCCTTTTCAGGCTGCAGGGAGCTTGCTTCGGTGACACTGCCGGAAGGACTGACTCGTATAGCGTCCGGGTCATTTGATTATACGAAGATAACTTCGATATCTGTACCGGAAACTGTGACATACGCTGATTCAGGTGCTTTTTACCGGGCAGAGTCACTTGAGGATATAAATGTCGCCGAAGGCAATACTACTTATTGTTCGAAAGAAGGAGTCATGTTCAATAAGGAAATGACTATGCTCAAAAGATATCCGACGGGAAAGACGTGTGATAAATATACGGTGCCTTCAGGTGTGACGCAGATATACGTGGGCGCTTTCTCCTATTCTAAGAACGTCAGCGAAATAGCCATGCCTGACAGTGTGGACAATATCGGCAGCGATGCTTTCAGAGAATGCAGCGGCTTGAAGAAAGTCCATCTGCCGGACAGCCTGAAGATCATACCGACGAGGTGTTTCTATGGATGTACTGCTCTGGCAGACATCAATATGCCGGCATCTCTGACAGAGATATGCAGTTCAGCATTTCAAAAATGCAGTTCGCTGGTATCGGTAGATATCCCGGCCGGATGCAGCAGTATCAGCTCGAATTCCTTTGCAGGCTGTGAAGGAATGACAGCGATAAACGTCGAAGACGGTAACAGTTCATACTGCTCGAAGGACGGCGTGCTGTTCACTGCAGACATGAAAGAGCTTATGACATGCCCCGCAGGAAAAGAGGGTGCAACATATACTGTGCCGGACAGCGTGAAAGTGATAGAAAGAAATGCTTTTCATGGCAATAAAAATTTCAAAGAGATAATACTGCCGGAAGGGCTGGAGAAAATAAGAGCTGCAGCTTTTTACGGATGCCATATCAGGAATCTTACTATACCGGACAGCGTTACAGAGATCGAAGGCACCGAGACGTTCATGGCGTGTGGGTCATTGGAATCCGTAGTACTTTCAAAAAATCTGACGGAGATACCTGATTCAGCTTTTTATGGCTGCACCAGCCTGAAGGAAGTCGTGATACCTGACAAAGTCATGAAGATAGATAATGCCGCTTTCGGAGGATGCAGTCTTCTCAGCTCGGTAACGATCCCTGAAAGTGTGGAAACCATATCTGATTCTGCATTCAGCCGCAGCTCCAGTGTGACCATATACGGCGTTGCCGGATCATATGCCGAGACCTTTGCTAAACAGCACGATATACCTTTCAACGGTGACAGCAGGAAATCGCAGCAGATAAAGTGCAGCGACGTGTTCGAAAAAACCTACGGTGACGATGACTTCGATCTTGAGGCGTCGACCACGGCAGATACGAATGATGTTAAGCTGCAGTACGACAGCCTGTCGCCGGAGGTGGCCACAGTATCGGATGCAGGCAGAGTCACAATAAAGAGCGCAGGCGATGCACAGATAAAGATCACGGCGCCGGAGACAGAGGCTTACAGGTCTGCCACAAAGACCATTACTGTGAATGTCGGCAAGTTCCAGAGAGTCATAACAACAGACAAAGACGAGTATGACGTTGCATATGGTGATTCCACGATAAATACAGGCCTTTCAGTGACGGGAGAAGGCGGTGTATCATGTGAAGCGGACAGGAGCTCTGTAGCCATGGCAGTCATACACAGCGGCAGCGGACTCATAACGCCGGGCAAGCCGGGCACTGCCATCGTCACATACAAAGCAGAAGGCTCGGACAACTACAGTGAAGCTGAAAAGCAGATCACAGTCAGAGTGAACAAGGCTGAGAACCGCATCACATCAGGGCAGAACCGTTTCAGTAAGAAACTCGGCGATGTATTTACACTGGAAATAAAGGCGCTGACTGATATACAGTACAAAAGCGACAACAGCAGCGTGGCGACTGTCACGCCGGACGGCAGAGTTCAGGTCTGCGGAGCCGGTGCAGCAGTAATCACTGCGACGGCAGCAGAAAATGAATACTACAAAAGTATCGAGAAAAATATAACTGTGAACGTGAGTAAAGCCGTTCAGACAGTGAACGCTCCGTCATCATTTACAAAGACTTTCGGAGCAGCGCCTTTCAGTATCGGCGCATCTGCCAAGACAGCGCTGAAATACAGGAGCAGCAATACGAACATAGCAACAGTGTCTCCTTCCGGAAAAGTCACACTTAAAAATCCGGGCAAGGCATACATAACAGCTACAGCTGTGAGCACGAAGGACTACGAACCGGCCTCCCGCAGTATCAGCGTTTCATCTTCAATGAAGAAACCCTCTCTGACGCTGCAGGCACAGAAAGGCAGGAAGATCAAGATCTCATGGAGCCAGGTGCCGGGAGCCAGCAAGTACGAAGTTTACATGTACGACAGCAGTAAGAAGAAATACAAGAAACTGCTGGTAAAGAACAGCAAAGTCAAAAGTGTGCTGCATAAGGGAATAAAAGCTGGAAAGACCTACAGATACAAAGTCAGAGCATACAGGCAGGTGGGCAAGAGCAAAGTTTACAGCAGTTATTCGTCAGTAAAAAAAGCGAAAGCAAAAAAATAAGCATATTTGTCTTAATGGAGTCTTATCTGTTCCTTTTGGAGCGGACAGGACTCCTTTTATGATATAAAATATACCCATAAACAAACAGAAATATTTTTTTTAGCATACAGTTAGAGTTAACTAACCAAGTTAGTAAATTCTAACCACAGAGACAAAAAGGAAAGGGAGACGAATCATGAGTGTAGTGATAGTAGGCGGCAATGAACGTATGGAACGCAGATACAAAGACCTCTGCGAAGAATACAAATGCAAAGCCAAAGTATATACAAAGAAGCTGGGAGACATGAAGAGGATAGGCAGCCCGGATCTGCTGGTGCTGTTCACCAATACAATGTCCCACAAGATGCTCTTTACGATACTGAGCGAGACAAAGGGCCAGGATATCAAAGTAGCAAGATGTCAGAGCAGCTCTATGTCGGCGCTGAGGAACGTGCTGGACACACACGTGGAAGGAGTGTGCTGAC
>CAKQNZ010000057.1 GCA_934255435.1 uncultured Clostridia bacterium | reverse complement strand
CCTCAACGCACTCTGGGCAGCTGTATCCGATGTTCAGTACGCCAACTCCGCCGATCCAGTCGAGGAAGATGTTTCCGTCAACGTCTTCGAACATAGCGCCTTCGCCTCTTTCGATAACAGCTTTGTAAGCTGTACCGATTCCGTTAGGAACTGCAGCAGCTCTTCTGTCAATGATAGCTTTTGCTTTAGGTCCAGGTAATGTACCAGTTACGATTTTTGGTAATGCTTCTCTTAACATAATAAACCTCCATATGTTTTATGTATAAAAATTAATTTATATCAAGCTCTGAGAGCTTTCTGTAAAGTGTAGCCCTTGACAGCCCCAGTTCTCTTGCCACGATGTCCTTAACACCGTTGTGCTGTTTCAGTTTCTTTATTATGATCTCACGCTCATAAGCTTTTATCTGCTCAGCAAGCGGCTTGTCAAGATTCCTGAATTTCACTATTTCTTCTTCTTTTTTCATTATCCTTGCAGGGACTTCATCTACATCTATAGTGTCCCCGAAGGCCATATTGGTACCGTATTCAACTGCGTTTTCCAGTTCCCTGACATTGCCGGGCCAGTCGTGGTTGAGATATATCTCCTCCACCGCAGGTGAAAAACCGGTTATTTTTCTGTTCATGAATGCGTTGTACTTCCTGAGGAAGTGATACATCAGCATCTTTATATCCTCACGCCGTTCTCTGAGCGGTGGTATGGAAAGCGGTATTACGCTGAGCCTGTAGTAAAGGTCCTCTCTGAATTTGCCTTCTTTGATCAGTTTCTCGAGATCCTTGTTTGTAGCTGCTATGACTCTCACATCAACAACTATGCTCTTGCTGCCTCCCACACGTTCAAAACGCATGTTCTGGAGCACATGGAGTATCTTTACCTGAAGATGCAGAGGCATATCGCCTATTTCATCAAGGAATATCGTGCCACCGTCAGCAAGCTCGAATTTACCCGGCTTACCTTTTTCATTGGCTCCTGTGAACGCACCTTTCTCGTATCCGAAAAGCTCACTTTCCAGAAGGTTTTCAGGGATAGCTCCGCAATTCACTGTCACAAAAGGATGATCGCTCCTCGTGCTGGCATAGTGCACTGCTTTAGCAAACATCTCTTTGCCGGTGCCACTCTCCCCGGTGATGAGCACCGTAGAATTGCCTCTGGCAGTTATGAGTGCCTGCTTCTTGGCAATCATTATCTTCTCGCTTGTCCCTATTATATCGTCTACTGTATTTTTTAACGCTCTCGTACTGAAATTGTACACGAGCTTCTGTGCTTCTGTAATATCTCTGAAAGACACCACCACGCCATCTATATCATCACCGTTGCAGAACGGCTTGACAGTAACGATGAAGTGATGCTGACTCCCGTCCACCTTGAATATTTCTTCATTCTCGGTGTACCCTCGTCCTGTTTCCAGGACTTTTATTGCAGGGCTTCCCGGCATCAGCTTGCTGATATGTCTGCCTATCAGATCTCTCTTGGTAGTATCAAACAACGTTGCTGCACGGTTATTGCAGTGTTTGACATATCCTTTCTGATCCAGTGCGAATATACCTTCGTGTGTCGTTTCAAGCACAGTTGACATTTCATTTCTTGAAACCTCAGTATTTTCCAGTATTTCCTGCTGGTCAGCCTTTGCCGAAAGAAGATCTGCCATCTTCTCGACAAAATCAGTCATATTTCTGTTTTTGTCTGCAAGTATACGTTTCTGATTTTCTGAAAAAGCTACTAGACCTATGATCCCGATTATCCTGCCATCAAGGATGATCGGTGTGCATATTTCTGCAAGCTCTCCCGAAACAGTGTATCCCCTGCCGGTTATATCGTATGTCACATCTGTCTTCGCATCAGCCACATACTGTGTGACCCCTGACCGGAGCACTCTGGCATACAGATAATCACCTTCGACATCACCGCCTTCCTCCTTCTGACCGATCTGGTCATGGTAAGGTCCGGTACCGCCAACTATATTAAGTTTGTCATCTACGATCTCGACCTCGACACCCAGTGCTATGCTGATAGCTTCAGCTACCTGCTGCACACTTTCCTGAATGTCATTCAATACTGACATCTTGCCATCACCTTCTGAAACATATTAGATCTACAATAGTACATATCTATTTTATCACAATGAGAGTATAAATTTAAAGACTTTTTCTCACTTTCGATATTTTTTTCTGTTTTGGTCAAATGATGACAGAAAGTATTCCTGTCAGATCTATTCGTCATCACTTACTGCAGATCCAAGATTGATCGTGGACTTTTCAAGTTCCAGAACTATATTGTTTATCTGCGCAAGTTTCTCAGGCGACATCCTGCCTCCTCCCAGCGCAAGACTGGTATTGTACAGGATATCTTCTGTCCTTCTGTGTATGTCAAGCAGATTGTTTCTTATGTTGTTTACAGTCTCATCATCCACAGGATCGTCGACAGTCTGTTTCTCACTGACTATCTCGTCTTTCTCGAGGACGAACTCCGAGTTGCCCTTCACTACGACAGGGTCGTAGCCCAGTTCTTTTCTGACTGTTTCTGCAAAATCTTCCTTCGCCTGCGGTTCACCATGGACAAGGAAAATATGTTTTGGTTCCTGTCTGAAACCTCTGAGCCATGCAAGAAGACCGTCACGATCCGCATGTCCCGAAAAGCCTTCAAGATTATAGATCTCGGCGTTTACCTGTACTTTTTCTCCAAACAGAGTGACTTCTTTAGCACCGTCTACGATCAATTTGCCCAGTGTGCCTTCAGCCTGATAGCCTACAAAGATTATGCTCGACTTGCTGTTCCACAGATTATGCTTGAGATGATGCTTTATCCTTCCTGCTTCGCACATACCACTGGCAGAAATTATAACCTTCGGTTCGGGGTCACTGTTAAGCCACATCGACTCTTCGCTGGTTCTTGTGAACTTGAGATTCTTGAAATCCAGCGGATTGTCACCCCTCATTATGTATTCCTTGGTCTCATCATCAAATACCTGAGCATTCTTCTTGAACACCTCTGTAGCTGTGGTCGCCATCGGACTGTCTACATATACCATCAGATTTTCAAAATCCTTGTGATATTCACTGTCACTGTCATAGACACGGTTCAGCTCGTATATCAGCTCCTGTGTCCTGCCGACTGCGAAAGATGGTATCACTGTAGTCCCGCCACGTTTAGCTGTTTTCCTGATTATGTCCATGAGTTTTTTGACATCCATGGAATTCTGAGGATGCAGTCTGTTCCCATATGTCGTTTCCATTATGACGTAATCAGCTTTCTTGATTATTGTCGGATTTCTCAGTATAGGTCTGTCCATGACTCCAAGGTCGCCTGAAAATACGATCTTGGACACATCGTCACCCTCTGTGACCCAGAGTTCCGTTATGGCAGAGCCGAGTATGTGCCCTGCATCGTTGAATACCATCTTCATCTGATCGTTCAGTTCCACCAGCTGATCGTACATGACCGGCTTCACGAACTTCAGTGAATCAACGGCATCATTGTATGTATAGAGAGGTTCGACTTTAGCTCTGCCGGCTCTCTCGTTCTTGCGGTTCTTCCATTCAGCTTCCTTCTCATGTATGTATCCGCTGTCCTTGAGCATAACATCGAGGAGATCAGCCGTGGCATCTGTGCAGTATATATCGCCTTTGAAGCCACGCTTCACAAGAAGCGGTATCCTGCCGCAGTGGTCTATATGAGCATGACTCAGTATCAGCAGGTCTATCTCAGCAGGGTCGAAAGGGAACTCCTCGTAATTGAGTGCTTCCTGAGCCTTGCCTCCCTGAAACTGTCCGCAGTCAAGCAGTATCTTGTGACTTTCTGTCGTTATCAGATGACATGATCCTGTAACTCCTGTCGATGCTCCACAAAATTGTATCTTCATAAATTCACCTCCCGAATATACGTTTGTGAATTTTTTGATTCGCTTCTCTCAAGGTTCATTATACTATCTGACGTATGATATTTCCATGAAAATATATCAGCCTTGAAAAAAAGAGATTACTATTTGCATCATTATGATGAATTTAAGCATGATTTTTTTTGTTTTTTCTGAAAAACTTTTCCCATTACACCGTCAAACTTTGAAACGACTTGCAAATGCTTGTTTTCAGGCATGCCAACATTTGTATCAGTCATAATGCCTGTCTGCTCTGAGCACGGCGTTCAGCGCTGCGGAAGCAACTGCTGTGCAGTCTTCAGCGGATACATATTCATCTTCACAGTGAGACAGTCCGTTTCTCGTTCTTGCGAACAGCATCGTCGTAGGTATCATGTATGCACAGAACTGTGCATCATGACCTGCACCTGACAGTATCCTCTGCCAGCTGAGTCCAAGTTCCTCCATGGACTCTTCTACGAATCCTGTCAGTGTCCTGTCAAAACAGACAGTATCTCTGACCCACTGCTCCTCTATGTCACATGTACATCCACACCATTCCTGCGACGCCATTTCACTCAGTATCTTCAATGCTTCTGCTCTTACTGCAGGATCAGGATGCCTTACATCCAGTGAAAACTCGGCGTCTGAATTGATGCATGTATGTATTCCAGGGTGTACATATATCTCTCCTGTGGTATATACGAACTCCGGCTCCTGACCTTCATTGAGTTCATCAAAACGCCTGTGCATCTCGCAGAGGAATGTGGATGCTGCAAACAGTGCATCATGACGCTTTGCCATAGGGAAAGTGCCTGCATGAGCAGTGAATCCGTGGAAACGTACTCTGTAGTTGAACATCCCCATCACAAGCTGCACCGCCCCAGCTTCATTGCCGTTGTCTTCGAGTATCGGCCCCTGCTCGAGATGTGCCTCGAACATAGCGCAGTAACGTTCCGGACTTATCCTGTTCTCTGCCGGCCCTGTGAAAGGAAAAGCTGCCAGTGCCTCTCCGAAATCCGCATAGCGGCAGTCGTCTATAGGCTTTGAAGCCATCATCTTGTCGTACCGGAAATTAACAGCAAGCTCATCAGGCAGATAGTCATTGCATATGATCCCGGATACCATTATAGCCGGGGGATAAAGTGCCCCCTCTTCATTGGTCCATATCATTGCAGTCAGCGGATGCCTGTGGGGTATGCCCTCGGCGACCACCGTTTCAAGTACCTCCATGCCTGTCATGACTCCCAGTATACCGTCGTAATTGCCACCGTTTTTCACAGAATCACAGTGTGATCCTACAGCTATACGTCTGGCGTTTCTGTCCGTGCCTTCGATAGTGGCATACATACATGCCAGGTCGTCACATTCGATCCTGGCGCCTATGGCTTCCATCCTCCTGCGGAATTCCTCCCTTGCCTGTTCGTCCTCCCTGGAAAGAGCATATCTCGTTATCCCGCCATGTCCGGCGTCTCCGAAATGTGAAAACACCTTTATTTTATCCGACATCCTTTCAATGCTGCATTTGTACATAGATCTTTCCTCCTTCTGTATCATACGGATGTGCCTTTTCCGCATTGTTCCATCTTTTCTTTTTCGTGCTGCATCACTGCTGCGAAGTGCTTTTTCTTTTCAGCGATATGAAAACTCCCGCTGTGCATATCGCAGTGAATATTATGAATGTTGTCCTCATCACTTTTATTATCATTTCAGGATCTGATGACGTCAGCGGTGCATCCGGCAGATAAAGTCCCACCGTTATCGTGACTGTGACCATGCTGAGAGTATGCCCTATGGAACGCATCGTTGCCAGCAGTGATGAAGCGACACCGTAGTATTCTTTCCGGACACATGACATTACTGCATTGGTATTAGGCGATGAAAACAGCGAGAAACCCAGTCCTGTCACTGCAAGAGCAGTCATTATCACTGCCAGACTTGTGCCTCTGTCTGTGAAAATGAATATGAATGTTCCTGCCGCACAGAATCCCATGCCGGCTGACGACAGCCTGAACGGTGAGAGCCTGTCCGAACACCTGCCCATGACAGGTGTAAGCACCGCCATCACAGCCGGCTGCGATACCATTATCAGCCCTGCCGTTCCAGGATCATATCCTTTTACTACCTGAAGATATACCGACAGCAGGTAACTTATAGCAAAAGTAGCACCGTAATTCATCAATGCTGCAAGGTTCGAACACGCATAGCCTGCATTTTCCCGAAAAAGTGATATGTCCACTGCCGGGTCATCTGCTTTAAGTTCGTACCACACGAACAGTATCCCTGTCGCCAGCCCTGCAGCCGTCAGTATCACCGGTACTGTGCCGCTGAGTATTTCCGAAAGCCCGTACATCACAAGGACTATGGATATGATATACAGAAGATTTCCTCTGATATCCAGTGATGCCCTGATCCGTACTGTTTTTCCTGCTGTATCCGGCGGCAGTTTCTTTACAGCCGCTGCAAGAGCTGCCGCCCCAAGTATCCCGGTCATTATGAAAATCGAACGCCATCCAAGGTACTGATCCATCAGTCCGCCGATCACCGGACCTGCAGAAAGCCCTGCGTAAGTCGACGCCAGCGAATATCCAAGGACCTGTCCTCTCCTGCCGGCTGGAAACGCTCTTATCAGTACGGCTACATTAGTACTGAATATCATAGCTGCACCGACGCCTTGCATTATCCTGGCTGCAAGCAGCATGACGAATGAAACCGATGCTGCCGAGATCCCGCAGCATACAGTGAATATCAGTATGCCTGCCGAAAGGACTTTTTTCATAGATGTTATATCTGCGAGGCGTCCTGTCGGCACAGAAAATGCCGCTACTGCCAGCGTATATCCTGTTATGAGCCAGCCTGCTGCCCCTGCGCTGATACTAAACTGCCTGCTTACAGCCGGTATCGAAAGATTCAGTGCGCTGCCTGTGAAGGTGGTGATAAATGCTGTTATCACCACCACTATAAGCGTGACTGTCTGTGTCCTGTCTGCCTTTTCCTGCCCTGTACCAATGATCCCATTCATACTCTTACTGCCTGAGCCTTTCTGAAAATATATCCTGGTACTTATTATACACCTTACATCATATCACGATACAGATAAAATATTCTTTGCCTTCATCACTTATTTTCTGAAGGGATTTCTGCATTTTCACTCTTATGTTGTCGGGGACAGATGCGATCTTGCTTTCCATCTGTTCTGCCACCATCTCGTACAGCGACTTGCCGAAAATATTCGTGTTCCATATGCCTCCCGGAGACTCCTTCATCTCTGCCCTGAGGCTTGATGCAAGCTCCTGAGACTGTTTTTCACTGCCGACAACAGGCGACACCTCTGTGGTTATATCGGTCCGTATCATATGCAGCGTAGGTGCTTTGGCCGTGAGTTTGACTCCATATTTGCTGCCCTGTCTGAACACCTCCGGTTCGTCAAGAGTCATTTCACCAAGTTCAGGCTGTACTATGCCGTATCCGCACTGCTGTACTTGCTGGATAGCACCTCTCAGCTTATCATATGCTTTCTTTGCGCTGGAAAATTCTCTGAGCATGGCGAAGAACTCACCGTCTCCTGATATTTCTTCACCCATTATTTCAGTGATTATACGATAATACAGATTTTCTGCCAGGTCAAGTCGTACCTTTATCTCGCCTGTTCCCATATCCGCACTGCGGACTTCAGTGCTTTCCACTATCTGCCCGTCTGCAAGATCCTCCGCTGTAGCGATCACGTCTCCTGCATCATTGAAATTCTCTGCCCAGTGCTTTATATTCGCTATCAGTCCGGACTTCAGCCAGTGGTCTGTGCCGAGTCCCTCCACATATCCCGGCAGCTGGAATATGACTTCACGCACCGGGAAGCACTGCAGCAGCGTCCCCATGATCTCATCCAGTTCTTCTCCTGACATCCTTGCGCAGTCAGCTGCGATCACCGGCACTTTGTAGTTTTTCATCATTTCACGGCATATATCCGCCGTCTGGCTGCTGCGGGGCCGTACTGTATTGAGTATGACGACGAAAGGTTTCCCCAGCTGCGTCAGCTGCTCTATGACACGTTCCTCCGCCTTGAGATAGCTTTCTCTCATCATTGTGCCTATGGATCCATCGGTAGTTATGACTATACCGACAGTGGAATGATCTTTTATGACTTTCTCTGTGCCTTTCTCAGCGGCCTGCTCGAAGGGTATCTTTTCATCACTCCAGGGTGTCGATACCATCCTGGCTCTGCCATCCTCCATATGCCCTGCAGCTCCCGGTATCAGATATCCCACACAGTCAACCAGTCTTACTTTCATATGCATATTGTCTGATACCTTCAGAGGTGCAGCTTCTGCCGGTATGAACTTGGGTTCTGTAGTGGTTATGGTCCTGCCGGTGCCGCTCTGGGGCATCTCGTCAAGTATCCGTTCCTTTTCATACACGTCGGTAATGCCGGGCAGCACCATCAGTTCCATGAATCTTTTTATGAATGTAGATTTTCCAGCCCTTACGGGGCCTACTACGCCTATATAGATATCTCCGCCCGTCCTTTTACCGATGCTTTCATAAATGTTTATCTTCTCCAAAATAAAAACCTCCCCGTATTATCAACTGTAAATCACTACAGTATATTGGGAAGGTCATGTTTTTATTCTTTATTTTTTGACTATCCTGCCTGTCATGCTGAAAGTCCTGCCTTCTGTTATCTCCACATCGACTATCTGCCCTGTGAGATCCGGATCCCCGTCAAAATCCACGAGCTTGAAGCCCTCTGTACGGCCGGTGAGTCTGTCCGGATCTTTTTTGCTTGGTCCGTCTACCAGGACTTTTTCTATACGGCCTGCATATACAGCATTTTTCGCTGCACTGCTGCTGTTGATGACGTCCACGAGCCTGTTGAACCGGTCATGTTTGACTTCTTCCGGTATCTGGTCCTCGTACTCCGCTGCAGGAGTGCCCTGTCTCACCGAATAAAGGAAAGTGAACGCCGAGTCATATCCTACTTCTTCTGCAAGGGAAAGAGTCTGCTGGAAATCCTCTTCTGTCTCTCCCGGAAAGCCAACTATTATATCGGTGCTTATGGTTATACCCGGTACTGCTTTCCTGAGCTTTGTCACAAGCTCCAGATACTGCTCCCTGGTATATCTCCTGTTCATGCGTTTGAGCACCCTGCTGCTGCCTGACTGTACAGGCAGATGTATATAATCACACAGTTTGTCGCAGTCCACATAAGCCTGGATCAGTTTATCTGAAAGGTCTTTGGGATGTGAAGTCATGAACCGGATACGCTCAAGTCCCTCTACATCGTTTAGCATGTATATAAGATCTGCAAAATCACAGACTCCGCTGCTACTCTCTCCTCTGTATGAATTGACATTCTGTCCCAGGAGCGTTATCTCCCTGACTCCGTCTGATACAAGATACTCGACTTCTTTGATTATATTTTCAGGCGCCCGGCTCTTTTCTCTGCCCCTTGTATACGGCACGATGCAGTATGTGCAGAAATTGTTGCATCCGAACATGATGTTCACGAACGCCTTGTGTCTGTAAAGTCTTTTTGCAGGAAGTCCTTCTATTATATCGCTGCTGTCTTCAAGCACTGCCAGGACTTTCTGCTTTTCTTCTGCTACTTTGACAAGCAGCTCCGGGAACTGATGTATATTATGAGTGCCGAATATTATATCCACCCATGGATACTTGCTTTTCAGTGTATCTATGATGTGCTGCTGCTGCATCATGCATCCGCACACGCATACGATATATTCCGGATCAGCTTCTTTAAGCTTCTTCAGCTGTCCCAGTGTGCCGAAGAAACGCTTGTCGGCATTGTCCCTGATGCTGCAGGTGTTTATAATAGTTATGTCTGACTCTTCTTTGCTGAAAGCCTCCTCGCAGCCCCTTTCTCTAAGCATCCCTGCGATAGTCTCCGAATCATGCTCGTTCATCTGGCATCCGAATGTTATGATATTGTATTTCCTGCCTCTAAGTAAATCCATATTGTCAAATCATCCTTGTTCGTGTTTTTTCTCTCTTCCCATGAGCATACCTACCGCATCTGCAGCCTTTATCTCTCCCTTTATGACTCTGTATATGGCTTCGGTTATAGGCATCTCGACATTTTCTCTCTTTGCCAGTCCGTATGCAGCTTCTGTGGTGAACATACCTTCCACTACCATGCCTACTTTTGCTGTTGCCTCATCAGGCGACAGACCTTCTCCTATCATGATGCCGCAGCGTCTGTTCCTCGAGTGCATACTGGTACATGTCACGATAAGATCTCCTGTTCCTGTGAGCCCTGCAAAGGTTTCAGGTTTTGCGCCAAGCACAAGCCCGAGCCTTGTTATCTCGGCAAGCCCTCTTGTCATCAGGGCTGCTTTGGCGTTGTCACCAAAACCCATTCCATCGGATATCCCGGCTCCAAGAGCAATGATGTTTTTCAGCGCTCCTCCGAGCTCTACACCGATAATGTCTTCTGTCGTATAGACTCTGAATCTGTCTGTCATGAACAGATCCTGTATCGCTTCGGCGGCTTTGAGATTTTCAGATGCTGTAGCGACCGTTGTCGGCAGCTTGCGTCCCACTTCTTCTGCGTGAGAAGGTCCTGACAGCACCACATATCTGTTCATATCCAGCTTTTCTGCTGCTATCTGCGACATACGTTCCAGTGTCTTCTGCTCTATGCCCTTTGCAACATTCACTATCAGTGCATCTTCCCTGATGTAAGGCAGTGCTGATGCCAGAGCATCCCTGAAATGCTGCGCCGGTGCTGAGAAAAGTGCTACATCTGCATCTTTCAGTGCGTCCGCTACATCATATGTTATATTTATGTTGTCATCGAGGTGCACTCCCGGAAGGTAGTCTGTATTCTCTCTGTTCTCATCCATGGATCTGAGGTGTCTTTCGTCGATATCCCATATCCTGACATTGTTTCCCTTGCCGGCAACCACTGTGGCCAGTGCTGTGCCCCAGCTGCCTGCTCCTATGATACCTATCGTCTTCATAATATCCGTCCTCCTGTGTCTATGGATTTCTGCGGTGCGTTTTTTTACTACTCCCTGTTTTTTTCTTTTCGAAAATACTCATCGGAGGTTCCTGTCCTCTGAATATCCTGGCTATGTTCGATCTGTGCTTTATGATAACAATCAGTGCTATCACTATACTAAGCGGTGCGAATCCCGGCTCCAGCCACCACGCCATGAACGGGAACGCTATCGCTCCGATGATGGATCCCACTGACATACGCTTTGTCACAAGCACTGCGATGACTACGATGCCAAGCACTGAAAAGCCCAGTGCCGGACTCAGCCCCACAGCTGCTCCGAATATCGTAGCGACACCTTTACCGCCTTTGAATCTGTATACCACTGGCCATATATGCCCAATGAAAACTGCAAATGCACATATGTATCCTGCCAGTTCTCCTCCGGCCAGTGTCCCTGCCACTGCTGCAGCCACACCTTTAAGGACATCGATGATGAGAGTCACTGCTCCGGCTTTCTTTCCCATTACACGCAGCGCATTCGTTGTTCCTGCATTGCCGCTTCCGGCTTTCTTGATATCTATACCTCTGGCTCTTGCCATCAGTGTGGATGGCGATATATTTCCGAGAAAATACGCTGCCAGTGCAAAAGCTGCAAGGATCAGCACATACTGCCACATATACATCGAATCTGTACCGAAAGGACCTCCTGAGGGGAAAAACAGCATGCTGCTGCCGTCCGGTCCTCCTATTATTCCGATATCAGACATCTTCCTTTTCCCCCTTTTCTCTGAATACGAATTTAAGAGAAGTTCCTTCGAATCCGAAACCTTCTCTTATCTTGTTTTCAAGATATCTGGCATAGGAGAAATGCATCAGCGGTCTTGAGTTCACTTTGAAAGAGAACAGCGGCGGCTTTACGCCCACCTGCGACACGAAGTATATCTTCAAGCGCTTGCCTTTGTCCGAAGGCGGCTGCTTCATCATCATCGCATCACTGATAAGGCTGTTGAGCTGTCCTGTAG
>CAKQNZ010000056.1 GCA_934255435.1 uncultured Clostridia bacterium | reverse complement strand
GACTTTACCTGTGATCACATCCGGTGGCGATCTTACTGGCGATGCGAAAATCGTTTACGACAGCATGGGCAGGCTTGGAAAAACAAGTTCTCAAATCGCTAAGGCGGCAGGGTTCGGCAAAAATAAGACATTGAAGCTACTGGGTATACTTGAGAAAAAAGGATATGTGATAAAGACAGGCAACGGAAGAGGAACGAGATATTCAATAAATTCCTGACCTGTCCGTTGGATAAAGTTGCAGTGCCGAAAATATTTAAAATCAGCCATTTTAATGATATCATATAAATAAGATAGCTCCAGACAGGGATGTCTATAGCGTGTAATAGTAAGAGCAGTGGCGTAGTATAACAGCATGGTAGTCGAAGCAGGAAGAGCGCCGTGGAAATGAAATAGTGAAAAAATAGTGAAAAGATAGTGTAATTTTCATTAATTTATGTAGAGAGAAACCGGCAGAGGCGAGAAAGACCGTAATGAGAGAACGGTAATATCTGGAATTCACTGACGCACGATATCGTTTGGAGTTTATATAAGTTGATATTTGATGAAAGAAATGAGGTATTATATGAGATTATTATTCAAGCAGAGACTTTTTTCATGGTTCGACAGTTACGATATCTACTATGAGGATGGCAGCGTTGCCTATACAGTCAAAGGGCAGCTTTCCTGGGGACATAAACTTGTCATATTCGACACGGAAGGAAATGAAATCGGTATGGTGAACCAGAAAGTCCTCACGCTGCTTCCAAGATTCGAGATTTACGAAAGAGGCGAGCTGATAGGCTGTCTCAAAAAGGAACTGAGCTTCCTGCATCCACGCTACGACATAGACTACAACGGCTGGCATGTAGAAGGCACCTGGACCGAGTGGAACTACACGATAACAGACAGGGACGGCAATACTGCAGCAACTATAGGAAAAGAACTCTTCAACCTGACAGATACATATGTCATAGATATAAACGATCCCGACGACGCCCTCTATGCACTGATGTTCGTGCTGGCGATAGATGCAGAGAAGTGTTCGAGGAAGTAGAGTTTTAAGGGAGTTCTTTTAATGTGAACTTTGATGATAGAGGGCAGTGGAACGCTCAGTTTTACCGGCTGATGGATGTTATTATCAGGATGAAGGAAGTGTTCAGGAAGTACATATAGGCATGGTTGAATAGCTTTTTATTGACAATTTTGCCACGGATATCCGGATATATTTAGTTAATGTTTTAGGTACGCAAAATATATAGCGTATGAGGGGGTGATTTGCGTTTATTTTAGAAACATTATATAACAGAATTTTATATACATCACTGTTCCGTATTTACCTATAAGGTTAATATATAAGTTGACATGAAACTATAAAAATGTTAATATATATTTACCTTAAAGGTAAATTGGCTATGGGAGGGTGACAGATTGGAGATTACGTACAAGAATAATAGGATGAAGAAAATTTGTACGGATACGAGGGCTGCTGAGAAAAAATACGGCACAAAAATGGCAGAAAAAATAGATATGCGCATAGGTGAAATATCAGCGGCGGATACTGTGGAAATTATGATCCAATTCCGTATCGGTCGCTGTCATCCTTTAACACAAAACCGGAAGGGTCAGTATGCCGTGGACCTTATTCATCCATATAGATTAGTCTTTGAGAAAAATGGAAATGAAATTCAAATAGTGAATATTTTAGAAATAGTTGATTACCATTAATAAAGATAGCGAAGGAGGTATTGATATGGCTAGAAGTAAGAGTTATATAGCGACGCCGCCTGGAGCCACGATCAAGGAGCAACTGACAGATAGAGGAATGAGTCAGAAGGAATTTGCAGCAAGAATGGATATGTCGGAGAAACATATCAGTAAGCTCATTAATGGAGATGTGCAGCTTACTCCGGATTGTGCAGTCAGACTGGAACTGGTCTTGGGTGCGCCTGCAAAGTTTTGGAATAATCTTGAAGCTATATACAGAGAAAAGTTGATTAAGGTTGAGGCAGAGAATTCAATGGATAAGGATGAGGAGATCGCAAGACAGTTTCCTTATAGCGAAATGGTAAAATATGAATGGGTTCCAGCTACAAGAAATATCAAAGAAAAGGTTATTAATCTAAGAAAATATTTCGGTGTTGTAAAACTTTCATTATTGGAAAACAGTCAGATCACACGAATTGCTTGCCGAAGACTTGCTATAACCGAAAAAAGTGATCTGGCACTTATGGCATGGGTACAGCGAGCGAAAATTGTTGCACGGGAAATCGATATAGAACCCGTAAATATAAAAAGACTGATCAACGATCTTGATGAGATACGGAATATGACTTTGATGTCCCCTGAGCAGTTTTGCAATGGATTGAAATCGCTTTTGTCAGAATGTGGTATTGCCTTGGTTTTTCTGCCACATCTGAAGGGCTCTTTTTTGCATGGAGCTACATTTACTGATGGTAATAAGATAATATTGGGATTGACTGCCCGAGGTAGTGATGCAGATCGATTTTGGTTCAGCCTGTTCCATGAGTTAGGACATATCATACTGGGGCATATAGGAAATGCTGATGGAACTTCTGAAAAAGATGAAGCTGATGCTGATGAATGGTCAAGAGATCACCTGATACCGGCAGATGCATTCAAAAAATTCATGGAAACTCAGGTGTTTTCAATTGATACAGTGAATGAATTCGCAGAAACGGTCCATGTTGCACCGGGTATCGTGGTTGGCAGATTACAAAAAGAAAGGGCAATAAAATATAACATGCTTAATGAACTGAAAGAGCATTATGTGATCACGGATTAAGCAAATGAAATCATGTGCACAAAGACCATGCTGATCATCAGGGTGCCTTTTTAAGTGTTTTGGAGCTCACAGCAGATGGTGTAGGATACAATGATAACTAAAGCAATTACATTGATTTTGGAATTTCAGAATACACATTATCGAGTGGAGAGAATATGGCATTTTACTGGAGATCAAAGACGATTATTCAAGGTATGTTCTGAGTACTGGTGAATTTGCTGTAGATAATTACGAAGAAACCAAAAGAAGGATAATATAATGAAAAATTTTTTTAATGCAGTTAAATGTAAATATTTATTTTTATTGATCGTTTCTGTTGTTGCTGGATGCCTTTTAACTGGATGTGGGGAGGATGAAAAGCCTGTGACAGAAAAGTATTCAGCTGATTTACAGGAAGTATCTGTAACTTTGTATAATG
Source organism: uncultured Clostridia bacterium (assembly GCA_934255435.1). Taxonomy (GTDB): domain Bacteria; phylum Bacillota; class Clostridia; order Peptostreptococcales; family Anaerovoracaceae; genus Lentihominibacter. The sequence continues at coordinate 8,783 of CAKQNZ010000056.1, read as the reverse complement.
GAGAAACAGTAAATGTGACAAGCTCAGAAAAAATAAAAGAAATAGTAATGGTGATAAATAATGCATCACTTACCAAAAAAGAGTCAGTACAGGATGTACCGGATGCAGATGAGTATGGAGTGCTTACCTTTGTGTCCGGAGATGATGAAAAGGTGATGTTCTACTACGAAAAAGGAGAAAAGTATTATATCGAAGAACCGTATGCGAGGATATATCTATGTTCACAGAACCTTGATGAATATTTTGGATCTTTAAAGGAATGATATATGATTCAGAAGAATGGCATAGCGATGGAACAGATTGCCTTGGGGCAAACTCCGTAAGTTTACCACAATTTTACCACAAACAAACCGAAAAATATAAGAAAAAACGGGAAGAAATAAGAAGTTACATAGAAATCGACAAATCAAAGAAACGTTGAAAAATCAACGAAAGCGAGCATTTGGAAGGAGTTTAAAAGATATGCCAAAAGTACTGTTCATATGCCACGGCAACATCTGCCGCAGTCCTATGGCGGAGTTCGTTTTCCGTGACATGGTCGGCCGGGCCGGCCTTGGTGACGATGTATATATCGAGTCGGCGGCGACCAGCCGGGAGGAGATCGGAAATGACACGCATCCCGGCACAAGGCGCAAGCTGCAGGAGAACGGGATACCGTTTTCGCCGAGGCATGCCCGTCAGATGACGAAGAAAGATTACGAGGAGTTCGATCTTCTCATCGGTATGGATGACGCCAATGTCAGGAACATGGAGCGGATCGCAGGCGGTGATCCTGAAAGCAAGATACATATGTTGCTTGATTTTGCAGGTGCAGACAGGGCTATAGCAGATCCGTGGTACACCGGCAATTTCGACGAGACATATGATGATGTGACAGAAGGCTGCGAGGCTTTGCTGGAATATATCAGGCGCCGGATGATAAACAAGTGATCCGGGCCGATGATACCAGAGTCACATAACAGTATCAGAAATCACGCATACTGTGATAAGATATATGCAGGAGCCATCGTGGACGGCTCAGTGCCGGCATACTGCATCAGCACCTTCACGGGCAGGTGTTTTATCATATGTCCGGCATCATCCGTCAAAGCTGCATTTTTCCAGGAGTTATAAAATGAAAGTAATAAAAGTACAGGGAACGACAAAAACAGGCAAGACAACTACTGTCGAAGCTGTTATCAGAGAGCTGAGACGCAGGGGATATACCGTAGGTTCAGTGAAGGAGATCCACTACGAAGCATTCACAATGGAGACCGAGGGCACCAATACATACAAGCACAAGCAGGCAGGAGCCCATCCGGTGACAGCAAGAGGCCTCAGTGAGACCGATATCATGTTCGATCACCGTGTCGATATAGACCGAATACTGGATATCTACAGCCAGGACTATGTGGTCATCGAAGGCCATGCAGAAGCCAACTGTCCCAGCATAGCGACAGGCATCACGACGGAACAGGTGGACAGACAGATAGAAGATCTGACTATAGGCATATCAGGAGTTATATCCAATGAGCTTACAGAGTACAGGGGGTTCCCGGTGATAAATGCCACGACGGATATCGACAGACTCGTGGATCTCATCGAAGCAAAGACACCGGAGCGGATGCCGAATTACAGTGCAGACTGCTGCATGTCCTGCGGTACTGACTGTCGCGGTCTGACAAAGAGGATCCTGGATGGAACAGGAAGCATGTCAGAATGTATCCTTAAAGGAGAGAATGTCCAGGTTTTCATAAACGGGAAAGAGCTGCCGATGGTGCCTTTTGTGAAAAGTATCGTCAGGAGTGTCACTACGTCTGTGATACAGACTCTCAACGGATATGAGGATGGGTGCGAGATAACAGTGAAAATAAAATAGCCGGACCTTTTGCAAAGATCCGGCAGATATGACACAGCAGACGGGGTCTTAAACGAGTTTTACACGTTCTCCATATAAAGACATCCGTGTGTTGCATCCGCATATGACAGGAGCGTCGTCTTTTGTCATCGATCTTGGTGAGAAACCGCTGAGTTCCTTTGCACCAAAATCCAGGATAGCTCTGGACATTGGCGTGCTCGGACCCAGGACGACAGCATGCTTGCTGAGCTGCAGCAGACGTGGCAGCGTCTTGTTGACGAAAGCAGAGCCTGTGATTATCGTAAAATCCATCTCAGGCAGCAGATATTCGCAGGCAGAGTCCGGATAATCCCCGGGGACAGGCTTACGCTCAAGGACATAGACTTCCGAGTCTGTCAGGAACTTTTCCAGTTTGGCGAAATGACCTATGATCGCCACTTTTTTACCGCTGGCAATCTCTTTATAGTCATGGAACCCGTTTGTCGTAGGCAGGCATTTTTTCTGTATTACACGTTCCTTTGAGTTGATATATGCATTCAGTGCAGCAGTACCCACAGACGCCTCCATGAAATCCCATGATTTGCACATGTAAGCTATTTCTTTCAGCGGTCTGCCGTACAGATGCGAAAAGTCACGCAGGGGTATGTCCTGTTCGTTGACTGTTACGGCTACGCCACGGTAATTGCCTGCGCACACCATCGTCCAGACCGGTCCCACATATATGAAATCGACATATGCTTCGAGTTCATCAGGTATTTCGGCTATTGTTCTGTCGTAAAAATCCCACATAAAAATTCCTCTATTTCTTTCTTTAATATATCATCACTGCGTCTGAACGGCAGGATGCTGCCGCTGTATTCATTCAGTATCTTTTCCCGCAGCCTGTTATTGTATTCGGTGACTATGCTGCTGTAGCCGGCCGTCTTTGACATGGACGAGGCTTTCGAATTGAGCTTTATGACGCCGATACATGGAGTTTTATCTGCAAGGGTATCGCAAAGAGCTTTATCGAACTCGCTGCTCAGAAGTTCAGCACCACCGATCTCATCAAGAAGGATCAGCTTCTTTTCTCGGGCAGCATCAAGAAGTCTGATACCGTATGAATCGAATATCTCGGGAAATTTTTCGGAAGTTCCATCTTCATGAATGATGCGGAATATACCAGGCAGTTCACATCCTTCGATGAATGGTATCGTGAGAGGTGTGCTCTCAGCTGGACCGATCCTGTATCCGATGGTCCTGCCATCATCGTTCAGCATACGCTGGCTGGCGAATCCCCCGATCTGATCCTTATATGGTGCCAGAAGCCGGCGCAGCAATGTGGATTTGCCCGTTTGTATAGGCCCCTCCAGAAATAAGTGTCTGTACATCGTATTCCTCCATACTTTTGATAAACCTTCACTCTATTATAGTCTATTTTGCCACAAAAGACGTTGTTGAAACAACAGAAAAACGATGTAAAGTTGTCAAAACAACTTCGGAGATGTCCGGAATATGGTATCATACACTGAATCAGTAGATTTCGTACGGATACTATCATACGAGAAGGAAGTTGAAATGAAGAAAAAGATCTGTATTGCAGTGTTGATATCAGTGATGATGGTGCTGACCCTTGTATCGTGCGGCGGTATGAACAGTGAAGCACTGCATATAAACTATGACGAAAAGGATAATTACGGTGCAGGCGATTATCTGTTCACGGCTGTTACAGTCACCGGCAGCGGTATGAGCGGTGAAAAGATATATTCAGTCCGTGAACTGGAGGAGCTTGCGGAAGAAGACAGCTCTTTGTCATATGAAGGCACATACAGCATGCTGACAAGAGGTTCGGTATTCACAAAGCATGAGATGACAGGTATAAAGCTTTACGAACTGCTGTGTTATGCAGGACTGGACGATAAGATGAGCGATTCGACCGATGTTAAGGTCGTATCAGCAGACGGTTACGTTACTGTATTGTCTCTCGGCGAGATAAGAAACAGCACGGACAATACATATGACAGCAAGGAAAGCGACAAGCCGGAGGAAGAAAATGTACCTGTGATACTGGCATTCGGCAGCGACGGATATCCTCTGACAGGTCCGGTAGGCTCCCATACGCCAGGCGAAGAGGTATCTGCAAAAGATGGATTTGTCAAAAAAGCCGAGAATATAGGAGGCCCTGTGCGGCTTATAGCGGGACAGAAATCTCCTGATGAATACAATGCACCTGACAATGCCAAATGGGTCAGGAAGATCATCATAGGAAGTGATGACCATGCGGACAGGCACAGCGGATCAGCAGCAGATGAGAAAGTGCTGAAGGTCTCTGTAAAAAACAAGGACAGGAAGACCATAGATAAAAAGGATTTTACATACAGGGATATCGAAGAGTTTTCTGAGACTGCAGAGAATTACTACGGTAAAAGCAGCTATTACAAAGGTGCGGATCTGTGGAGTTTCCTTGCAGCGTCTCTTGATTTTGCATCGAGAGAGGGAAGCGTGAAATTTACATATGCAGATGGTACCTCGCAGAAAGCAGACATCGGATATTTCCGCAACATCAAAGGCGATTACAGCGGATATACCACTGAGAAAGACGGTCTTACGATAACTAATGTGAAGCCGGCACTGGGATACTGCAAAGACGGCAGCCCTTCAGAAAATGGAGTATATGCGCTGCTGCCGAAGGCAGACGGATATACGGAAAGTTCGACTGCGAAACCTGTTGAAAAGATAGAACTTGATCTCACCGGCGAAGACGAGCTTTCAGAAAATCCTTACGGCGGATATAAGATAAAGTTCACTGGCAAAGGTCTGAAAAAGGAAACGGAACTCACAGTGAACGAGATCGAGCAGTATACTGACCTCCGGGTGACAGATGCGGATACGATGGGCATATCTCTGGCGGGACTGCTTGAGGAGATCGGAGTGACTGTGGACGCCGACAAAGTCACTGTGACTGGCGTGCAGGAAAAAACATACACGTATTCACAGCTGAAAAAGAACAGAGACAAGATGATTCTGATAACACGTGAGAACGGCAGGTCTCCGGAAAAAGGAGGTCCTGTAAAGACATCGGATGTGAGCCGTATCACGGAAATAAAAGTCAAAGCTGAACAGGGACAGTGGACTCACGACAAGACGCCTTTCGACAAATACCGTGAAACGACTCTGAAGATATCAGGAAGCGGCGTGAAGAAGACAAGAGAATATACCTTGGCCGAACTTGAAAAGAAAAAAGGTGTAAGGGACTCCTTCGGAGCATCCAACGGCATAAATGCTTACCAGGGCGTAGCGCTGAAGGAACTCATAAATGAAAACCTTAAAGACGGACTGGATAAACCGGGCAGAATCACAGTCATCGGCAAAGACGGATACAGCACGACCCTTGATGTGAACGATGTCATGAACGGGATAGAAAGCAAATATCAGCAGGGCGAGAAACGTGATGTAATCATAGCCTACAGTATGAACGGAGCACCACTGGTAGCTGATGAGAAAGCAGCCGGATTCAATAAAGAAAATGGTTTCGGACCTATGAGACTTGTTGTGGAGAATCAGGTCTCGAAATGGGTCAAGAGTGTCAGAGAAATAAAGATAGGAGAATAGGAAATGAAAAGATTACTGGCAGTATTATTATGTATCATCATGGCGATGTCCTTTGCAGCCTGTGGAAGCAGCACTGACAAGGGTAGCAGCGCAGGCAGCGAAAGCAAGGCGGCTTCAGAGTACAAGGTGGATCCTGAAGCGACGACCCTGACTATATCCGACGGAAGCACGCAGAAGGAGTATACAGCTGACGATCTTAAAAAGCTTGGTATGGAAAAGAATACGTACAGCGGCAGGAACAAAAAAGTACAGAACGCAAGATTCTTTGAGGAATACGAAGGCGTGGATCTCAAAACACTGATTGAAGACGCAGGCTTCAAGACAGACGGCACCAGCATGAAAGTAGTCTGCAGCGACGGATATACCAGAGAGTATTATGTGGATGAGCTTTACGGCAAATACGCTTTCAAGGATAATGATTCCGACAAAAAGAAAGAAGTCGATCCTATCATAGCTGTCGTTGAGGCTGATGAAGATTCCGAATATCCGGCGCCGTTCAAGCTTGTGTACGGACAGGCAGATTATGACACATATACCAACGACTCTCAGGACTATAACGTACAGGGCTGGGGCTCATATATACAGTATATCGAAGTGAGCTACAAGTAAGCTATCATAAACGGAAACAGGAAACTTGAGATGAACAGATTATTTCAGAAATTCACACTTTATGAACTTGTGATAATGGCTGTTATGGCAGCTCTGGACATAGCTACGAAACAGATAGTGGCTCCCATAGCACATATCATATGCGGCCCTTTTGCGATACCAAGCGGAGCTCTCGCAGGCGGATTTTATATGATGTGGATAGTCATAGGCTACGGCATAGTCAAAAAACCGGGCACAGCTTTCATAATAAGCACGATACAGGCATTGCTTGTGATATTTACTGGTGTAGTCGGCTCCCACGGCATAATGAGTCTTTTTACATATATATGTCCGGGTCTTGCAGTCGAACTGCTACTGCTCATTACGAGACACAGATGCTGCTGTGCAGGATGCTGTGCACTGGCGGGTATCGCAGCTAATATGACCGGTACAGCCTGCGTCAATGTCGTATTTTTCAGAGCTCCGGGCGTATATCGGATCCTTGTGTTTGCAATGGCGGCCCTTTCAGGACTGGCAGGAGGACTGATCGGATGGCAGCTTATAAAGCTGTTCAGCAAAACGTCGCTGATGTCATCGGGAGGAGGAAGTCACAAATGGAAAGACGACTGAAGATATCGCCTAAATTCATCGCTGTCCTTGCAGCAGTGCTGATCGTCATAGTGGCGGCAGCCGCTTGGATGAACCGCAGCGATGATGCTGCTGACGGAACGACGGTGACCATATGCATGGATGGTAACGCAGTGGCAGAATATATGCTGTCGCAGATAATGAAAATGGACTCTGAAACACAGTATGTAAAGCTGCAGTCTGCCAAGGAAGGTGACGAGGCAGGAGACTTCACTGGCGTGATGCTGGATAAGCTGCTGAAGGATGCAGGTGTCGGCAAGTATAAAACGGTCATCATGTCTGCCGGGGACGGATATTCATCTGCAGCAGACGGCAAAGAAACAGACAGGGTGCTCATAGCATATTCCAGGAACGGAGAAACCCTTGGGTATTTCACCAAAGGCGGCACAGGTCCGATGCGTGCAGTATTCTGTGATGACACCTACGGCAACAGGAGCATCAAATATCTGACTAAGATAAACTGCAGGACCGGCAAATGATTTATGGCAGCAACACAAATAACTGTCAAAAAAATAGTTGACACAACAAAAAAACCATGGTAGCATATATAACAGATTGAATAATTTAAACCGAAGACGAGGAAGTAAAACTGAGGTACGGTCTCCAAGAGAGTCCGGGGCGGTGAGATCCGGGCAGATGCAGTTTCAGTAAATGGGCCTCCGAGGGCAAGGTGAAAGGCAGCGACATCATGCACTGCTCAGTAGCTGAGACGTGAAGCCGGCGTAACGGGCTAAGAGTGTGATGGCACTCTGCAGAGAGAACGTGTTTACGTTAAACAAGGTGGTACCGCAGGCATACGCTTGTCCTTGAGAGAGGATGAGCGTTTTTTTGTACAGTGAGCATTTTCGTTTGAAATGCAGCAGCGGTGATCTTTGCAGAGACTCTTTAAACAGGAGGACGGCGGTATATATCCGCCGCAGCAAAGAAAGTAAAAGGAGAAAGACGATGACAGACAGAAAGATACCTTACAAGATTTACCTTGAAGAAAACGAAATGCCTAAGGCATGGTATAATCTCAGAGCAGACATGACTAATAAACCGGCACCTCTGCTCAACCCTGGCACACATAAACCAATGACAGCAGAAGAACTGGAAGGCGTTTTCTGCAAAGAACTGGTAAAACAGGAACTGGACGAGACTACGCCATATATAGAGATACCTGAGGAGATAAGAGATTTCTACAGGATGTACAGACCTTCACCGCTGGTCAGAGCATACTGCCTTGAGAAAAAGCTCCAGACGCCGGCAAAGATATATTACAAGTTCGAAGGAAACAATACCAGCGGCAGCCACAAGCTCAATTCAGCTATAGCTCAGGCGTACTACGCAAAGCAGCAGGGTCTTAAAGGCGTGACGACAGAAACAGGTGCAGGGCAGTGGGGTACAGCATTATCAATGGCATGCTCATACTTCGATCTGGACTGCAAGGTATATATGGTAAAAGTCTCATATGAGCAGAAACCGTTCAGAAGAGAAGTCATGAGGACATACGGAGCATCAGTGACCCCGTCTCCGTCAGAAACCACAGAAGTAGGCAGGAAGATCCTGATGGAGCACCCGGGCACTACAGGCAGTCTGGGATGTGCCATATCAGAAGCCGTTGAAGCGGCTACATCGAGAGAAGGATACAGATATGTGCTGGGAAGCGTGCTTTCCCAGGTACTGCTCCACCAGACAGTCATAGGACTTGAAACAAAGACTGCACTTGACAAATACGGTATAGAGCCTGATATGATCATCGGATGCGCAGGCGGCGGATCGAATCTGGGAGGACTCATCGCACCGTTCATGGGAGAAAAGCTCAGAGGTGAGAAAGATTATCAGATCGTAGCAGTGGAGCCTGCATCATGTCCGAGTCTCACGAGAGGCAGATACGCATATGACTTCTGCGATACAGGCAAGGTCTGCCCGCTGCAGAAGATGTACACACTGGGAAGCGGATTCATACCGTCAGCAAACCATGCAGGCGGTCTGAGATACCACGGAATGAGTGCTATACTTTCGCAGCTTTACCATGACGGATTCATGGAGGCACGTTCAGTAGAGCAGACAGAAGTGTTCAAGGCAGCTACACAGTTTGCCAGAGTAGAAGGCATACTTCCGGCACCGGAAAGCAGCC
>CAKQNZ010000055.1 GCA_934255435.1 uncultured Clostridia bacterium | reverse complement strand
AGCCACCGGGTTTCTCATAATAATACTGACAGGCACGCTGCTGCTGATGATGCCGGCCTCATCGGCAGACGGATGTGGCATACACTTTGTGGACAGCCTGTTCACAGCTACCAGTGCAGTATGTGTGACAGGGCTTGTCAGCGTCGATCCCGGTGTGACATTCTCTCTGTTCGGGCAGGTGGTGCTGGCAGTGCTGATACAGATAGGCGGACTGGGGATAACTTCTATCGGAGTCATGATAATCCTTGCAGCGGGAGGCAGGTTCAGTATGAGGAGCCAGCGACTTATAAAAGAAGCCCTGAATCTTTCCACAGGAAAGGGCATCAAGGGAGTCGTGCAGGCAGTGCTTTATGTCACCGTTGCCTTCGAGTTTGCAGGAGCTGCCTGCAGTTTCTTTACATTCAGTCACGACTATGATTTTGCAGATGCAGTTCGTGTCAGCATATTCCACTCCATCGCAGCTTTCAACAATGCAGGTTACGATGTGCTGGGCAATGGCAACAGCCTTGCAAACTATCAGTCCGATACATGGCTGTGTGCAGTCACCAGCGCACTGATAATCTTCGGCGGTCTTGGATTTTTCGTGATAACAGAGCTCCTGTCAGGGAAAAAAACGGCAAGGTGGTCGCTGCATACCAAAGCGGTACTGGTGACTACTGCCGGACTTATCGCTGGAGGCACATTGCTGCTGAAACTTTCGGAGGGCAGCAGGTTTTCATGGCTCGAAGCTTTTTTTCAGAGCGTTTCGGCCAGGACTGCGGGTTTTGCCAGTGTGCCGGTGGGGTCTATGAGCAATGCAGGACTTCTTGTGCTGATGGTGCTGATGTTCATCGGAGCGTCTCCCGGCTCCACAGGAGGCGGTATCAAGACGACAACCTTTTTCGTACTTGCGAGAAAAGCACACAGCACGGTTTTCAGCAGGCATTGTTCAGCCTTCAGGAGAACGATACCGGAAAGCACGGTGACGAAGGCATTCATGGTATTCGTCATGGCAGCGTCGGTCATAGTTTTCATGGTTTTCCTGATATGTATGACAGAGCCTGAGCTGACTTTCCAGCAGATAACATTTGAAGTTGTCAGCGCCTACGGGACTACAGGCCTTTCTACAGGGATCACACCGCATCTTGGCGCCGTAAGCAAAGTGCTGCTGTCGCTGACGATGTATACCGGAAGGCTCGGTGCACTGACGCTGGCAACAGTCTGGATGAGCAGGGAAGTGCCTGCGTGCAGATACTCGGAGGAGGATATCACTATAGGCTGATATATCGTGAATGGAGTTTTTATATGAGAGAAAGAAGAAAATCAGGATTTGCAGTTATAGGTCTTGGCCGTTTCGGGATGTCGCTGGCAAAGGCTCTGTCTGAGCTTGGCACTGACGTCATGGTCATCGACAGCGATGAGGACAAGCTGAGACAGGTCAGATCGTATGTGCAGGATGCTTTCCATATGCAGAATATCACAAAGGATGCCCTTGAGGACACGGGTATAGGTGAATGTCACACGGCGATAGTGTGTATAGCGGAGAAAGTAGATGTCAGCCTGATGACTGCTCTGCACCTGCTGACGCTGGGAGTGTCAAGGGTCATCGCCAAGGCGGACAGCATCGAACACGGCATGATACTTGAAAAGATAGGAGCGGAGGTGGTGCATCCCGAGCGGGAGACCGCTACACGTCTGGCTGCAGTGCTGCTGGGGTCGAAAGCACTGGATATAATGCGTCTGAACGGAGATATGGTCGTTTCGGAAATAAAGGTCGGAAAAGCAGTATGCGGCAAGTCAGTAAGAGAACTGGATATGGAAAAGTACGGACTGAAACTCATTGCCGTCGAAAAAGAACCGGATATAACTTTGTCCGTGGTATCGTCAGATCATATCCTGGAAGAAGACGACGCTATCGTAGTCATCGGCAGATTCAATGATGCAGACAGATTCGAGCGCAAAGTCATGAACAGGGAACTGCATCAGATATGATTTTGTAGATTTTTGTCGGCATATAGCTGTTTTTTGTGAAACATCGCAGTGCCGGATGTTGTATAATGAATTAGCAGAAGTTTTAAAAACGTTAGCATATACATGGGGAGGTCGTAGTGAAACCTGCAGTATACATTGCAAATGAACGTGAAAAAAGAAAAGTGTATTACAGAGATACGCAGGATGAAGCGGCAGAGCGCAATATAAGGAATCTGAAGGCTATAAGTCTGAGTGCGATAGTCCTGCTGCTTTGCTGTTTCGTCATAATGCCCGTAGTAGTAAAAGAGTGGGAGATAAGGACGAATCATCTGCTTTTCCTGCCCGCACTGCTGCTGTGTCTGGTGTGTGCAGCACTGTACAGCAGAAAAAAAGAAAAGAACTACTGGGTGGCGTTTGCCATGTGCATGGCATTCGATGCGGTGGTGCTGATATTTTCCATAGGTATAGACATATTCGTACCGTACAATACGCAGGCCTCGTCCATATCCATGATGTACATAGTGCTGCCGACACTTTTCATAATACCGCAGACATATGTATATGCGCTGCTGTCGGCAGCGGAGATATTCTATATAGCGGCGGCCTGCATTTTCGAAACCCATTCGGTAGCCCAGCATGATATAATCAACTCCGCTGTGGGACTGGTATTTTCTATAGCGATAATCCAGATAATACTGAATCTCAGGATGAAAGATTATGATATGCGTCTTGAATATCAGCGTCTCAGCATGACAGACCCGCTGTCCGGTATGCTCAACAAAGAGGCTTTCAGGACAGCGGTTGACGATCAGCTGTCTTCATGGGATACAGGGTATCAGTACGCTATGTGTATAATAGATATGGATGATTTCAAGCAGATAAACGACAGGTACGGTCATAGCACTGGCGACAGGGTGCTGGTGCTGGCAGGTGATATCATCAAAGCTACATTCAGCACATGCGATATACTTGGGCGGTTCGGAGGCGATGAATTCATAGTTTTCGTAAAGGACCGTGCTGTCCGCAGGACTCTGAGAGAAAAATCAGAACTCATACAGGAACGTATATGCAGACTTGCCAGGAGCCGGCTTTCCGTAGATGCTTCCTGCAGCATAGGATTCGTGGTGGCAGGACCGGACAGGCAGGATTACGATATGCTGTTCGACTATGCTGACAGAGCTCTTTATGCTGCCAAGGCCGCAGGCAAGAAAAGAGCTGTCATGGTAGAAATGAAAAATGCCGGCTGAAACCGTGGGATACCGCAGGAGGATCCCGTCAGCCCGCAGGTACGCCGGGAAAGGAACCGGAAACAGGATAAGATGCAACATTTTCTGATATTCAGCAATAAAGAAAACGATATTATTTCAGAATAAAAACAAGGGTCCGGCTTCTTCAGAAAGCCGGACCCTTTCTGTATTTTGTGAGATTTCAGGTTCAGCGCCTGTTCGATCTGCACCATATGTTCTGGTTTTCAGCAGCTTTCACAAGTTCGTCCCTGAAGTCCGGATGGGCTATGGATATTATCATTTCCGCACGTTCCCAGGTGCTCCTGCCGACCAGGTTCACAGCTCCGTATTCTGTGACGAGATAATACATCTGGCTCCTCGGTGAGGTCACGATATCCCCGTTGAACATGGGCTTTATATTCGACTCAACAGTGCCGTCCTTTTCCTGGAATACGGAAGGCATGCATATGAAAGCCTTGCCGTCTTTAGACATGGCAGCGCCTGTCAGGAAGTCCAGCTGTCCGCCTGTACCGCTTATCTGTCTGGTGCCGGAACTTTCGGCGCAAACCTGCCCGTAAAGGTCTGTGGATATACAGCTGTTGATGGATATCATCCTGTCTATCCTTTCGATTATTTCAGGAGAATTCACATACTCAAGAGGGTATGAGATTATGCCGGGATTCTCGTTGATCCATTCGTAAAGCGTTTCTGTGCCGAAGGCTATGCCCAGGACTCCTTTGCCGGGATTCAGCGTGGAATATCTGTTAGTGAGCTTGCCTGCCTCATGGATGTAGTAGTATGCGTCGGAGCAGAGCTCTGTGTGCATGCCAAGGTCTTTGAGATCGGAATCAGCTATCATCCTTCCGATGACTCCGGGAAGCCCGCCTATACCAAGCTGAAGCGTGGAGCTGTCAGTGATGTACGGCATTATGTTCTGTGCTATCTTTATCTCCGTTTCTGTAGGCTCCTCCAGAGCCACCTGATAAAGAGGACCGTGGGGACCTTCCACCACCATATCAGCTTCGGATATGTGGATGCTGTCGCCGATAGCACCGTATATCTTAGGCAGGTTCTCGTTCACCTCGAGTATGACTACATCGGCCTTGTCCAGTATCCCCTTGGCTATGCCGGTGGCTCCGGAAAGATTGAAATAACCGTGGTCGTCCATAGGTGTCACTGCGATCATAGCGACATTTATCTCGAGAAAATGCTTGTAGTACTGGACAACGTTCCTGAAAACCATCGGTATGTAGTTGCAGAGTCCCTTGTCGCAGAGTTTCCGCTCATATGCGGAGCAGTGCCAGCTGTTGTAAATGAAGTGTTCACGCTCCGGATCGCATTCCACGACTTTTATCGGACCGAAGATGAGGTTGCCTCTGATCTTCACATCCGTCAGATCGTCACGTCTCCTTGAAAGCGCTTCGTCAAGAAGCACCGGGAAACCGTTGGCTGTTGTATACTCCACCCAGTCGCCGCTTTTGACGACTTTTACCGCTTCGTAAGGCGTGCAGAGTTTCTGTCTGTATTCATCATAATGTTTCATGTCCTGATTTTCTCCCGTATAAAATATATTATACCCATGTGTTCTTCTGATAATATGATTTTACAGGCAGCAGAGATATAAAGCAAATACAAGTTATAAGCAATTCTTATTTCAGATATACTTTTTGGCATTCAGACCATTTTGAATGGTGATTTTTACCAGAAACTTTTTTATATGTTCGGATTTGCACATAATATTTTTTATGGGATTTCAGTCCTGTCACCTTAGATGCCTCCGGCATGGTTTTTTGAACTTATCATGTCTGTGTTGTAACAGTCTGAAATAGTCTGGTAATTATCATCTTTTTTACTACTCAGACAGATATTCCACAGATACCACTGGTCTTGCTGATACCTGATACCGGAGCTTTGTTACTGCAGCCGCTGTGCAGACCGAATGTACCTGAGGCAGTGATCTTGCCGGCAATGCCACCTGTATTTTCATTTCCTGAAACAGTGTCTTTGTTCACAGAATCTGTTACAGAAGCAAGCTGGCTGTATCCTGTGATACCAACTGTACAATACCCATTGTCTGTGATCTCGGCGTTATTTATGTAGCTTGAAATCCTGCCGCCGTAATTATGTCCGCATATGCCACTTGCATAACCCTGCGATACCACCAACGTAGTCCTTTACTGATATTTTTCCTTTGATGTTAAGGTTTCTGATGCATGTATATTGATGCTGATAGTGCCAAGACACATAGTAAGTACGAGGAGTACTGACAGCGGCCGTTTTCTCCATCGAATAGTATGGTGTAAATTAACGTGATTGAGCATTTTATATCCTTTCTTTTACGGATCCAGCAGTTTTGTTTTGACAACAAAAAAACGAAGACCTTTTCTGTTCATTAATGATCCTTATAGCCTTCGTGGATATGTTTTTGTAATATTTTGTTGTCCTGTGATAACGAATGTATATATCTTTTCAAAGACATAGATATGCTTCTGCATGTAAGTATACTTATATCAATTTATTCAGGATTTGTCAATTTGAATTTTATCGTTTTTTGAAATATTAAAATATATATTGACATAAATGATAATCAGACTTATACTTGCAAAAGTAATAGTTAGCATGAAGCTGACAAATATGCAGTAGCATTATACAAACAAGATAATAGATTATTTGATAATAAACAACTGAATATTTAGCGAATACATATCACGAAGATATACCTTCTTTTTACGAAAAAAAGAATCGTATCTTCGTTTTTTGTTTGTGTATGTAACTGTAATCAAAAGTTAACATTATTTGATTTAGAGGAGGTTCAAAAAATGGCTTGTTTTTTAGTTTCAGCTGCAGAAGCAGTTGTTGTAACAGCGGCAAAGAAGACAGTGGATTCAAAGGAAGAGGCAGCTGGCAAAATTTCATTTGCAAGGAAACTGAGATGGCTTGCAAATATGCTGTGGGGCGGTGCAGTTCTGTTATGTTTCGAACATATCTGGCATGGTGAAGTTGTCCCATGGTTTCCGTTCCTTACAGCAGCAGAAAACCCTGCAGATACGGCAGTTATGCTGCATGAAATGGCAACTATAGGTGTTACAATGGCGGTGATAATCACAGCTGTCTGGGTAGGAATGCTTGGTGTAGTCAAGGCTATGGAAAACAGACAGGAAAAACTTCAGTCAGCAGTAAAATAATGATCGAGGAGTGTAGAGTAAAATGACATTATTAATAACAGTGTTTGCAGCTATAGTATGCACGATAGTATGGTACAGCAGTGAAAAAGCACGCGAATTGAAAATCAGCCTGCTGTGCTGGATGTTCTGGGGTGCTTCGCTTATGTGGCTGGGAGATGCTATATTCGAGTATGCAGAGCTTAAGTCAGAGTATTTTTCGCCGGTACCGGCAGATATGATAAACGATGGTTTTCTCGGGCTTTCGGTTATTGCGCTTGCAATGGTTATCTGGGTAGCATATATATTGATAAAGGATCCAAAAGGAACGGTAAGAGGGATTCTGTTCAAAACAACAAAGTAAGATAAGAAAAATATAATCCATAAAAAATCAGTCATGATGTATGTTGCAATATGGCTGGTTTTTTATTATGATGCTTTTGCTCTATTATATTGACAGCAAAGATGTTATATGTTTATAATAAATATATGAAAATCTGTTTCAGGGCGAGGTGAAAGTCCTCACCGGTGGTGGTCTGCCAAGGCAGCGAGTCCACGAGCGGATGCAGCAGAGAATATCATGTGCTGCGGATGCCGAACGGGTGTGAACCCCGTACCGACGGTCACAGTCCGGATGAAAGAAACGAGAATACTTCATGTGTATTTAAGTGATGAAATTTCAGCCCCCTGGAACCTTTCCGGAGGTTTTTTTTATGGCCCGGCAAAGATACCGGACCGTCCTGACAGATCCCTTCATAACATCATCATTATTATCATAATCTGAGGAGAAATTTGAAAATGAATCACAAAACAGTCATACTTGCCAAAATGGGGATGCTTGTAGCGATTTCCATAGTCCTTGTATATTTCATACACTTTCCGATATTCCCGGCAGTGTCGTTCATG
This sequence comes from uncultured Clostridia bacterium, assembly GCA_934255435.1. Taxonomy (GTDB): domain Bacteria; phylum Bacillota; class Clostridia; order Peptostreptococcales; family Anaerovoracaceae; genus Lentihominibacter. The sequence continues at coordinate 4,851 of CAKQNZ010000055.1, read as the reverse complement.
GAATACGATCCGGCAGACATACCTATCCTGATAGGTACATTTGCATTCGGTCCGCTGGGAGGCCTGCTGCTGACAGTGGTGACGGCAGTGATACAGGGCGTGACGGTCAGTGCAGCCAGCGGCGCATACGGCATCATAATGCACGTCATCGCAACAGGCGTACTGGTGCTGGTAGCAGGAAGCATATACAAGTTCAACAAGACAAGGAAAGGTGCAGTTATCGCACTTGTTGCAGGCATACTTGCCATGGCAGCAGCAATGGTGGGAGCGAATCTTATCATAACACCGCTGTTCATGGGCGTTCCAAGGAGCATGGTCTGGGATCTGATGCCGTTCATAGCAGGATTCAATCTCATCAAGGCAGGAGTGAACGGACTTGTGACATTCGTTCTCTACAAGAGAGTTTCAGCCTTCCTGCACAGATAGGCAGTACATGAGCAACAAGCATATCAGGGCCGCATGACAGGTATATCTTCCGCTGATCTGACAGCCGGAAGCCGCCGGCAGTGCGGCCTTTCAGTTTTTTGCTGAAAAAAGCAGACGAATGTGGTACAATAATAAAGTTATGAAAGAAAAAACTATTATCATCAGAGACGAAAATGAAACAAAAAAATTCGGCATAGATCTGGCGGAGGATCTTGAGCCGGGCGCAGTGATAGCGCTTACGGGAGATCTCGGCACCGGCAAGACCACGCTGACTAAATCCATCGCAGCAGGACTTGGGATAGACGATGTTATCACAAGCCCTACTTTCAATATCGTCAAGGAATACAGGAGCGGCAGGCTGCCTCTTTTTCATTTCGATGTCTACCGCATAGGCGATGTTGAGGAGATGTACGAGCTGGGATACGAAGAATATTTTTACGGAGAAGGCGTGTGCATCATAGAATGGGCGGATCTGATAGAAGATATAATACCGGAGGACGCCATAAGGATATACATAGAGTATGGCAGTAAAGAAGGAGAACGTATATACAGATGTATGTTTTAAGTATCGAAACAACAGGCGCATATGCATCGGCGGCAGTCATGAAAGACGGAAAGATGCTGCAGGAGATACACGGCAGCGACAGGTTCTCGCATCTGCAGAATCTGATGCCGCAGATAGAGCATATCCTGGCAGAAAGCAGAACGTCGACAAACGATATGGACGTAATCGCAGTATCTGCAGGGCCTGGCTCGTTCACAGGCATAAGGATAGGTATATCTTCAGCAAGAGCTTTGTCGCAGATAACAGGAGTGCCCTGCGTGACTGTATCAAGTCTTCAGGCACTGGCTTTGAATGCAGCAGGTCATACGGATGCAGATACACTGATATGCCCTATGCTTGATGCAAGGAGGCAGCAGGTATATGCCGGCGGATATTTCATAAAGGGCGGATACCCTCAGGAGGAGATAAAGGCGGGCCCGTATACAGTGCAGGAATTCCTGGAGCTGGTATCAGGATACAGCAGCATACTGATCCTCGGCGACGGTTCCGACAAGTACGGCGAGCTGATAGCTGAGCTGAGACCGGAAGGAACACAGACAGCCCCTGAAAACATAAGATATCAGGACGCTGCATCTGTTGCGGTCCTCGGTGCTGCAGCCTTCGGCGAGCACGGAGGCATCCCGTACAGCGAAGTCGAACCTGACTATATGAGGATACCGGAGGCCGAACGCAGACTGAAACAGCAGATGCAGGAAAAAGACAGCAAAAAGGTGTGATAAAATGGCAGATGTTATCATAAGACAGGCAGGTCCTGGTGACATCGGGGACATATACGAGATAGAGAGACTGTGCTTCCCTGATCCCTGGAGCATTGATGCCCTTGACTACGAGCTTCGGGAGAATCCCAGAGCTTTCTACATCGTAGCTGAGCTTGAGGGCAGTGTCGTGGGATATGCAGGACTGTGGTGGATAATGGACGAGGGACATATCACAAATGTCGCCGTGAAACCCGGCTACAGGAACAGGAAGATCGCATCAGGCATAATCCATACGATGATAGATTTCACTACTTCCGAGGGTATACAGCATCATACCCTTGAAGTCAGACGGTCCAACGAAGCTGCGATAGGTCTTTATGAAAAGCACGGATTCCGCATCGAAGGCGTCAGAAAGGGATACTATCTCAACAACGGCGAGGATGCCATGATAATGTGGCGACATCATGAGAATATGTGCCCTGAAAATCCGGCAGAATAAAAAGTCATGATATGCAGATAATAGCTGTAAAGCTAATTTATCAGGAGGCAGTCATGGACCAGTTTTCAGGAGATAACATGAACGTCGTGACGACGGAGTGCAGGAAATTTTCAAGAAAGCATGATTTCGATGTTTTCAGCATGAGCGACTACACCTCATGCGAGAACTGCAGGCATCTCAACGGTGAGAACCAGTGCAGCAGGAAACTTGAAGAAGGACGAAACACAAAATGAAAGATGGAAAAAAAGTAACACTTGCAATCGAATCAAGCTGTGATGAGACAGCATCAGCTGTGGTATTGGACGGACGCCAGATCCTGTCCAATATCATTTCGTCGCAGATAGATATACATAAACTCTACGGAGGGGTGGTGCCGGAGATCGCATCGAGGCATCATCTGCAGAACGTGAACACAGTAGTGGATCAGGCGCTGGCGGAAGCCAAAGTGACATTTGATGAAGTCGATATGATAGGTGTGACGTACGGACCGGGGCTGGTAGGCGCTCTGCTGATAGGTCTTGCCACTGCCAAAGCCTATGCCCTTGCTACAGGCAAGCCGCTGATAGGAGTGCACCACATACAGGGACATATCAGCGCCAACTATATCGAACATCCTGAGCTCGAGCCGCCGTTCATGGCGCTGGTGATCTCAGGGGGACACACTAACATAGTTGAAGTGACAGGATACAATGAATGCCGGGTGCTGGGCGGCACAAGAGACGACGCAGCCGGAGAGGCATACGACAAAGTTGCACGTGTGCTGGGGCTGGGATATCCCGGAGGCCCGCTGATAGACAAGCTTGCTAAAAAAGGAGATCCGGAGGCTGTGAATTTCAAGCGTGTGTTCCTGGAGAAAGGAAGCCTTGATTTCAGTTTCAGCGGCATCAAAACAGGAGTCCTGAACTACATAAATTCAGAAAAACAGGCAGGCAGAGAGATAAATACGGCAGATGTTGCAGCCAGTTTCCAGGCTGCAGTCCTTGACGTTATAGTTGCGAAGACTGTATCGGCAGCGCTGGACATGGGCAAGGACCGTATCGTCATGGCAGGTGGCGTGGCCTCCAACAGCAGGCTGAGGGAGATGATGGAGGAGCAGTGCAGCAGGCATGGACTGAAACTCTATTATCCGTCGCCGGTACTCTGCACAGACAATGCAGCTATGATAGGCTGTGCAGCATATTATAAATACATGGCAGGCGGCAGAGACGACCTTACGCTGGATGCTGTGCCTGACCTTAAATTATAGGATTATCGTTGAGAGGTAAAAATGATAGTAGTATCAGCAAAAGATCTGACAAAAGCATACGGGACTGACGTGATACTGGACAAGGTATCGTTCCATATAAACAAAGGCGAAAGGGTAGGCATCATAGGCGTCAACGGCGCAGGCAAAAGTACATTGCTGCGGATGCTGACAGGAGAGCTGCCCTGTGAAGACGGTGACTTTTTCATATCCTCTGATCTGCAGACAGGTTATCTGAAACAGGACGGAGGATTCGATTTAGAGAAAACGGTCATCGAAGAAGTCGAAGTCATCTTCAGCCGTTTCCCCGAAATGGAAAGAGAAATGGAGCAGCTGACACAGAAGATGGAAACTGCATCTTCCGAAGAAGAAAACATGAAGCTCCTGGAGCGTTTCGATGCACTTACACAGAAATATGACCGTGAAGGCGGATATACATATAAAAGTGAGATAACGGGCATACTTTCAAGTATGGCGTTTCCGACAGAAAGCTACAACAAGAAGATATCCACTCTCAGCGGAGGAGAGCGCACAAGACTGGCGCTGGCATGCCTTCTGCTGAAAAAACCGGATATACTTTTCCTTGACGAGCCCACGAATCATCTGGATATAGGTACGCTCAAATGGCTGGAGCAGTATCTCAAGGGATATAAAGGCACTGTGGTCATCGTATCCCACGACAGATATTTCCTCGACCAGACAGTGACCAGGATATTCGAAGTCGAAAACAAAAAGCTGCATATATACGAAGGCAATTACAGCTTCTATGCTTCGGAGCGCAGAGTACGCAGAGAAGCCGAGATGAGAAAATTCGAGAAGCAGCAGAAGGAAATAGACCGCCAGGAGGAAATGATACGAAGGTTCAAGCAGCGTGGCACAGAGAAGCTGGCAAAGAGAGCCGCATCCAGAGAAAAGCGCCTTTCTGCCATGGAGGTCATGGATAGGCCTGACGGAGGCCACAGCAGGATGAAACTGAATTTCAGAGAAAATTTCCAGAGCGGCAGAGACGTTATATTCGCAGAAGGGCTTTCCAAGGGATTCGGGTACGGCTCAGCCAGAGTCGAACTTTTCAGGAACGTGGATCTGGATATCAAGCGGGGCGAGCGTGTCTGCATCGTGGGAGCAAACGGCATAGGCAAGACGACTCTTGTCAGGATGCTGATGGGCGAGCTAACTGCAAACACAGGCCGGATCAAGATAGGTCACAACGTCCAGTTCGGATATTACGATCAGGGGCAGCAGCTTCTTGATGCCAGCAATACAGTCATTGGCGAGCTGCAGGATGCATACAGGCTCTACTCAGAGCCGGAGCTTCGCAACATACTGGGAAGGTTCCTGTTCAGAGGAGACTCAGTGTTCCTGAAAGTAGAAGCCCTCAGCGGCGGTGAAAAAGCACGTCTGGCGCTGCTGAAGCTGATGA
>CAKQNZ010000054.1 GCA_934255435.1 uncultured Clostridia bacterium | reverse complement strand
TACCGACGATCAGAAAGCACAGCTCGCATCACTCATGGAAAAGATATCGAAGCTGGACCTTGATATAGATACTCTCAAGGCCCAGGCAAAAGGTCTTTACGACAAGCTTTCCAAACTGGATATCGACCTCAGTTCCGCCAGCGGATTCTTCAGTAAAATAGGAGATTTCTTCAGCAATCTGTGGAACAAAGTGTTCGGAAACTGATAGAGCATCAGAATATGAAAAGTGATTCAGCTGAGAAAAGCAAAAAAACATAGCATATGAACAAAGCCGGTCGCTGGCATTGCATCAGCGATCGGCTTTGCTGTATCATGTATAACAGCACGACCCCCGGCCAGCGACGATAAGAAAAGTATCGAAAACAGCGAAGCTTTATTCAAAAACGACCCATCCTGAAGGTCATGATCGCTTCGACAGCTGATATCACAGCTGCCCGGACCAGAAAAGTATCGAAACCAGTCATCTGAACGCCAAAAACGTCCCATTTGAAGCGAGATGCCGGAGGCGGGCCTCTCCTGGAAGCCGGCGGCGATGAGGAAGGGGATGAAATGGAGCGTGGAATTTTCAAAAACACCACATCTGGCTGCGGCAAAAAAAGCGTATCGAAATATGCTGTTACAGCATTATTCCGATACGCTTAGTTTTTTATGAAGAAAATATCTTTTTTGATATTTCCGGGATATAAGTAAAAGTTTCGTATGAAACTTTTACTATATAAACTGTCTGAATCGTTTCCGTTGGCTATCTGCCGGAGTGTCTCTTTTTTCTGCTCACGATAGTGATACCTGCAGCAGCACTTCCGCTGAGGGCCAGCAGTGCGAGCCACATTGCAAGGTTTGTATTATCGCCTGTCTTTGTGGATTTTGTTTCACCTGCAGGATCCTTCTTATTATCTTTGTTGTCAGTGGAAGGCTTAGGATCTTTATTATCGTTTTTCTGATCGTCCGTCAGTTTAGCAGTGATCGTATCAGCTTCAGTGATCTCGTTTTCTGCGTTTGCATCACTGAAATATTTGCCGCAGCCGCTGCAGTACCAGTATTCGATATTGCCTTCGGATGTTTTAGTCGCTGCCTTCGCTTCGACATGCTTCAGATCTGAATGGTTGTCCGGAGCCAGTTCGCCGTAAGGCTCGAGGCAGATGTCGCATTTTGCTTTATCTGTGCATGTAGCAGTGCCACCGATATGGCTGTTACATATGATCGTTCCATCACGGTTCAGAGTACCTTTAAGGTTTATAGTGCCGTTGTTTGTCAGTGTCTTGCCTTCAGGGACTGTGAGGGATGTGCCTTCACCGATGTCCAGCGTCATATCTTTTTCAATAGTTTCGTCAGCCAGAAGAGCTGCATTGCCGATGGTTTTTCCCTTGCTCTTGTTGAAAAGCACGCTGTCGGCGATAGTGTCCGGATCATCAGCCAGTGTTTCTGTGCCGGAAGTTTGTATCCAGCAGCCTGAGACTTTGACACCGTCGTTTGCATTGATGCCACGATCATCATCCGGAGCTATTGCATTTACAAGACTGTCTTTGAGTGTTACAGAGCCATGTGAGAATATCGCACAGTCGCCAGTGGCTTCAGCTTTAACTGTACTGTCTGATATAGAAACACCTTTGTCGCCGAATATAGCCGGATAGTAGCCTTTTGCATCGATGTCGGCATTGCTGATGCCTATAGTGCCTGAAGCATATATTCCGTTGCTGCCGCTGCTTTCGGCAGTGATGCTTCCGCCTGTGACTGTCAGATCGCCTTCTATGCAAAGTCCTACGTCATAACCGGTCGCTTTGATGGTTGCGTTATCCTGTACCTTGATATCGCCGTAAGTCACAAGACCGTATCCTGCATATTCACCTGTGCTGTCCCTGCCGCATGCTTCCAGATATCCATTGTCTTTAAGCGTAAGGGTCGCACCTCCGAATATCTCCATACCGCTGACGGAGTAAGCCGTTACAGGCTTACTGTCATCCTGCAGGCAGTAAAGCTTTGCATTGTCCTGGATAGTCAGGGAATGAGTGTTGCCGATTTTCTGCCCCAGCTTCAGCGGTGCATATTTGCCGTTGCCGATGTAAGTCACATTGGCAGAACCCGCCAGTACACATTCACCTTCCCAGCCGTCGCTGTTTCTGGCAACGTGTGTCACGATAGTCGTATCCTTGATGTAAAGTTTGTTAGGGACCCTGGTCGACTGTGTTACGCCCAGTGAAGTTGCGTTGATAGTGCCGCTGCCGGTTATGTTCAGATCTACTGAGTACATCGATCCGATATTGTTGACTGTGCCTGCCGGTACATCTACTACAAGTCTCGCTCCATCTGAATTGGTGCCGGTGATATTGTCGGTCGTCACGTTGTTCAGACGCAGATAGAAAGTCCTGATGGCATTGAGGTCATTGCTGCCCCAGTAATTGATAGTTTTTGTCGTCGTACCTGTCAGCTCATAGATCTTGTCCGGCTGCAAAAGCTTGATGTTCGAGCTTGTGATCTCGTAGTCATCGGTCTTTGTGACGTCTCCGCTCACATCGATCTTCACGACTGGTCTGGCATCTTCAGCTGCCGCATGCACAGGCAGCAGGCACAGCATCATGCAGAACGCCATGCACATAGCCAGAAGTATCCTGTTCTTTTTCTTCATAAATTACTTCCTCCATCTCAAATAGTTCTGTGGGTCTTCTTAACGGATCGTGTGTCAGGGAAAGGCAATAAGTCTTTCATAAAAACAAAATGCCGAAGTCAGAGTGCAGCACACTTGATTTCCGGCAGTAATTTTGTAGCATGATCGATTTTCAAATCCTTATTGTGCGATGATCCGTATTTACGGTTTGTTAAGATTTTATCAGATTTTTTGAAAAATAACAAGGGGTTTTCAAAAAATCAGCGAATACGAACAATTTTACTGATATATATGTTATTTCAGAGGTATCAGGAATAGGCGGCCGGTCGGGTGTAACAGCTGCCTGGATCTGAAAAGTATCGAAAACTGCAGCCTGAAAGCCAAAAACGTCCCATCAGCTGCTGCTGGATCCGGAAGTCCTGACCTGGCAAAAACAGAATATTCGGATTTTTGCACGATGAAGTTTTTCATTCACTGATCAAGCTGCTGCAGCTCCCGGTTGGCTGAAATAATGCCGGCTGCTGCTGCCGGATCGTGCATGCTGACGTTCGAAACCGCTGTATTTCAGCAGTGTTACATTGTTACTCATGTGGTGCAGCTGTATCTGCTGCGGAGATGCAAACCAGTTGTATGAATGTGACTGGACTGTGAGATAAGACTGACTTTTTTTACATCAGGACAAAACCCGAACTATAAAAACTAATAGAAAGATAATAATTCGGAAAAACTCAAGTTTTTCAAAAAGTACAAGTAAAATTATTGCGATTTATAGCTGAAAGTGCTAACATTAAACCATAATATACAGAACGATACTGCCCTCGCCGGATATATATCCCGGGGACAGCAAAGCAACATTACAGAACACAGCTTCGGCAGCCGGCATACAACACAGGACCATGCAGAGAGCAGGCAGCGACAGTGCAGTCGTCCTGAGCATGGTGACGGAGATCGCAGAGACAGTGTTCTGATACAAGTCAGATATGTCAGTAATGACCGATTTTCATGTAAGAAAGGAAAAACCATGGTAAGAAGAATTTACGTTGAAAAGAAAAAAGGTTTTGACGTTGAAGCAGCTCAGCTTTTTGCTGATGTTAAGGAAAACCTGCACCTTGATGGTCTTCAGGGTATCAGGATCCTCAACCGCTATGATATCGACGGAATAGATGACGACACATACGAAGCAGCAAAACTTACAGTATTTGCAGAGCCAGCGATAGACACCGTTTACGAGGAAACGATGCCTGATATGCCGGGTTCTGCAATTTTTTTCGCAGTTGAATTCCTGCCGGGACAGTACGACCAGAGAGCAGACTCGGCGGCACAGTGTATCAAGCTGATGAACTCGGCAGCAGACGCAACTGTAAGGTTCGCCAGAGTGATCGTTCTTGAAGGCAGCCTCACTCAGCAGCAGGCGGAGACAGTGAAGTCATACTGCGTCAACCCTGTGGACTCCCAGCTGGCGTCGGCTGAAAAACCGGAAAACCTGGAAATGGAAACGACTGTTCCCGAAGACGTTGCCGTTATCACAGGATTTGCAGGATATACGCCGGATGAACTTGAAAAATACAGAAAAGACATGGGCTTCGCTATGAGTCCTGAGGATATAAAATTCGTGCAGCAGTACTACCGTGACGACGAGCATCGTGACCCGACGCTGACAGAGCTGAAGGTCATCGACACATACTGGTCTGATCACTGCAGGCACACCACTTTCAACACTACACTGAAGAACATAGGCTTCGAGGAAAGTCCTTACGGACACATCGTCAGCGAAGCTTTTGCAAGATATATGGATATGCGCAGCGACGTTTACGGAGACAGGGACAAGAATCTCTGCCTCATGGACATGGCCTGCATCGGAGCCAAGTACCTGAAAAAGCACGGCAAGGCGCAGGATCTTGACGAATCCGAAGAGATAAACGCATGCAGCATCAAGGTCAGGGCAAAGATCGACGGCAAAGAGGAAGACTGGCTCGTGATGTTCAAGAACGAGACCCACAACCACCCTACAGAAATCGAGCCTTTCGGCGGTGCGGCAACATGTCTTGGCGGAGCCATCAGAGACCCGCTCTCAGGCAGAGTATACGTTTACCAGGCTATGCGTGTGACCGGGGCGGCAGACCCGAGAAAGCCTGTTGAGGAAACTCTCAGTGGCAAACTCCCTCAGAGAAAGATCACTCAGGAAGCAGCTGCAGGTTACAGCTCATACGGCAACCAGATCGGTCTTGCGACAGGTCAGGTGGACGAAGTATATCATGAAAATTACGTTGCCAAGAGGATGGAAATCGGCGCAGTCGTAGGTGCGGCACCAGCGGACCACGTCATCAGGAAGACTCCTCAGAAGGGCGACATTATCATACTGGTGGGCGGCAGGACAGGCCGTGACGGATGCGGCGGAGCCACCGGCTCATCAAAGGAACATACAGAAGAATCCATCCTCCAGTGCGGAGCAGAAGTCCAGAAGGGCAACCCGCCTGTTGAAAGAAACATACAGAGGATGTTCAGGAGAAAGGAAGTAGCTACCCTTATCAAGCGCTGCAACGACTTCGGCGCAGGCGGCGTATCGGTAGCCATCGGTGAACTGGCAGACGGTCTTGAAATAGATCTCGACCTGGTGCCTAAGAAATACGAAGGACTGGACGGCACGGAGCTGGCGATATCGGAATCCCAGGAAAGAATGGCCGTAGTCGTAGACGCTGACAAGGCAGAGCAGTTCATGAAATATGCAGCTGAAGAGAACCTCGAAGCTACCAAGGTGGCAGAAGTCACTGACACCAACCGTGTGCGCATGCACTGGAGAGGCAAGTGCATCCTGGATCTCAGTCGTGACTTCCTCAATACCAACGGTGCTCAGCAGTTTGCAGATGCATATGCAAAGGCTCCGGAAGCAGCAATGACAGGCAGCGACGACATCAGGGACAGCCTTTTCAAGGAAACGAAGACAAAGACACAGCTCCTGACAGACCTCAACTGCTGCAGCAAGAAAGGTCTCATAGAAAGATTCGACAGCACCATAGGTGCTTCAACAGTACTGATGCCGCTGGGAGGCAAATACCAGCTTTCACCGGCAGCAGGCATGGCGGCGAAACTCCCAGTGACAAAGGGCGAGACAGATACTGCAACGATCATGGCTTACGGCTTCGATCCGCAGCTGGCATCGGCAAGTCCGTTCCACGGAGCACTTTACGCAGTGATAGATTCAGTTACGAAGATAGCTGCAATGGGCGGCGACTACAGGAAGATCAGACTGACTTTCCAGGAATATTTCGAAAAGCTGGGCGAAGATCCGGCAAGATGGGGCAAGCCTATGGCAGCGCTCCTGGGTGCACTGAGAGTGCAGCAGGAACTTGAGATCCCTGCCATCGGAGGCAAGGACAGCATGTCCGGCACATTCATGGACATCGACGTGCCGCCGACACTGGCATCCTTTGCGATCACAGCAGTGGACGCAGACGACGTCATTTCCACGGAGTTCAAGGAGGCAGGCAGCACGCTGGCTCTGATAACAGCACCGGCAGGCAAAGACGGTATACTGGACTTCGATGTTTACAGGAACAACATGGCGAAGATCAGAGAGCTGGCAGCAGCAGGAAAGATACTGGCAGCAGACACAGTAGGCCGTGGCGGCATCTACATGACTCTGGTGAAGATGGCAGTGGGCAATGGCATCGGAGCTGATGCAAAGACTACAGCTGACACGCTGGCACCGCTTTACGGATCGGTGATCCTGGAGATCCCGGCATACGAGAACGCAAGAGAGCTGCTGGGCGGCACAGTCTTCGAGATCATTGGCAAGACGACAGACGACGGCAGACTGAGCCTCAACGGAGAAGCAGAGGACCTGTCAGAGATAACAGCTCAGTGGCAGAAGCCGCTGGAAGGCATTTTCCCTGTAAGGACTGCCGACTTCAGAGACAGCAAAGACACGACTAAAGTAAACAGAGAAATTTTCATAGAAAGAAACAGCTCAGGTCCTGCAATAAAGACTGCAAGACCGAAAGTGATAATACCGGCGTTCCCTGGAACCAACTGCGAAGTGGATTCAGCGAGAGCCTTCGAAAGAGCCGGCGCAGAGGCTGAGATACAGATCATCAGGAACCTCACTACGGTAGAGCTGGAAGCTTCGATATACGAGCTGGAAAGCAAGATCCGTCAGAGTCAGATGATAATGATACCGGGCGGATTCTCCGGCGGAGACGAACCGGACGGCTCGGCAAAATTCATAACGGCAGTCTTCAGGAACCCTGCCATAGCAGATGCAGTGACAGAGCTCCTTGAAAAGAGAGACGGTCTGATGCTGGGTATCTGCAACGGATTCCAGGCGCTCATCAAACTGGGTCTTGTGCCTTATGGAAAGATCACAGAGGCGACTGAGCACAGCCCGACACTGACTTACAACAAGATCGGACGCCATGCATCATGCCTTGTAAGGACAGGCATCGCATCAGTGAAGTCCCCATGGCTGGCGGGCACGAACATCGGCGATATCTACACTATCCCGGTATCCCACGGCGAAGGACGATTCATCGCAGAGCCGGACGTACTGGAAAGCCTGAGAGCCAACGGCCAGATCGCAACACAGTATGTGGACTACGACGGCGAGCCGTCCATGGACATCGAATTCAACCCTAACGGTTCGGTGCTGGCGATAGAAGGAATCACATCACCGGACGGCAGAGTCTTCGGCAAGATGGGCCATTCGGAACGTATAGGAAAGAACGTGTACAAGAACGTAGCCGGTGAGAAGGACATGAAGATCTTCGAATCAGGCGTTAAATACTTCAGATAAACAGGAGGTAATCATGAAAGCAGCGATAATAATGGGAAGCAAATCGGACTACCCGGTAGTGCAGAAGGCGGAAGCCATGCTGGAAAAATTCGGCGTGGAATACGAGACAAGGATCATATCCGCTCACAGGACTCCGAGACAGGCAGAGGAGTTCGCAGCAAATGCCGAAGCCAACGGTTTCGGAGTGATCATCGCAGCAGCAGGCAAAGCAGCTCATCTGGCAGGCGTGCTGGCAGCAACGACCCCGCTTCCGGTGATCGGCATACCGATGAAATCCAGCACACTGGACGGACTGGACTCACTCCTTTCTGTAGTGCAGATGCCAAAGGGCGTGCCTGTGGCAACAGTGGCTATAGACGGAGCTGAGAATGCAGCGATACTGGCAGTGCAGATGCTGGCAGCAGCAGATCCGCAGCTGAGACAGAAGATCAAGGACTTCAAGAAACAGCAGGAAGAAGATATAGTAGCTCTCGACAGAGAATTCGGGCAGCGATAAACAGTAAGGCGGTATCGCAGCGCCGGGTCATAGAGCGGAGCGGACGAAGCTTCACAGGCACCGGCAGTCACGATACTGATCCCGTATAGATACCAGAGGCGGAGAAACCGCCGGCAAGGAGGAGATAACATGCAGAAATTAGAACAGCTTTACGAAGGAAAAGCAAAGAAAGTATTCAAAACAGACGATCCGAAACTTCTGATCGTAGACTATAAAGACGACGCCACAGCTTTCAACGGCGAGAAAAAAGGTCAGATCGTAGGCAAAGGCGTAGTCAACAACACGATGACAAACATCATATTCCAGATCCTGGAGCAGAAAGGCGTGCCTACTCATTTCGTTGAACAGATCAGCGACAGAGAGACCATTGTGAAGGCAGTTAAGATCCTGCCGCTGGAGGTCATTATGAGGAATGTGTCGGCAGGCTCCTTTGCAAAGAGATACGGCGTTGAAGAAGGCATCGTGTTCGACAAGCCGACTTTCGAATTATCATACAAGAACGATGATCTGGGGGATCCGCTGATGTGCGAATCCCATGCACTGGCACTGAAACTGGTGACAGAGGATCAGCTGGAGACAGTTAAGAAGTACGCAGCCATCGTCAACGATACTCTCAAGGAATTCTTCCTGGACAAGGGACTGAAGCTCATCGACTTCAAGATCGAATTCGGCCTTTACGACGGCGAAGTGATCCTGGCAGACGAGATCTCACCAGACACATGCAGACTCTGGGATGTGAAGACGAATGAGAAGATGGACAAGGACAGATTCAGGAGAGACCTGGGCAACATCGAAGAAACTTATGCAGAAGTACTCAGAAGGGTAAAGGCATAGCGGGTGATGTGCATGAAGAGACCTGAGAACGAAGAACCGCAAAGAAAATACATGCATGATGAGGCAGGCACAGCCTGTCATAAAGAGCAGCATCTGGGGATCGACCCGGAGGGACCACTGTTCGAAGCAGAGAAATTCCACGACGAGTGCGGAGTAGTGGGACTTTACGCACCGGGACGCAAAGACATAGCAAGAGGCGTTTATTTCGGGCTCCACTCGCTGCAGCACAGAGGTCAGGAAAGTGCCGGAATAGCAGTGAACATGGCAGGAAACATCCAGTACCACAAGGACATGGGACTGGTGCAGGAGGTATTCGACGACGAGATTATCGGCAGGCTCCAGGGCGACATAGCCATCGGCCATGTGAGATACTCCACGGCAGGCGAGAGCCATGCAGCCAATGCAATGCCGCTGGTAGTGTTCTACCGGGGCGGAGCCATAGCGCTGGCCCACAACGGCAATCTTGTAAATGCTAACATACTGAGACACAGAATGCAGGGCAACGGCGTGATGTTCCAGACTTCCATAGATTCAGAAGTCATAGCAGCGCTGATCGCCAAATACGTCAACGACCACACGATAGAAGAGGCTATCATGAAGACCCTGACGGAGATAAAGGGAGCATATGCTCTGGTCATCACCGTAGGTGACAAGCTCATCGGAGTCAGGGATCCCAACGGTATCAGACCGCTCTGCATCGGAAAGACAGAAGACGGATATGTGCTGAGCTCCGAAAGCTGCGTGTTCCCGCTGCTGGGAGCAGAGCTGGTGAGAGACGTGGAGCCGGGCGAGATGGTAGTCGTAGAGGACGGAAAGCTGAAGTCCTATGACTGCGGCAAAGGCAAGCGTGCATCATGCGCATTCGAGTACGTTTACTTTTCAAGACCTGACAGCAGGATAGACGATATAGGAGTATACACAGCAAGGAGCCGCTGCGGCAGGATACTGGCACAGGAATGTCCCGTTGCGGCAGATATGGTCATATCGGTGCCCGACTCAGGCACAGTGGCTGCGATAGGATATGCGGAAGAGTCAGGGATACCTTACGGTGAGGGTCTCATCAAGAACAGATATGTAGGCAGGACATTCATACAGCCTGATCAGCGGATGCGTGAACTTTCCGTGAGACTCAAGCTGAATGTACTGAAAGGCAATGTTGCCGGAAAAAGAATAATAATGGTGGACGATTCCATAGTCAGAGGAACGACCAGCGGCAAGATAGTGAGGATGCTCAAGGATGCCGGCGCCAGAGAGGTGCACATCCGTGTGGCGTCACCGCCGGTGACGGACCCGTGTTTCTTCGGGATCGATACACCTGATAAAAACAAACTGGTGGCTGCATATCATTCCATCGAGGAGATATGCGAGATGACAGGCGCCGATTCGCTGGGATATCTCAGCGTCGAAGGCATGCTGGAAGCCATTGGAATGGGTAAGGATAAAATTTGCACAGCCTGCTTCACGGGGGACTATCCGATGGAACTCCCTGAGCTGGATATGGATTTGGAGGACTGACCATGGAAGAAAAGAAATTAACATACAGAGACGCCGGTGTCGATACTAAAGAAGGCGAAAGAGCTGTCTCACTGATGAAGGAACATGTCAAAGGCACTTTCAATGAAAACGTGCTGACAGGACTGGGCAGCTTCGGCAGCCTTTTCGCACTGGACGTGAAGGACATGGAGGAGCCGGTGCTGGTATCAGGGACTGACGGTGTAGGCACGAAACTGAAGCTGGCATTCATGATGGATAAGCACGACACTGTAGGTATCGACTGCGTGGCAATGTGCGTAAACGACGTGCTCTGCCAAGGCGCCAAGCCGCTGTTTTTCCTCGACTACATAGCAACAGGCAAAGTCAGGGCTGAGAAGATAGCCGACATCGTCAAAGGCATAGCTGAGGGATGCAAACAGAGCGGAAGTGCTCTCGTAGGCGGTGAAACAGCTGAGATGCCGGATTTCTACAGCGAAGGCGAATACGATATGGCGGGATTTTCCGTGGGTATCGTGGACAAGAAAAAAATCATAACAGGTGCGAAGATAAAGACCGGCAACAAGATCGTCGGTATCGCATCATCAGGAATACACAGCAACGGATATTCACTGGTGCGCAGGATATTCTTCGACAAGCTGGACATGAAGCTCAATGACATCGTGGACGAGCTGGACGAGGAACTGGGCGAAGCTCTCCTGAGACCGACGAAGATCTACGCCAATGCATGCGAAGCCGTACTGCCGAAGTTCGACGTCAACGGCATAGTGCATATCACAGGCGGCGGTTTCTACGAGAACATTCCGAGGATACTGCCTGAAGGCACAGCAGCCGATATCGAGATCGGCTCATGGAAGATACCGGAGATATTCCTTTACATGAAGGAGCACGGAAACGTATCAGAAAAAGAAATGTTCTCCACGTTCAACATGGGCGTAGGCATGATGATGGTAGTGGACGAGGCTGATGCAGAAAGTGTCGTAGAGGCTCTGAGAGCTGCAGGCGAGACTGCCGACATCATCGGTACGATAGTAGAGAGCAAGGGCGACAGCAGAGAAGAGAGAGTCCTGCTGGACTGCGAAGACTAGGCAAAGAATGAGGATATCTTCGGGAGCTTATGCTCCCGGAGTCTGCAGGAAAACACCGGAAAGACGGGCTGACGGCATGTCCGGCAGCCGGGACCGGGATTTTGCAGACAGAAGCGGAAATATAAAACAGGCTGTCATAACGGCGGCAGAAGGAAACAGATATGAGTGACAACAAGAAAGTTGCCGTGCTGGTTTCAGGCGGCGGCACCAATCTGCAGGCGCTGATCGACAAGGAAAAGGCAGGGCAGCTGCCGGGCCTTGAGATCGTGAAAGTCATAGCCAGCAGAGCGGACGCCTTTGCACTGGAACGTGCGGCGAAGGCAGGCATCGCCACAGCAGTGGCGCTGGAGCAGGAGCAGGTCCTTGAGGAGCTGCAGGCGTCAGGGGCAGATCTGGTGGTGCTGGCAGGCTACATGAGAGTCCTTTCCCCGGATATAATACAGGAGTACAGGAACAGGATAATCAACATACATCCTTCGCTGATACCTAAGTACTGCGGCAAGGGATTCTACGGAAAGAGAGTCCACAAGGCAGTGATCGAAGGCGGCGAGAAGGAAAGCGGCGCTACGGTGCACTACGTAGACGAAGGCGTGGATACAGGAGAGATAATACTGCAGAGAAAAGTTCCGGTGATGCCGGATGACACGCCGGACACGCTGGCAGCCAGAGTGCTGGAGGTAGAGCACGAGATCCTGGCAGAAGGCCTCATAAAGGCAGCGGCACAGATCAGCTGAGGATGCAGCCAGGCCGGCGGCATGGACTTAGACAGGCGGAAGATCGACAGACATCGACTTTACAGCAGGCACGGGCATCTGCAGCATCAGGACACTGAGAAAGATTATTATCCGGGAGACCGGGACACAGATAAAAAGGAGGGACTCCAATGGGCGGAGTGATCGGATTCACATCTAAGCAGGACTGCGT
>CAKQNZ010000053.1 GCA_934255435.1 uncultured Clostridia bacterium | reverse complement strand
AGCCATAAGACAGGCAGCAAAGGCTCTCGGCGGCTGGAGGCTCACAGGATGCACCATGTTCGTCACCACAGAACCATGCAGCATGTGCGCAGGCGCCATCGTATGGTCGAGGATCAGAAAGCTTTTCATCGGCACCATGGACCCCAAGTCAGGTGCCTGCGGCTCGGTCTTCAACATACCCCAGGAGAGCAGACTCAATCACTTCGTTGAAATAGAAACAGGACTCATGCAGGAAGAATGCAGCAGTCTCATGAAGGATTTTTTTAAAAAACTAAGAAAAAGGAAGCTGGAGGAAAAACAGTAATGAAAAGAACAGGCGTAATAGTTTGCCTCATCATCATGGCAGTATCCATGTTAGCTCCTGCATGTTTCGCAGCAAACACCAGTGCTGCCGCATCAGGAACTTCAAATTTCAAGATCGAATCATCTACACCTGACGACGGTGCAAAAGGCGTATCAGTAGAAAATCTCAGTGTCAAGATATACTTCGACACAGCAATGCTTCCGAAATCAGACAGCGTCAGAAAATCTAATCTGAAGCAGTTCTCACTCACAGACAACAAAGGCAAGAAGCTCCCCATCAAAGTCTACTACAGCCACAAGGAAGAAGGCCTGATGATGGTCGTATCAGACAATGTGGACAACAAAGTGGAGATAAAAGGCAATACAAACTACACGCTCACTATAGGCAGCGGTCTGCAGGCAGCAGACGGCACAAAGTTCGGCAAGACCGAGACCATCTCGTTCAAAACACTGGACAAATCAAAATCGTCGACAGTCTACATGATAATGATGGCAGTGATGATCGTCGGCATGATATTCTTCACAAGCCGCAGCGCTAAGAAAGAAGCCGAAAAGCAGAAACATGAAGCTAAAAAGAGCGAAACGGTGAACCCTTACAAGGAAGCAAAGAAAACAGGCAGATCCGTTGAAGAGATCGTCCGCAAAGATGAAGCAAGAAAAGCAAAAGAAGCCGAAAAGAGAGAAAAACAGCGCAGAGCCGATGAAAAACTCGAGGAAGAGATCCTCGAAAAAGAAGCTGCAGCCTCATCGAATTCAAGAGTTTCAAAACCGAGACCGATCAGCGCAGCCGGCAGCACATACAAAGTCAAAGTAAAGAAAACACAGTATTCCAATAAAGGTACTACACATCCGAAAAACGGTAAAAAGAAAAATTCGGGCAAGAAAAAGAAATAGTTCCGGGATACATCAGCTGAAAAGATAATACAGGCGGGCCGATGCGCCCGCCTTTTTCTATGACACAGCACAGGAGGTATCATGAAACAGATAGAACTGAAATCATATGCTAAAATAAATCTGAGCCTCGACGTATGCGGACTTCTGGACAACGGGTACCACGAAGTCGAAATGATAATGCAGCAGATACTGCTCTGCGACGATATATCCGTCAGATGGTTCGGAAACAAACGATATGACGATATCAGGATAAACCTTTCCACAAACAGGTATTATCTTCCCACAGATCACCGCAACCTGGCATACAAGGCAGCAAGCCTCATGGCAGAAAGATACGGTGCAGGCAAAGGCGGCACAATACGCATAGATATCAGAAAACGCATACCCGTAGCCGCAGGCATGGCGGGAGGCAGCAGCAACTGTGCATCTGTGATACACGCCATGAACGTCCTGTGGGAGCTGGATCTTCCGCTGGAAGAACTTTGCAGGCTCGGCAGCGAGCTGGGCTCGGACGTGCCGTTCTGCATCATGGGGCAGGCCGCTGCAGACCCGGCGCTGAAAGCAAGATTCAAAGGTCATCCCCTGGCGTGTCACTGTGCACTGGCAGCAGGCACAGGCACAGACCTGAGACCGCTGAAAGGGCTCCGCAGTTACCTTGTTGTATCGAAGCCCCCTATCAGCGTATCCACAGCCGAAGTGTATCAGGGCATCGACAGAATGGAGATACCTGAGCACCCGGACCACGACATACTCATCCCTGCCGTTGCAGAAAGCAGTTACAGCAAACTGTCAAAAAATATGGTCAATGTACTTGAAAATTTCACGCTGACAAGGTATCCTGTTATTGTGTATACAAAGAACAAGATGCAGGAAGAATGTAAAACCGGCTGTGTGCTCATGAGTGGCAGCGGTCCCACTGTTTTCGGACTGTGCCGCAGTATAGACGAAGCGAAAAGAGTCTGCCGGACTATGCTGGACATAAACAAAGAAAGTATGTGGACCCGCACCACATGGTAACACCAGCCGATATGATAAGTACGTACAAGGAGTAATCAAGAGGAGTAATATGCTGAATTTTGACATACAGAACCACAGACCACTCCGTGAGATGGTCTACGAAGAACTTAAAATGCAGATACTTACCGGAGCTATAATCCCGGGCACCAGGATGATGGAGGTCGAACTGGCCGAAGAGATGGGAGTCAGCCGCACGCCTATCAGAGAAGCCATCCGCAAACTTGAAAAAGAAGGCCTGGTAGTGATCGAACCCAGGCGTGGCGCATACGCATCACAGATATCCACGCAGGACATGGTGGAGATACTGGAAGTGCGTGAGAACATGGAGGGTCTTGCCGCTTTCTTTGCAGCATCACGCATGCAGCCGGAAGAAATGGCAGAACTCAAAGAAATCGAAACAAAATACAACGAAGCTGTGATCAAAGGCAGCATGGAGGATATGATAAAATACGATACGAGATTCCACCGTATCATCGTCGAATCCTGCAACAACAAGATACTGGTTCAGATGATCGAACAGCTCCAGGAGCTGGTACTGCGTTTCAGATATATATACTACGATAATTTCAGACGTGCAGATAATATGCCTGAGGAACACAGGATTATAATCGAAGCCATCGAAAGCGGCAACGCCGAAGCTGCCAGAGATGCAGCTGACGTCCATATAGCAAGGCTCAAGGACCTTGTCATAAGAGAAGGCGTACAGCAGAGACATCTTTAAACAGGATATCCATACAGGAACATTATACAGGAGATACATTCCCGTCAGAACAGACGGGCGGATGTATCTCTTTTTTACAGTCATAACAGTCCCGTCTGCTGCATATAATCCTGTAACTGATACAGGAGGTTGCAAAATGACTACATCACCTTATGATAATTTACCTGTCAGCAGAGACAGCTCTGCCGATAAATCTCATACCTCAAATGAAACTGCCGGTCCGAAACAGTACATAGAGGTCCCTGTGGATACCGGAGAAAGCTCCTCTGCCGGCACATCGCAGATGCAGCGTCCTGCTGCAGAAAGACCGCAGACCGGGGATACCGGCGGGTCCGATAGACTCACGTACATAGAAGTCCCGCCTGAAGTCATGGAAAACATGCAGGCGGACACCGGCTCCGCACAGGACTCGGCAATTCATGCTCCCGCATCATCTGTAAAACCTCATGCAAAAAATCAGGCAGACAGCGAAAGAGGCAAACTGCAGAAGACAGAGAAAAGAAGCGCTGGAGACAGCGGACAACAAACCATCCGTGAGAAGCAAGCCCCGGAAAGCCCTGATGACGACTTGTCAGGACAGCATGGATACACAGCTGACAGCCTGCCAGGTACTGATGAGCTTTCATCTTCCGTCGGAAGCTCTGCTGCATCAAAAGAACGCAGTGAAGCTTCTGACCACCATGGAAAACAGACGTCCACGGTATCGCATGATGCACAGGACCGCCACACCGAAGCCAGTGACGCACATATAACACTGCCTGAAGCAAAGTCGCAGGAAGACAGCGAAGACCTGTCTGATGAAAAGACCTCTGCTGATACTGTGCCCGATCCATCTGCCTCCGGCAGCGGTGAACAGCCTGATACATCTGATACCACAGCCGGCAGCTTTTACATCTCAGGTGCATCCCCATACAGTACAGCCAGCAACGACACACAGGTCGCAGCACCGCCATACATCCCCGCTTTATATACAAGACATGACTCACGTTCCGCCAAAGACGACACGGCACCGGATATCATACATATGCCTCCTGCTCCGGTGGAAAACGCACCTCGCTATGACAGGATCATCGTAAAGAACCTCAGCACGCCGGAATCCATCACGGTACCTTTCGAAGAGACACTGCTGGTGCCTGATACCATGCCGGATATAGAAAAGATACTCTTTGCAGAATGCAGCGTTTCCATATCGAGACCCGCAGGCACGATGTACGACCGAAACGACACAGTATCCGGAATCATCACTGTCTTTACGATATACAAACCAGCAGGCGGCAGCGATATGCCTGTGGACGTGATACGCTCCAGCATCAGCTTCAGGACCGATAAGTGCTGTGCAGACAGCATCTGCACTCATTTCATACCGTCTGTGTCTGTCATAAGATGCACCTCTGAAACAGTGAACGAGCGCAAATTCACTGCCAGAGGCGAGCTGCGCATATCCTGCAGCACCATCACCGAAAAAGAGCTGGACACTTTCAGAGACGCCAGTAACGACGATTTCGTACCGCTCGTAAAAACACTGCCGGTATCCGATATGCTGTCCCGTACCGAAGACCAGACTGAGATATCTCAGGAGATAAATCCGAGAGAAGGCAGTCCTTTCCCTGAAAAGATACTAAGTACTGTTATAAACGTGGTGGAAAACCACAAGCAGATTACCGCAGGCAAACTGGTGATAAACGCCACCGTACATTCCCGGATATTCTATGCCGGTTCAGACGACGGCGTCACAGCAGTATGTGAGCTTTCCAACAAAACGGATTTCACTCAGTTCATCATGCCCGGCAGCGAACCTGCCAGCGAGCTGATACAGACTGATTTCGACTGCGGCGATCTGAATATATCCATAACAGACGACGGCAGATTCCTCCTTGAAGGCCATGTCCGTACAGCAGTATATATCTACGAGAACAAAGAGCTCAGTATGCTCTGCGACGCATATCACAAAAAGAACGATATCATATTCGAAAAACACGACCAGACGCTTTACACGATCACAGAGCCTGTCTCCGGCGAGATATCCTCCCGTGAGATAGTGGACCTGGAAAAGACAGACAGGAAACCTTCCCGGCTGCTGTACGGTACATACTGCCCTGCCAGACTCACTGCACGTCCGGAAAAGGGACGTATCGTGATAGAAGGCTCTGTCATGGCACGGATACTGGCCCTTGATGAAGACGACGAGCCGTTCGTCATCGAAAACGATATCCCTCTCAGGGGCTCACTGGAAATGAGCAGGTCTGCAGGAGACTCTGATGCAGATCATCTGACTGCAGAGGTCACTTCCGGGATACGTGATTTCTGGTTCGACGAGATAAACAACCGGCAGCTGGAGATCAATGTCACCGTCACGATGAATGTATGGGTCAGCTGCCCCGGCACATTCACCATGCTGGACGGATTCGCAGTATCAGCAGATCCGTCCCCTGCAAGGAAGGTCACCATGGCACTTTATATCACAAGCCCCGGAGATACGCTCTGGGACGTTGCAAAACGCTACAGGACCGATATATCCACACTGACGGCTGTGAACGATATAAACGAAGAAGACATCCTCACAGCAGGTATGAAGCTGCTGGTGGCAAGATAAACATGGCTCAGGGCGAAATATCCGGCCCCGCTGCTTAACACCTGCACAGAAAGCAGGCTTCACATCAGTGCATCCGGCGTGCTTCTGCCGGCAGCACTTAAGAACAAAAAAACAGCAAAATGGCGAACTGCCTGTCAGGGGCGTCCGCCATTTTGCTGTATACATCATTGGTTATCTTGATTTCAATTCATATAGGGGAGTGGAGAAAGCCCCGGAACCGGACTCAGCCTCAGCTTTCCGGAACTTCTCCATAAGTGGATTGCTATCTTGTTTTTCCCATCCTCAATATTTTCTCTCTGGAATGGCACCGACCTGACAGATCATAAATCCGTACAGAACATGACATTCCGGTATTTGCTGATCCTCTTGCATATATATACCATGACCTGCGTTCCGTTTGCGTGACTTATGCGTCCCCTGAGCGTGACTTTCAGATATTTTTTTGAATTTAACAGAAAAAAGAAAGCATCCGTTATCCGGACACTTTCCATAGTATGTCGTATATAGCTGCGTGATATCCATATCACAGTTCCAGCAGCTCCGCCTGGGTGAATTCTCCCCAGCTGTAATTCAGCATATAGGCTCCGTGGAACAATTCTTTGTTCTTTTCTTTATCTGTAAGGTAGTCATAAAGGTCGCACTGCACCATAGACTGATTGATACATCTCTTGCCTTCAGTGGTTATCACCAGATCCGGTATGTCGTTATCGTTCAGCTCGTTCCGCAGCCGCATTGCCACCTTGCGGTATCGGGCAAGAGTCTTCCTGTTGGATGTTTCATCTTCCCACAGACAGCTTATAGCTTCACTGGCTGAAACATATCCTCCACGCCGGTCGACAAGTATAGCCAGCAGCTCTTTTGCTTTTGCACTTTTGAAATGTACCGGCGAGCCGTTTACGAATATCTCAAAATATCCGAAAGTCCTGATCCTGACATTTACCGCACCGTCATTCTTTTTCCTGGCGGGTATGATATTGTACAGGATAGCATAATACGGATTGTTCACATCGTCATCTGCACTTGAGGCTATCGTACGTGCAGTCCTTCGGATCTTCCGCCCACGGTCATTGCCTATTGTATACTCGATGCTTCCTTCTTCTATGACTCTGTTTATATCGTTCCAGGACATCGGACAGTTGACGAAAAGCTCTTCTGCATCCTGCTCCTGCTGCTGTGCGTTCTCCATTTCTCTCCTGCTTATACCGATAAAACGCCTTGTCTCTTCACTGACATTGGCAAGTTTCACCATGTCGCCTTTTCTCCAGATCTCCATCAGATTGCTGCGTTTCTGCAGTCCGCTGCTTCTGTCCTTTTTACCGGTGATATCAGAGCAGCAGAACATCCCGGTCATATCATTGAGCTGGAAATATGTCCCGGAATAGTGCCTGATAAGGTTTCCCCCCCCTTGGAAATATGGTCGTCACTGCATATGCCGAATTCCATGGTCTGGGGCATCCGGACCTCGAATCTGTCTCTCATTATATTTTCGAAGAAATCTCTGAATCTGCCTCGTTCCTCATCCGGATAGACCCTGTCGCTCCAGTATGTGATGGCGTCATCCACCACCATGCGCACTCCCGGCATGGTCGCTGTCATTTCATGGTCATCGGTACAAAGACACTTCACTGTGCCATCCATCAGATTCACTTCGAACACACTGTCGTAAACATATCTGACAGCACCTATGAAATCTGCTCTCAAGGTGCTCCGCTCATTTTCCAGATATGCCGATGCATCGAAGAACACGCCCTGATATTCGTACCTGCCGCCAAGCACGGCCCTGCATATCCATCCGATGACAGATATTCGCTCACCGTCACACCTGAAAAGATCCAGCTTCAGGTTGACATGACTGCCTTCGTCTCCCGCCTGCTTCAGGTATCTGCGGAAAGGTTCCCTGTACTCGAAAGGCAGCATCATATATATATTCGCCTTCATGTCCTCGAACACGCCGGAACTTCCGCCGTCTGCGCATAGCAGAGCCTCCATCCCTTCATTCATGGAAATGACCGATGGATACTTCTCATCTGTGAATCTTATTATCCCGCATGAAATGATATCATCATAGATATGTTTGATATTATCTTCCGACTGTACATCACTTAGATCTGTAACAACTGAGAAAGCCTGCATATCTCCCTTGTCCGATATCCTCGAAGTCATTGTATCGCTGACATGTATTATATCACCGTTTTTACCAACCAGACGGTACTGTGTCATCAGCGAACATTCTTCAGACTGCATGGCTTTTATGAAGTCTTCGTACACGCCTCTGTCATCAGGGTATACCATCTCGATATACCTGTCCTGAAACAGATCGTGTATCTCATCCTGACTGTATCCTACCATATGCCTGAAATTGTCATCTGTAAAATCCAGACAGACAGGATCGTCAAGATATGTCCTGTAATATTTCCCGGCAGTGTACTCAAAAATAGCGTCTCCATTGCCCAGGCTCCCCCTCCTGGCTGCAGCATTCGTAATCGTTTTCATAGCTAACAGCTCCTTTTCAACTCTAACCATTATACAACATCGGCGTTCCACAAAACAGCCCCAGCGTTCCTTCAGCGTGACTTCTGAGTCTGTAAAAGCTGCTCTGTCTGCTGTCTTCACGCAGCAACTTTGTTATTTTTCAGCCTGATAACATGATGTCTCATCTGACTTTTTTGTAGCTTATTGTTTGAAATATGTATATTCCCGCCATTTGGTGGCAATAATATCTGTACCGTTCAAAAGACCGGAAAATATTATTCTGATGACCACAGTGAGGAGGTATACTGTTTTGAAAAATTTCAAAAAATTATCTGACGAGAAGAAATGTATCATTCTTTTTGCTCTGGCAGTCATTTTCGGAGCCATCGTGTTCTTTACATATTCCGGCGGGAATGTCAACCAGCACGAAGGCGTCATAAGGCTGCACGTCATCGCAAACAGCGATTCCGCCCGTGACCAGGGCATCAAGCTCAAGGTACGTGACGCTGTGCTGGAGCATATGCAGAGCCGCAAGGATATAACATGCCGTGACGACATGGAGGAGTATATCAGAAAAAACAGCCGCCGCCTTGAAAAGATAGCAGAAGGCGTAGTGGCTTCAAACGGCTGCGACGATGATGTAAAAGCAAGTCTTGGAGTAAGATACATACCTGAGAAAACATACGGCGATATGACGTTCCCTGCCGGGAATTACGAGGCGCTGGATCTTACCATCGGCAACGGTGAAGGTGAAAACTGGTGGTGCGTGCTGTTCCCTCCGCTGTGTCTTCTTGAGGAAGGCACCGGGACAGACGAGGATATGTCCGAGGAAGACAGGGCTCTTGCAAAAGAGCAGAAACTGAAACTTGAATGGAAAACAAAAGAACTGATGCAGTAGAGCTCGCATCAGTTCATATTTTATGCTGTTATCGATCTGTTTGCCCGTCGCTGCAGCATGAGCTGTTTTCTCCCAGCAGCTCAGCCAAACTGGTGCGTCTGAACTCTGTGCGGAGTATACTCTGTATACGGGCGAACTCCTTGTGCATGCAGCAGTCAAAGCTGCTGTTCCTGGTACAGTCGTAGTCCTTTTTCATGCACTCTATCACAAGGAAAGTATTTTCAAAAGCTGATATGACGTCATACAAAGTCAGGTCTTCGAGATCGGCTCTGAGACTGTATCCGCCCTTCGGCCCACGCTTTATCTGCAGGATCTCTGCTGCATCCAGCTTCTTCAGCACACGGTATATGAACGGCGAAGGGATATCCTGACGCTTCGATATGGCGGCAGCCGGAAGCGTGCCTTCTCTGCTGAGCTCGTCTATTATCCTTACTGCATATTCAACTTCTTTTATTATAAGCATATCAAGCACCTTTCCATAGATTCTGTATATGACAACTCTAACATAACTTTACCTGTTTCGTCAAGTTTACATAAGATGTCTGTAAAATCTGCATGGAATGAGGGATGTGCCGTGCCATCACTTTCCTGTCACTATCCCCGATTTCACCAGAAAATTTGCAGCTTTGACGTAGTCTTCAAGGATATCATAGACTGCCGGCTGTATATACGGACTGTCAGCTTCGTCCCTGCCGAGGCTTTCTGCGATGTGCAGCACGAATTCCGTTCTTGTGCCTGCGCTGCCGGTAAGACTTGTTTTCAGCGAATTTATGACGGCAGCACTGTCGTAGACTTTCAGCGGGTCAAGGCCGATGATCTCTGCTGCGGCTTCTGCGCCCATGATATCGTGGGCTGTCATAGCTTCATCTGCAAAAGCGTACCGTTTGCCTCTGTACCTGCCTGCATCCCTCATCATATCAAGATACCCCAGCCGCATTATCCTGGAGATATTGTCTTTGTCAAAAGTCAGGAAACTGCCCAGCTCCCATGAGCTTTCCAGCAGGTGAAACTCCGTCTGCTGCTTTGCCTGCCTGACCGTCTCGCCTCTGACTATGCCTGCGGCGTGAAGATCCACTGCGAAGATGCGTTCAGCTCCCTGCTGCAGCGCCATTGCCGCCGGCATATTGTCGGTGTATCCTCCGTCGATGAAAGATCTGCCGTCTATGACGTACCTGCGGGCTGCCGGAAAGCATGATGCGCTGGCTGTGATGTAGTCGCCCAGACGGCCCTCCGGTATATCCTCTGTCAGAAGATACTGCCCGTGCATTGCCGGAAAGTCCACGCCTGTCACCACCAGTCCGTAGACAAGCCCTGAACTGCGGACACGGTCCTCGTCTATATAGTCATCGAGGAGTTTCCTCAGTCCATCTGTGCCTGCTCCGCCATGGAGGACTATCTCCCTGGCGTATGCGATGGCCTCCTTTGCAGGAAGTCCTGCGATCTCAGCCTCATCGAACTTCTCTTCCACGCTGCCTGCGATGTTGTCGTAAAGCTTCTTTGAAGCTGCTGCTATGCTGCCGGTTATGCTCTCTGGCTCCCGGCGGTCTCCGGCACCTTCGCCCCGCCGATCAGATGACCCAGGCGGGTCATTTTGCCTTTTCAGACTGTCAGCGATCCCGGAAACACCTTCACAGCTGTTATCTCCAGCGTGCTGTGCGATCCCTGAAGAGACTTCGCTGATATTGTCTGTGGCGGATCCTGTAGGTTTACCGGCAGACCGGGAGTGTCCGACCTCCTGGAGCGGCATCTCGCCTGTATCTATATCGAAGATCATACTGGTCTGCATCTGCTTCCACAGCTTCTCCGCAAGCTCCGGCTCATCCTGAGCCACCATCGCCCCGTTGATGGCCCCCACGGAAGTCCCGAATACCATGTCGATCTCTACACCCAGCTCCTTCAGAGCCTTCCATACACCGATCTCGTATGCACCCCGGCTGCCGCCCCCGCTGAGCACAAACGCCGTCTTTTTCATGTTCTCACATCCCCCTTTCATCTGATAAAGTATCATCTATGCACAACTTTACACCATATCAGCAATGCGGTCAATGGACAGTGTCGCCCCATAAGACTGAAAATCAAAACCGGCTCTGCCGGGTGCGTCTATGCACTCCTGCTGAGCCGGTATTTTCTGTTATATCCCGCAGCGCCGTTCTTTGGCTCGGTTTATGTGTATCTCCATAGCGTGGGCGCCGGCTTTGATGTCCCTGTCCTTGAACGCCTTGAAGATGGCTCTGTGCTCTTCAAGCACAGTGGAAAGATATCCGTCGTCGTATACCGCTTCTGCTCCTTTGTATTTGAGGAAGTTCTGGTATGATGACAGCTGTTTCCTGAGCATCCTGTTGTGGGACGCTTCGTATATCACCTGATGGAAGCCGCTGTTGATAGTCAGCATCTTGTCGATGTCGTTCCTCATGGTATAGAACTCCATGAATTCGAAAGTCTCCTCCAGTGTGTCCATCTCCTCATCGGTGATACGCTCGATAGCCCACTTGACAGCCTGTATCTCATAGGCTTTGCGCAGCTCGAACATATCTTCATAGTCCTGCTCGCTCATACCTACGACGAACGCTCCTCTGTTGAGTATGTTTTCCACAAGACCGTCTGTCTCCAGCTGTCTCAGGGCCTCCCTCACCGGAGTCCTGCTGACCTCGTACTCCTTGCACAGCTGCTGCTCCGTCAGTTTCTGTCCGGGTCTGAGCTTCCCGGTCAGTATATCCTTCTGCAATTTTCCAAGCAGAGAATTCGAAAGGGGCGCATTGCTCCGCTCCGAATCATCGGAAAATTTGTACAGAACCATTGTTGTTCACCTGCCTATATCCTGTCCAGTACGAATGATGTGAAGTCTGCCGCTGAGTTTCCTGTACCGTCTCCCGGCATTATCAGTGTTTCCTGGGCTTCATCCAGGACTTTCTCCAGCTCGGTCGCCTTTTCTGTATAGCCGATGTGTCTCAGCATCATCACTGCCGCTCTGTTTATGCTGGCAGGGTTCGCATATTCTCCGATGCCCTCCTCCATCATACGTGGAGCAGAACCATGGATAGCTTCGAACATAGCGTATCTGCTGCCGATGTTGGCGCTTCCTGCTGTACCTACACCACCCTGAAGCTGTGCAGCCTCGTCGGTGATGATGTCACCGTAGAGGTTAGGCAGTATCACTACGTTGAAGTTGCTGTTGATCTGATCGTTCACCAGGTTGGCTGCCATGATATCAACATACCAGTCGTCTGTCTTTATCTCAGGATATTCCTTCGCTATATCATAGCAGAGGCTGAGGTGATCGGCGGCCGTAACTATAACGGTCCTAAGGTAGCGAAATTCCTTGTCAGGTAAGTTCTGACC
>CAKQNZ010000052.1 GCA_934255435.1 uncultured Clostridia bacterium | reverse complement strand
GTCTTTATCTGCTTCGTATGATTTTTTCAGTGTCTCAAGAACAGGGTGTCCGGCGTTGATCTCAAGGACTCTCTCTGACTTGACTTTCTGATCCATCGGCATCGAGTTGAGGACTTTTTCCATTTCTATGGAAAGTCCGCCCTTCGTAGTCAGGCATACAGGATGGCTCTTGAGTCTCTGGGACAGGCGCACCTCTGCTACCTTGCCCTCCAGGGCATCCTTCATTGCCTCCAGCATATCCTTGCTCTCTTCCGCCTGTTTTTCAGCCTTTTCTTTTTCTTCGGCTGTTTCTTCTATCTCAAGGTCTTCTGCTGAAACAGACTTGAATTCCTTGCCGTCGAACTCGTGGAGTATCTGTACTGCAAATTCGTCTATATCGTCTGTCATATACAGTATCTCGTAGTCTTTGTCCTTCAGGAGCTCTGTCTGAGGGAGTTTATCTATCTTATCGATGCTTTCACCGCATGCATAGTATATGAACTTGTCATCAGGCTTCATCCTGCTGACATATTCGGAAAGTGTGACAAGAGCTTTCTCTTTAGATGAATAGAACATCACCAGATCCTTCAGCTTGTCCTTGTTGGCTCCGAAGCTGTCATAGATACCGTATTTAAGCTGGATGCCGAAGTTTTTGAAGAATTCAAGATACTTGTCTCTGTCTTTGCTCTGCATCTCCAGCAGTTCGCTCTTTATTTTCTTTTCGAGGCGCTGTGCGATAGCCTTGAGCTGCCTGTCATGCTGCAGCATCTCTCTTGAAATGTTCAGGGAAAGATCCTGCGAATCCACAAGACCCTTTACGAAACTGAAGTAGTCCGGCAGCAGATCTGCACACTTGTCCATGATCAGTACTCCTGATGAATACAGCTGCAGACCTTTCTCGTAATCCTTGCTGTAGTAGTTGTATGGAGCCTTTGACGGTATGAACAGCAGTGATGTATAGCTTACGACGCCTTCCACATTCGTATGGATCACTTTTGCAGGATCTGTGAAATCAAAGAACTTCTCCTTGTAGAAGCTGTTGTAGTCATCGTCTGTCAGCTCGCTCTTGTTTCTCTTCCAGAGAGGGACCATGCTGTTCAGTGTCTCAAGTTCGGAATACTTCTCGTATTCATCCTCGCTGCCTTCTTTGAGACGTGACTTTTCCACCATCATCGTTATCGGGTATCTGATATAGTCTGAGTATTTCTTTATCAGGCTCTTGATCTTGTATGTGTCAAGATATTCGCTGTATTTCTCATCTTCAGTGTCAGCCTTCAGGCTCAGCGTGATCACTGTACCGTTTGTCTCCTTGTCAGCTTCCTTTATAGTATATCCGTCAGCTCCGGATGACTCCCATTCATACGCCTGATCCTCTCCATACGCCTTGCTGACAACATTTACTTTGTCGCTGACCATGAAAGCTGAATAGAATCCCACACCGAACTGTCCGATGATATCTATGTCTTCTTTTTTCTCCATGTCTGACTTGAAGTCCAGGGAACCGCTCTTTGCTATGGTGCCGAGATTGTTTTCCAGTTCTTCTTTAGTCATGCCCATGCCGTTGTCTTCTATCCTTAGGGTCCTTGCATTCTCGTCGGTCTCTATCCTGATGGAAAAGTCATCCCTTGATATACCTGTATTGCCGTCTGTCAGACTCTTGTAATAGAGCTTGTCTATAGCATCGCTGGCATTGGAGATCAGCTCTCTTAAAAAAATCTCGTTATGTGTGTAGATCGAATTGATCATCATATCCAGAAGTCTCTTGGACTCTGCTTTGAATTGTTTCTTTGCCATTTATCTTATACCTCCGTATCCACTCGTTGTTAGCACTCTGTTATTTCGAGTGCTAACAATATAATATGCCATTCTTTAGCAGAAATCAAGGGATTTTATATATTTTTTCATAAATCATCAAAAAAAGGGTAAAAAAAATCCCGACATGCCGTCCGGTCAATAATTCACGCCCTATCTTCCAATAGGGGGGTGCCCTGTTCCTGCTTCTGTCTTCCGTTCAAAGACGGCCCGACATAAGCTCTCCGGAAACTCGGACTCCCAGTGTTATAATGTAGGTTGAATTATAGAACCATAACGAACACTTCAGGATCTGTTATCTATTATACTACTTTTTCACCAAAAAAGTCACTGTTATTATAAAATTTTTTTAGTAATCAATGGAAATCATTCCGCACCTTTGAGAGCGCCTGCCATATCAAGTCTCTTTATACGTTTTGAGAACATGAAGCTTACCAGTACAGAAACAAGCAGTACGAAAACTCCCGCTATGATATAGCTCTTCGTCCCTATCACTGCAATGTAGTCGTAGCTGTCTCCGTTGCTGTCAAGCATGTACTGCAGCAGCACTCTGCCGAAAGGCGCTCCGATGAGTATACCAATGAGCGAAAGCCAGAAGTTCTGCAGTGTCAGCAGCCTCCTTATACGTTCACTGCGGTATCCCAGCACTTTCAGCGTAGCGAACTCCCTGACCCTCTCGTTGAAGGAAAGATTGCCTGAATTGTACAGTACGATCACCACCAGCAGTGCCGAGAATCCCATCAGCAGATATACCATCAGATACATCATCTCCATGTTAGACTCGAAGGATTCCTTTACAGTCCTGCGGTCATGGACAGCTGTTATGTATCTGCTGTCATCCTTTATCTTCTCATCAGTAACCAGCATAGTCGGCTCATAATCTTCTCCGGATTTTTCAAAATCGCTTCGCAGCATAGTCAGGCCGCTCACCACCGGATTTCTGTTTATCAGCCACACTTCAGACTTGTGCCATTCGTTCTTGTCGTATACATGCCACCAGACAGTATCGCCCTCAGACAGACCCAGAGCCTCTGCAGTCTTCATGGTCACTGCCACAGTTCCTTTTTTCAGCTTTACCACATTCTGTGATGTATCAGTTACATTATACATTCCTTTGCCCTCTGTAACTGTCAGCGTTCCCGTCTTTCTGCTGTCATGATCTGAATGGCGCTGTGCAGCTATCTCAACGCTGCCTGACATCACAAGCTCGCCATCATAACGTCCGGCAATTCTGTCCGCCTGCTTTTCTGTGATGTTTTCCCTGAGGACCGCCTCACAGCTGTAGTCCTGCAGCTTCTCGAAGGTCCAGTTTTCCATATTGTCCAGCATATCGCTGCATCCGATGCCGCATACAGTCAGCATCATACCGCAGGCTGTCCCGAAAACAGCCATAAAAGTACGCAGCTTGCTCCTTGAAATATCACGCAGGTTGTACTGTGTATGGAAACTGAGTTTTCCCCAGAATGGCAGATGCTCGAATATGCAGCGTTTGCCCGCTTTCGGCAGAGCCGGTCTCAGTGCTTCCGACGGATGGACTTTCAGCAGTCTTCTGCAACTGAGATATGCTGCCAGGCAGCACACGATGACCGTAACGGCTGCCATTGCGATGAAGTTCCAGGAATATGCTTCATGCCACCCCGGAACGGTATACCAGCTGCCGAAAAGACCGACGAACCAGCGTCCCAGGACTTTAGGCCCCAGTATCAGCCCCAGGACAGACCCCGCCAGAGACACTACGAAGCTGTATGAAACATAGTGCAGCACGATCTTGTGTCTTTTCAACCCCAGGGCGTTCATGGTACCTATCTGTGTACGCTGCTGAGACACCATACGCTTCATAGACGTCACGATGACCAGCAGTGCTATCAGCATGAATATTGCACAGAACCCGAATGAGAACTGCCTGTGCTGGTTCATCTCATCATGGAATTTCTTTATACCCGGTATGCTGTCACTGTCTATGTATACAGCATAGTTGCCGTCTATTGCGTCGGAGATCTCGCTCTCCATATCGAACACATCCGACCGGTCTGTCGTGAAGATGAGCTGCGTATAAGGCAGCATATCGTAAAGCCTGCTGTCCGACAGATCATCGACATAGTCCAGCATCATGTCCTTAGTTATATCGTCAGCTGTGAGTCCCATGGCCTTCAGCTGATCCTTCATCTTGTCGAAGGCGTCGGTGTTCTTTGCCATGTCCTTGCCGTCAAGTATATCTGAAGCCGTCAGCTTGCCGCTTTTTATCTGGCTTTCGATATACTTTCTCACCGGGAAGCCCTTGTAAGGCATCCAGACATAAGCTATATTCTTCAGATCTGTGTCAAGATCCTCCGAGGCACACTGATATATGTATTCCGGTGAAGCTATCAGTCCCCGGATAGTCTTTTCCACAGTCACGCCGTTGTATTTGTATGCGAAGCGGTCTCCCACCTTGAGATCCCATGCCTTTGCAAAGGTCACAGACAGCCACAGACCGTCCGTATCTTCATCATCGAAGTCCCTGCCGTCAATGAGTTCAGGTTTCGATACTCTGTTTTCATCCAGCAGATAGACATCCACCTGGGCGTTGCCCTGCTTCACAGACTTGGCTGTCACAGATGTCCGGAGCTGAGCGTCCTTCACATCATCCAGCTTCCTTACAGCTTTCAGATCGCTGCTTCTGAAATCCTCTCCGTACATCCATACATCTGCGATATTTGTCTTATTTCCCATCCGGCTGAAAGCTATGTCGGCCCCTGTAGTGCTGCTCTGGAATGTGGTGAACAGCATTATGGCTATCGCCGCCAGCAGGAATATGGAAATGAACTGCCCGCAGTTTTTCCTTATTTCCCTCAGTGTCTTTCTCAGCAGCATTACCAGCTGACCTCCTTTACAGATGCAGGATGTTCATTGATCCCGATACTGTCTATACCGCCGTTCTTCATACGGATCACCTTGTCCGCACACTTGGCACTATCAGCAATGAGGGTGACGATAATCACGGTATTGCCTCCCTCACGGCTCATTTCCTGCAGCAGCTCCAGGACGGTCACACCTGTCTTTGAATCCAGCGCACCTGTAGGCTCGTCTCCCAGGATTATAGCAGGATCCTTTGCCAGAGCCCTTGCTATGGAAACTCTCTGCTGCTCTCCTCCTGACATCTGGGACGGGAACTTGTCACGATGCTGCTCAAGACCTACTTTCTTAAGCATTTCAAGCGGATCAAGAGCTTTTTTCACGATGCTCTTTGTAAGGGACACGTTTTCCAGCGCTGTAAGGCTCGGCAGCAGATTGTAGAACTGGAAAATGAACCCGATGTACTCTCCGCGGTAATCAGAAAGCTGACGGTCGTTCATGGCAGAGACCTCATTGCCTGCGACGATGACTTTGCCCTCGTCCGGCGTATCCATGCCGCCCAGCATGTTCAGCACTGTTGACTTTCCTGCACCGGAAGGCCCCAGTATCACGACGAATTCTCCTTTTTCTATTTCAAAGCTGACGTGGTCCACAGCGACCTGCTTTCCTTCACCGCTGCCGTATACACGCACGACATCCTTAAACTGTATCAGTGGTTTATCCATATTTACCTCCCTTGAGTTAGTTTTTGCTAACCTATATTCTTAATAAATGCAGAGTTTACCTCTGCTCATGGAAAATTATAGTCCCACAGGTCCTGTTTGTCAATAAACTCGCATACAGAACGGATGCAGTTTTACCAGATATCTTACGGGACTTTCGCTCTGGACTTTCGCTGAAGTTCCAGAACATCGAAACCCGTTTTTTCTGCATATACCAAAAAGCTCCCTTCATGAGCTGCAGTGAAGTTTCACTGTTTCTCATAAAGGGGAGCCTGTCATACCGTCACGATAGTGCTTTCATATCTCCGGCAAGTCTGTATCTCACGCCGAAGGCTGTTTTTCCAGTATCTCCATGAACTGCTCGCCTGTGATGGTCTCCTTCTCATAGAGGAACGTGGCCAGTTCATCCAGCTTGTCTCTGTCTGCCTTTATGATGCCGACGGCTTTCTCATGCTGTTTCTTCACAAGTTCTACCACCTGTCTGTCGATCTCACGCTGTGTCTGTTCAGCACATGACAGCGATGTGTCTCCGCCAAGGTACTTGTTTGTCTCCGTCTCCATAGCCACCATGCCGAACTCGCTGCTCATGCCGTATCTTGTTATCATGGCTCTTGCCAGTTTCGTGGCCTGCTCTATATCATTGGCAGCACCTGTGGTCACTGAACCGAATACCACTTCTTCTGCAGCTCTGCCGCCGGTGAATGTAGCGATCTTGTTTTCTATCTCTTCTTTCTTCATCAGATAGTGATCGCCGTCCTCCACCTGCATCGTATATCCCAGCGCACCTGAAGTCCTCGGCACGATAGTGATCTTCTGCACTGGTGCAGAGTTCGTCTGCCTTGCAGCCACAAGAGCATGTCCTATCTCGTGATATGCCACGATACGCTTTTCTTCATCGGTGAGTATCGCATTCTTCTTCTGATATCCTGCAATGACCACTTCGATACTTTCTTCAAGGTCTTCCTGAGTGGCAAATCTCCTGCCGTCCCTTACAGCTCTGAGAGCCGCCTCATTAACGATGTTGGCAAGCTCCGCACCGGAAGCTCCCGAAGCCATCCTTGCCACTTTATTGTAGTCTATATCGTCAGCGACTTTGACTTTTCTGGCATGTACTTTCAGGATATCCTCACGACCTTTCAGATCAGGCAGCTCCACCGGAACACGCCTGTCGAACCTGCCCGGTCTCAGCAGCGCCGGGTCAAGGGATTCAGGACGGTTCGTAGCAGCCAGTATTATCACGCCTGTGTTGTCTTCGAATCCGTCCATTTCTGTAAGGAGCTGATTCAGAGTCTGTTCACGCTCATCGTTGCCCATGACCTGACCGTCTCTCTTCTTTCCGATAGCATCTATCTCATCAATGAACACGATACATGGAGCCTTTTCCTTGGCCTGCTGGAACAGGTCTCTGACCTTGGACGCTCCCATACCAACGAACATCTCGACGAACTCCGAGCCGGACATCGAGAAAAATGGCACATTGGATTCACCTGCCACGGCTTTGGCAAGCATAGTCTTTCCTGTTCCCGGAGGGCCCACCAGCAGTATACCCTTAGGCATCGAAGCACCGATCTCTCTGTACTTTCCGGGGTCATGAAGATACTCCACTATCTCTGTGAGGTTTTCCTTAGCCTCATCTTCGCCTGCCACATCAGCAAACCTTATACCCTCCGAAGACTTGACATAGACCTTGGCATTGCTCTTTCCCAGACCGAAGGAAAGGGAATTCTTGCCTCCTGCCTTGCCCATCATCTTCTTTGACATATACTGCCCCAGCAGTATGAATATCACCAGCGGCAGTACCCATGACAGCAATGCACTCATCACCGGAGAAGTCTGCTTGATCTCCTCCCCTGAAAATGAGACGCCTGCATCGTGGAGCCTCTTTGTCAGATCAGGGTCATCCACCATAGCTGTCTTGTATACCTGATCGTCTTTCTTTCCTGTGAACAGTATCTTGTTCTGCTGCTCCTGTATCTCAGCCTTCTTCACCTTGCCGGATTCCGTCATGCTTATGAATGTGCCGTAATCCACTTCTTTTATCTTGTTCTCAGTGATCAAAGGCATAGCCAGTGAATTGAACAGCAGTATTGCCATGAGCACCAGGCAGTAATAAAAGAACATAGGTTTTTTAGGTTTTTTCACCTCGTTCATCAAGGATCCCTCGCTTTCTGTAATGTAAAATCTTTATCTGATCCTGTGCAAAAATATTTATTTCTGTATACGATATCACAATTTATTGTTTTTCGCCATACATAATCTGATTCTTCATCTTTACAATACACAAAATTTGCCAAAAATTCACATTACAATGCAAGATTTTCCTGAATGCCCCAGCCGTTTCTCAGATATCTGACATTCTTCACATCATATATCCTGATAGAAAAGTCCGTGTTTCGTGCAGTACCACACCAGCGTGCCATGAGCGTAGAAGGGCAGCCTTGTCTCCAGCCCCCACTCCGGATACTGCTTTTTCATGGCAAAGGTATCTCCATTGAGGATAGCCACGAAGGAAATATAGTGTTCCCTGGTCATCTCATGGGTCGAGGTCACAAACAGCTCCGTCTCCACCGGTCCTGCCACCAGCTGGTCTTCAGGCGCCGCCTTCACAGGTTTCATTGCCTCCAGCTTCCTGCCGCAGCAGCTTATGTCCGCCCCATCTGTGGAAAACAGCAGGTTGCCGCAGTCCGGACATACGTAGAATTTCATTTTCCTCAGATTGCCGTTGCTTTTTGAATTTTCCTCAAGGGACCCTCTAAGCAGTGCGCTTACATCCACCTGCAGCGCTCCGGCCAGCGCCGGTATCACAGCCACCTCCGGCATACCGCAGCCTCTCTCCCATTTTGATACAGCCTTGTCGCTGACATTTATCTTTCCGGCAAGCTCGAGCTGCGTCATGCCGTGTTTCTGTCTCAGTTCTCTTATCAGAGCTCCTGTTTTTATCTGATCCATATCTTTTTACCTCCTGCTGTACATTCTAAGCTCAGGCTGCCTCCCGGTCAATCTACGCACTGTAGAGTCCGGCTTTTCATGCAAATTCTTTAAGCACGCTGCACAGTATCTTTTCACCGTCCCGGTCCATGAAAAACTCGTCCGGATACTGTTTTTTCAGTACTTCTATCACTTCTCCCGGAAGTCTTCCAAGTATCATGCGCATATCCTCACGATCCAGCAGACCGTCTGAAACAAGATCTGCAAAGTCAGACATTGAGTCAGTCGAATCAAGTATCAGATCGGCTTTTTCACTGCTGCTGCCGGCTGCTTCCAGCTTGGATACGAGGCTGCTGTAATCGTCAGCACTCATACCTTCGCCCCATGTCAGCTTCACCTCATTTTCATTCCCGTCAGATGCGGGTATAACGAAGACCTTATCGAGGTTACCGTTTTTCACTGCTTCCCTTACAGCCAGCGCCATCTGAGGTACGCAGGATACAGCATATCTCAGAGAGGAACGGGACAGCCCCAGCTCTCTGTCCACTCGTCTCACAGCTTCTTCGATGATCATGCTCGTTTCTATAAGTGACCTTGCACGGAACACCTGCGACAGTCTGCCGATATCCTCCATGCAAAGTTCCAGCGTTCTCACATTCTTTCCGCAGATCGCAAGCCCGGCAGCTGACATCATAACAGGCTCGAATATGTTCACCGGGCAGCTGGGATAGTCCGGCGTTATCCAGCACATAAGACGATGCACATCTTCCGGTCGGAAAAGCCTGCAGAAAGCATCCTCGGCTTCGATATAGCTGAGATACCGTTCTATGAACTCGATGCCGTCAAGCTGAGGCCTGCCTCTGAAAGCAGGATAATCCACAGTGATATGCAACTTGTGAGCTCCGGTCTCCGGATCGTAAAGCCGGAAGAAACCATTTATGCCGTCTTCCACCGTCGACCTGTAGTACACACTCTGAGTCTCGAAAAGCCCCTCAGTGATGCGCCGGTGGATGCGCCGGGTCCTGCTGACTTTGCAATGCACGGAATCAAGTCCTTCCTGAAATATCTCTCTGATACTGCGGTCTCTGATAGCCTCCGCCGCATGTTCCGGACATTCATACTCCTTGAGCCTCACGCCTGTGACGAAAGTTATCGACGACATCAGCTCGCTGGCAGCCTCCACCGATATGGAACTGCTTACCCCGTCTGTCAGCTGTCCGGCTTTCTGTGCCAGAAGCTCTGCAAGCTGATCCCTGACTGAAGCAAGATCTCTGTCAGACAGTATCCCTGCCATGTATCCGTGTTTCAGGACGGACTGCATATAGTATCTTTCGTCAAGGTCGTTCCTGTCCGGCATCATGCCTGCATATGCGATAGTCTGTGCCATGTCACCGCTCCTCTCTGTATCTGAAATCCTTTATATCACCGCCACGGTGTATATGCCTTGCCAGCTGAGGCATCACGCTGCCTGCCAGTAAATCTGCCGATCCGTGGCAGTACACATCGAAAGCCTCCCTCATTGAGCCAAGTAGTTCATCGTCTGAAACTGCATCCCAGGTTTCGTTTTTCATGTCATAGAAAATCACTGTCAGCTCATGAAGCGTTGCTTCATAATCATCCTGAGATATATACGGTGAGTCGCAGAACATCATTATCAGCTTCTCTGTGATCCCTTCGCCGAACTCGATACGACCGGAACGCCTCAGTGCATTCTCCCTGGTCTCTGCCAGCGCTGCTGCCTGGCTGGGAGAAAGATCCAGTCCGTACTGTGCTGTGTGACGGTTGCATTCCAGTATCCTGCCTGCCAGAGCTTTCGTTCTGTCAGGACTTTGCCGCATCAATGACGACATATCGATGTTCATACCGCACCGCCTTTCGTCACTTCTTCCAGACGCATGGAAAAATCCTCCACATGCTTCTCTGTGTATGCGATGATCCTTTCCATGTCAACGCCTCTGTCGTACATACTGTACATCAGAAAAAGCGGACCGCAGAACTCCACTGCCAGCTGCCCGGCGTCGCAGTCAGCTCCGGCTATCACTTCAAACAACTCCGACATATACTCAACAGGCCCTGTCACGAAATATCTGTCGTAAAGCTTTCCCATCTCATCATCGTGATACTGTTCCAGTACCAGCATCCTTCTGAAATCACACATGAAAGGCTCCTCCATCCAGTGCAGCAGCATATCACGGCAGTATTTTTCAAGTCCCTCCATGGAAACAGCACAAAACCCCGCAGCCACATCCTGCATACTGCCCTCCGGCAGTTTCAGATCAGCAGAACGCAAAGCTTCAAGCCGTTCCACCTCCGCCACGATACTGTGGAATATATCACGTTTGCTTTTATAGTGTTTGTAAAGAGACGGCGCCTTTATCCCCACGGCGCCTGCTATCTGCGCCACAGATACAGCTTCATAACCCCTCTCAGCAAACAATTTCAATGCTTCCGACATTATACGCTGCTTCGTAGTTTCATCTTTTTTCATATTTTCATTTCATCCCCTTTATGTTTTGGCTAACGGTCATTACCTTGATATTGTAAGCTAATATTCATTAGCCATCAAGATGAAAAAAATGCAGATGCAAATCTTCTCTGCACCTGCGACTTTTAACTTTACATAATTATATTATCTGCCGTAATTTTCCACGATGCCGCCATCTTCCTTTATCATGACTAAAAATGCAATGATATATACGACTATCGGGCATACCAGTGCATGCTCAGGAAAGACATTCGACGCTGCTGTGCCTCCCACAGCCCCGATGATGAAGGCCAGGATTATGCCGTAGTAGCAGCGGTACTTGTGCCTGAAATACGGGTCTCTGGTCTCCATGTAGTGATACAGTGCTTCGGTGCCGCTGCGCAGATTGCCTGTGCACATAGTCGAAGCGATGCCGTGTCCATGCACACGTCTGAAGCTGTGGACCTGCAGCGAACAAATGAAAGAGATCATCACATTGACCAGCGAGTCCAGCGGGCCCTCCGGTATGAACACAGCTGCCGCAAGGATCACTATCTCAAGTATCAGCATCCCCTGCCTCCAGTGGAGGAAACCTATGAGCTTCTGTCTGCTGAGCTTCTGTCTGCGCCTTACAGTCTCAGTCACGATTATGCCCAATGCGAATGCAATGACCGGTATGGCTGACGCCGCCGCCCTGGCCCACTCCATCTGCGTCAGATGTATGCTGAACAGGACTATGTTGCCTGTCTGTGCGTTGGCGAACACACCGCCCCTGCAGATGTATGTATACGCATCAAGAAAACCTCCCGCCAGCGCCAGAAGCGTTCCGATCAGTATCGTTTCCGACATCTGTATATTTGTCATATCATGTTTTTCTGAACTTCCTGTGCCTCTGTTATCCTGCATGACTGCAGACACTCCTTTCCTGCTGATAATGATGCAGCCTGATGCATTCCGGCTCCATCCGGATATATTATGCCACCAGGTATAGGATTTTTCAATGGTATCATAAATTTACCCTATCTTCAGAAAAATCAGCTCTGCTGAATTATAATTGCTTTGAAATAAAACATTATATGGTATATATTAGTAATATCTAAGAAAAACACAGGATGGTGATAAAATGGATGATTTTGAATGTAAAATCAGAGTTCAGTATTTTGATACTGACAAGATGCAGGTGGTACATCATGCCAACTATATCAGATTCTTTGAAACTGCACGTACAGAGTATCTGAGACATTTCGGGTTCGCATATTCCGACATGGAGAAAGAACATATGCAGATCCCTGTGCTCAGCGTCAATGCCAAGTTCAGGACGCCAGCAGTCTACGACGAGCTGATATCCATAAGATGCAGGATAGTGAAACTGGGTCCCGCATCAATGGAGCTTGAATACGAAGTAAGGAACTCGGACACCGGCGAACTCCATGTCACTGGTCACAGCAGACACGGTTTCACCAATCAGGATCTCAAACCTGTTCCACTTAAAAAAACA
>CAKQNZ010000051.1 GCA_934255435.1 uncultured Clostridia bacterium | reverse complement strand
GTTCACCTTCACACTGGAAAGTCTTACAGACGGCGCACCGATGCCTGATAAGACAACAGCGAAGAACGACGCAGCAGGAAACGTAGCTTTCGGAAAGATCGGATACACACTGGAACTTCTGAAAGACGTGACTCCGGCAGCCGACGGATCGAGAACTAAAGTTTTCGAATACAAGGTAACAGAGACCGGCAGTGCAGCAGGTGTTACCAACGACAAAGACAGCAGCAGGACTTTCAAAGTAACGCTGAAGGACGACGGCAGCGGTCACCTGACCGTGACAGTGGATCCTGCAGCAGGTCCGGCATTCAGCTTCACGAACACATACGATGTGGATGAACAGCCGTCCAGCATAACTGATCAGATAAAGATCACCAAGGAACTGGCAGGCAGAGACATGAAAGCCGGAGAATTCAGCTTCGAGCTGCTGGAAGACGGCAAAGTAGTTGCAACCGGCAAAAATGACGGAAACGGCAACGTAACGTTCAGCAGCATAACCTACAAGAAGCCTGGAACACACACTTACACAGTGCGTGAAGTCAAGGGCAATGCAGGCGGCGTGACATATGATGAAACCATATACACTGTTTACACGCAGGTAACTGATCAGGGCAACGGCAAACTCAAAGTCGAGCATCAGGTCATGGAAACAGTGACCGGCGGAGAAATGGCTCCTGCAAATGACAACGCCATCACTTTCAGCAACGGTTACAAGCCGGATGCGACATCAGTGACAGTCAGTGCAGTCAAGACTCTGACAGGCAGAGACCTTGAAGCAGACCAGTTCACGTTCCAGCTCAGGGACGCTGAAGGCAACGTGGTAGCGACTGCGAAGAACAGCAAGTCCGGGGAAGTATCTTTCGGAACACTGCATTTCTCAAAGGTAGGAGTTTACGAATATACTATTTCCGAAGTGAACGACGGGAAGGGCGGTGTGACATACGACGAGCATGTACACAAACTGACCGTAACAGTTACAGACGATGGTGAGGGTTCCCTGAAGGCCGAAGTGAGCGGAGGCACGGCAATATTCGCCAACAGCTACGAAGCATCAGAGACAGACCCTGTTGATATCACTGATGGATTCAGCAAGGTGCTGACAGGACGTGACTGGAACAGCAAAGACAGCTTTACATTCACGATAGAAAACACAGATAAACCTGAGTCTGTTGAAAATGCACCGATGCCTGAGAAATCGGAGATAACTGTGAAGAAAGCCGACGTGAAAAACGGCAAGGCTCCGATATCGTTCGGAAACATCACTTTCACTAAGGCAGGAGTTTACAAATATACCGTAAGCGAGAAATCATCAGATGCAGCAAGCATCACTTATGACACTGCAAAGAGAGTCATAACAGTTACTGTGACGGACAACGGCACAGGAAAGCTCACAGCAGCAGTAACAGCTGTAGAGGGCAGCAGGACATTTACAAATAAATACGAGACAGAAGAACTGCCGTTTGATGAAGCATGTGGAGTAAATGTTACCAAGGTGCTTTACGGACACGATATGGCAGAAGGCCAGTTCCAGTTCAGCATCAAAGCAGCAGACAAGGCTTCGGCAGACAAGATGGGCATAGATGCGGACAAGGGCATGACATTCGGCAGCCAGAAAGCATCTGATTCGGAAGTGGCTACACTGCTTTCATCACTTGGTATCACTCTGAAACAGGCGGATATCGGAAAGACATACACTTACACCTTTGCAGAGACAAAGGGAGGCGACAAGGGTTATGTCTACGATGAGAACGAGTATAAGCTGGAGATAACTACTATAGACAATGAAGACGGTACTCTCAGCATGAAAGTCGTGATGACGAATACCACTACAGGCAAAGAGCTCTTCAGCAGGACACTGAGCAAGGAAGAACCTGCCCTCGGCGAAAAGGGTATCGTGATACCTTTCGAAAACCGTTATGACGGTTCTACAGACGTGAGCGGCGGTACGAAGGCAGATGTCAAGGCAGACAAGACGCTGGAAGGACGTGACCTGAGGAATGGCGAATTCCAGTTCAAGCTGGCTACGAAACCTGGCGACGGCAGTGAGGGCAAAGTGCTGCAGACCGTGAAGAATGACGGCAGCGGAAATATCGCCTTCAAGGCTCTCAGCTACAGGACATCAGACAAGGCAGCCGGCGAAGACGCTGTGATACTCAGCGATGCAGTAAAAGACGGCTACGCAGTGAAGTCTGTTGATGACAAGGGCAGGACAGTCTACACTCTGAGCTACAGAGTTTATGAAGATCAGAAAGACTCGCTCCCTGGCAAAGTGACGCCGGTAACTGATTCCTTCGATTTCACTGTTACAGTGACAGACAACGGAGACGGTACGCTGACAGCAGTTACAAGCTATCCGGGAGATAAAGACAAGTTCGGGTTCGTCAACCAGTATGCGACAGATGATGTCGATGTAGATGTAAAGGGCAGCAAG
The DNA here is from genome assembly GCA_934255435.1 of uncultured Clostridia bacterium. Classification (GTDB taxonomy): domain Bacteria; phylum Bacillota; class Clostridia; order Peptostreptococcales; family Anaerovoracaceae; genus Lentihominibacter. Next base: position 10,925 of record CAKQNZ010000051.1, on the reverse strand, counting down.
ACGCTGGCTCATGGCGACGGTCTGACGCCGGACGATATCACAGGCAAGTTCTCCTTCAAACTGGAAAGCCAGACAGCGGGAGCACCGATGCCGGAGACTGCAGAAGCTAAGAACGACGCAGCCGGAAATGTCGACTTTGGAAAGATCACCTTCAAGCTCAGCGATCTTGAAGGCGTGAAATCGGACGCTGACGGAGCAAGAAGCAAAGTCTTCGAATACAAAGTAACAGAAACAGGCAGCGCAGCAGGCGTTACCAACGACGGCGACAGCAAGACCTTCAGGATAACGCTCCATGACGATGGAAACGGAAACCTCACGGCAACTAAGGAGCCTAAGGAAGGACCTGCGTTCATATTCACCAACACATATGACGTCGATGATCTGCCGTCAAGCATAACCGACCAGATAAAGATCGACAAGGATCTTACCGGCAGGGATATGAAGGACGGAGAGTTCAGCTTCGAGATGCTGGAAGACGGTGAAGTAGTTGCAGCCGGCAAAAATGACGGAAACGGCAATGTAGCGTTCAGCAGCATAACTTACAAGAAGCCTGGAACACACACTTACACAGTGCGTGAAGTGAAGGGCAGTGCAGGCGGCGTGACATACGATGAGAACGTATTCACTGTTTACACGCAGGTAACTGACCAGGGCAACGGCAAGCTCAAGGCAGAACACCATGTGATCCTGTCGGCAGGCGATGGTGAGTTCGCTCCTTCCGATGACAACAAGATCACATTCAGCAACAGCTACAAGGCTGATCCTGCATCAGTGACTGTAGGAGCTCTCAAGAAGCTCATCGGCAGAGATCTGAAGGATGGAGAGTTCACATTCCTGCTGAAGGATGCTGACGGCAAGACTGTTGCAAAGGCAAAGAATGATGAGTCTGGAGCAGTTACGTTCAAGGAACTCGTATTCGATAAGGCTGGCGAGTATGGATATACTGTTTCTGAAGTCAATGACGGACAGAAAAACATGACATACGACAAGACTGTATGCAGGCTGACTGTCAAAGTGACCGACGACGGCGAAGGCGTACTGAAAGCCGAGCTCAAGGGCGACAAAACTGTCTTCACCAACACTTATAAGAGTGACAAACCTCATAAGACGACTGATGGAGACAAACCTGGCAAAGGCGCAAGCACAGGCGACGACAGCAGTATGACCCTGGCACTGACACTTATGATGATAGCCGCAACAGTAGGCTGCATAGTCATCGTAAGAAGAAAAATAAGCCAGTAAGCATTATCTCATACAGATAAGCCGCGGGAACGAGAAGAAGAAAAACAGGAGATCGGATGATCTCCTGTTTTTGTGTAACAAAAGCGGCTTCGCCACGTTTTATCATATGAAACTTTTGTTGATATTCCGGAACTATCGAAAACGATATTTCCTATATAATAAAAAACTCCACATAAAATGCGGAGCTTTGTCTTGCTGATGTTATTCAGGAATGTCCTGCCGGAGTTTGCTGATATCGGATTCAGACAGTCCGGTAGCTTTGGCAATGACAGGAATATCTATATCCATAGCAAGCATATTGGCAGCGATGTCATGGTCACGTTCCGCTTTGCCTTCCTGAACGCCCTCAGCATGCAATGCTTGGCTCTGGAGAAAAATGTCGCAAAATCACATGCACAAACTTTCTCAAACAAGATTGAAAATATACAGCAACTGTGGTATCATAACGGCATATCTTATGAATATATGCCGTATACCGGCTGCAGCGTGCCTCCATAGTTAAATGGATATAATAAACCCCTCCGAAGGGTTCGTTGCCAGTTCGATCCTGGCTGGAGGTGCCACAGGATACTCCGGATGAGATATGTCGCAGCAGGGCATATTTTCCGGAGTTTTTATTTGCAAAATACATGCCATTGCGGTATAATCGAAGTATAAATCATTGAACGGAGGACATGAGAATGGATGTCAGGAACCAGATCGTAATGAGCCAGGTGATGCTCCCGCATCAGGCTAATGTTGCCGGTAATGTACACGGCGGAGAGATAATGAAGTTTATGGATATGGCTGCCGGTGCAGTAGCTATGAAATACGCCAAAGGTAACTGCGTTACAGCCAGAGTCGACGAGATCGAATTCCATCTGCCTATCTTTATAGGTGCTCTTGTTACATGCACAGCTTCCATAGTATATGTAGGCACTTCCTCGATGGAGGTTTTCGTAAATGTCGAGGCGGAGGATCTGGAGGGAACAAGCGGTCCTCAGAAAGCTCTTTCGGCGTACTTCACCATGGTGTCAATGGGCAGGAACGGAAGGCCTCAGCCTGTAAAACCGTATACTCCTGAGACAGAAGACGAGCAGAGGATGTATGCAGAGGTAAAGGCAAGGAAAGAAGCCCGCAACAGAGGCAGGAAATAGATACATAGAGCGAGTTTGATCAGATAAGCGAGCCCTTGGTCACCGGACATGACGCCGGCGGACAGGGCTTGTTTTTTTGCAGCTGTGATAAAGTCACAAAAAGAAACGAGACCCAGAATGGTCTCGTTTCTTTTGTAATATGGGGAGTTATGTATTCTATAACGTAAAGTATACGTTATATACGAAATTATGATATATGAGGATCACCTGCAGCTCTTGAGGCCGCTTTGAAAAGATCCTCACGGCAGTTTGCCTGAAGTTCTTCATCACTGCTGTATTCATGCGGTGCAGCCTGATATACAGCAGATATGCCCAGATGAGCGATATCCAGGGAGATCTCCCTGACCATACCGGCGATGATTATGACCGGTACACTGGAACTGCCTGCCCGCCTGGCAATGCCTATGACGACTTTACCGTTGAGACTCTGGTGGTCGAACTGTCCTTCGCCTGTGAAAACGGCGTCGTATCCGGGAAGTATATCTTCGAACTTCAGGACGTCGAGGATCACATCGATCCCGGACTTCAGTGAAGCATCCAGGAAGACTACCGCTCCGGCTCCCATGCCGCCAGCAGCTCCGCCACACTGGACTCTGCTTATATCTATGTTCAAAGATGTTTTTATCGCTTCTGCATAGCATCTCAGATTGTGGTCCAGTTCCTTTACCATTTCGGGACCGGCGCCTTTCTGAGGTGCAAATACATACGCTGCACCGTTCCTGCCGTAGAGCATATTTCTGACATCGCACATGGCAGTTACCTCTGTATTACGGAGCAGCCTGTCCGTTTCTGATTTATCTATCCTGCTTATCCTGCACAGTGTGTTACCTGTGGGGACAAACAGCTCGTTGTTTTCGTTGTAAAATTTTGTACCGAGGGCAGCAGCCATACCGGCTCCGCCATCGTTGGTGCAGCTCCCGCCAAGACCCAGGATTATCTTCCTGCAGCCTGCATCGACAGCAGCCTTTATAAGTTCTCCGACACCATATGTAGTCGCTGCAGCAGGATCTCGTCTGTCTCCCGCCAGGACATAGCCTGCGGCTGCAGCCATCTCTATAACAGCTGTATCATCGTATTTCCCGTAGTATCCGGTAACTTTCTCTCCGAAAGGTCCGGTAACATCCATGTAAACCTTCTTGCCGGGAAAAATTTGAAGGTAGCTGTCGACAGTGCCTTCACCGCCGTCCGCCAGAGGAACGCTTGTGATCACAGCGTCGGGATATCTGTTTCTGATTCCTTGCTCCATGATATCACAGACCTCGGCAGCGGTCATAGTACCTTTAAAAGAATCAGGCATAACGAGGAATTTTCTCATTTTATTCCACCTTGCATACCTTTTTTTCTTTTATTTTAACAGTATACAATGTATAATTAAATGGGTCAAGGTATAATTTTTCGAAATTATAATTAGTTATATGTAACAAAATGAACCTGGACCGACAGTTATGACGCAGATATTGAAAATGTGTATAAGTTTTGGTAAAGTAAAGATATTCTGCAGCATAAAGCAGAAAGACCGGTATAGATATGTTATTCCCGGTAACATATCCGCAGTGGAGGGTGTGATATGAAAGTAAGCAGGAAACTGGCCCGTGACCTTATAGCAGAGATAAGCACGGTCGTGGATTTCGATATAAACATCATGGATGATACAGGGACGATAGTGGCAAGTACCGATGAGGAACGTGTCGGTCAGTTCCATGAAGGGGCGCAGATCGTGATAAGGGACAGACGCAGCGAGCTGCTGGTCCGTTACGACAATGAGTACAGAGGATGCAGGAAAGGCATAAATCTGCCACTGATCTACAAGGAGCATATAATCGGCGTCATAGGTCTGACGGGAGATGTGGATGATATAGTACATTATGCACGTCTGATACAGAAGATGACCGAGCTGCTGATGCGTGACCTGGCAAGGATCAGAAAAGAAGGCCGGAAAGACCAGGAAAAGATGCTTTTCATAAACGGCTGGATCAGCGGTGAGATCGAGTCAAGATACGAGATCGAGGATTTCCTTGAAAAGAACGGCGTGGATCCTCAGAAACCTATGGTGTTCGCATCAATGGAGTTTTTTGATGGCGACGGATCCGTGAAAAAAGGCCGGTCGCTGTTCGAAAACCGCATATCACCGGCAGGCACCATCATCTGCAACAGAGAAGATTCCGGCATCATGGTGGGGAATTTCACATCAGGTGAAAAATGCCGTGAGTGCATCATGACTTTCTTCAGCGAGCAGTACCCTGCGGAGAATTACATCTGCGGTATCGGCGATATAAGCCATGGCTGCGATGATGCCGTCAATTCATATCATCAGGCGATGAAAGTCCTGCAGGTGAAGCGGGAAACAAGTCCAGGCATATATCTTTACAACGACACGATCCTTGAGATAATCCTGTCGGAGATACCGAAGACATACAAAGATCAGCTTTTTTCGAAGATATTCAGCAGATGCCGCAGGGATGACATACCGGACATCATGTCTTTCATCAAGGTATACAACCAGAACAACGGCTCCATCAACGGCATAGCCTCGGAGATGTTCATACACAAGAACACGGTGCAGTACAAGATAAACAAGCTGCACACACTGACAGGGCTTGATCTGAGAGTCACCCACGATAATATGATTCTTTATCTGCTGGAGCTGTGGTACGGGGAAAAGCACAGCGCAGGAGAAGATGAAAAATAAAATATATACCAAAAAACAGAGACCTGCCACGACTGATGAACGACCGGGCAGGTCTTTCCATTATCGATCAGTGCTGCGCCAAGCATCACTTCTACTCGATGCTGTCTGACTGCGGATCGGAAGTTCGGTCATCGCAGACTTGCTGTCCGGCGTCTTCGTCCAAAGATCCTGTATGTTCGGTTTCAGGCACATGGTTTAAGATCTTCATGATGCCATCTGTGACTTCCAGATATGTTTCAACGAGTTCGTTGAGCCGTCTGGTACCGGCCGGTTCGATATGGTAATATATACGCTTCTGACGTTTCTTTACTTTTTGTTCATACTCTGAAATATAGCCGTTGTCCAGCATTTTGTATAAAGTCGGATACATGGCACCCATGGATATGTCCATGACGCCTCCGGATATGCTGGCGGCCCGTCTGCTGAGCTCGTAGCCGTAAAGGTCACCACCGCTGAGCAGTTTCAGGATGATCATTTCCGTCGAACCTTTTTTGAAATGTACTTTGCTGTCCATATAAAAAGTTCCTTTCCTGTTTTAGTGTATATGCTCCCACACGGCTTCGCCTATGCTTGGAGACCTATCCCAATGAGCTTGCGAATTGCGGAAGGTCCCATGCGGATTTTCCCCGGCTTTAGCCGGCTTGGAAAATGCGACAGCAGGGAGCGCAGCGAGTCGGAGCACCAAAGGTGCGTTGCGAGAGTTCCCTGGCTTCAGCCAGAATGGAACTCACCGCTCCGTTCTGTCTTACGAATCGCCTTGCGGCTCTTCGGACAGAAAGGCAAAGAAAGCACATTAAATGCGTTGCTGCATAGCAGCAATATGCGTGCAAAGAAATCGAAGATTTCGTCTTGCACACTTTTTTATGAAAGTTTGCCTGTTTTGCTGCAGGACAGAGTGACTGTGCGTGTCAGGCTGGTGCTTTGTTCTTTCGCAGTTGCCTTGCCGGTTGCTTTATTGCCGCTTCTGCTTGATGATTTGTCGGTTATCTTCCAGCTGCTGCTGTTTGATGCAGCGGTAGCTGTCGCACTTGTACACTTGATGTAGATCCGTTATATGTGAACTTTCCAGTAACTTTAACATACCACAGGACGTCTCCGGACTTGTTTTTATACGTCGATTTCTTGGAGCCGGTTTTTGTTTTCGTTGTTGACATGATACCTGAATCACCATTTTCATTGTCGTCCACAGTTATGACTGTTTCATAGTAGCTGCCGTCTTCAAAATATTCCACTGCCACGCTTTCGACGGTTTTTCCGGCGGTTTCATCTGCCATGGCAGGGACAGCAAGTACAAAGCTCATGATAAGAACTATTATTACGGTGATGATGGATCTTATACTTTTCATTTTATTGTCTCCTATTCTTCTGTTATCGTTATAACTTCACGATGTATGTATGAATCTTTCGCCTCCACATAGTCTCTGTAAGAAAAATAACTTATGATGCCTGCAGTGGCTGCTGCGATCAGCAGCAGGACAGCTATGCTGCGTTTTACGAATCTTGCGATACGGATCTTTCGTATCAGATAATCAGTGTCAACAGACTCTACATATTCATATACATTCCTCGATGGAGTCCCGAACTTTTCATTCAGTGAATCTTCCGTTACATCTGGATTATCTTGTACATACTCCTCTATATCAATAGAAGCAAACAGGGAGGAGTTCTGCAATGCGTCCCTGGCGATATGGGAGCATCCTGAACTTGGTCTGCAGGAATTTTTTGCATCGGAGAGGCTGACGGAACTGCTGGTAAATAACGGGTTCCGTGTGGAAAAAGGCGTGGCGGGAATGCCGACAGCATTCGTGGCGGAATACGGAGAAGGGAAACCGGTCATAGGTTTCAGTGCAGAGTTCGATGCACTGCCGGGACTTTCCCAGAAGAATGACGCCAACTTCCATGATCCGGTGGTAAAAGGCGCACCCGGACATGGATGCGGTCACAATCTGCTGTCCATCGGCGGCATACAGGCGGCTTCAGCGTTGAAACGTCTCATGGACAAAGAGGGGCTGAAGGGAACGATACGTCTTTTCGGTACTCCGGCGGAAGAAATCTGCGTCGGCAAACCCTTCATGGCGAAGGCCGGTCTGTTTGAAGGACTGGATGCAGTGGTTGACTGGCATCCGGGGCATACCAACACATCGGGATACCGCGACTGCCCGGCATATTTCAACGTGAAGTATCACTTTACAGGAAAGGCAGCCCACGGCAACGCTCCGTGGAGAGGCATCAGCGCGCTGGACAGTGCTATGCTGATGGGGCACGCCATAGAGATAATGCGCGAGCATGTGGAGCCGGGCAGCAAAGAAAGCCCGAACACAATAAACTATGCGTTCCCTGACTGCGGCAACGCATATCCTGTAGTGGTTCCCGACAGATCCACCATATGGGTGGTGGGAAGGTTCACAAGTGCGACGCTTCTCAAGGAAGTCCTGGGCAAGATAAGGAAAGCAGCCGAGGGCTGCGCCATGGCGACGGGCACAACTGTGGAAGAGGAGTTCACGGCAGCCACCCACAATATGATACCTAACAAAGTGATATCCGACGATATATACGAGAACTTCAGTATCGTGGGTGCCCCGGCTTATTCCGTGCAGGATCAGGCAGATGCAAAGGAGATACAGCAGTCCATGGGCTGCGAACCTACAGGCTATGACGGATATCTGGAACCGGTCAGGGAGTCCAGCCAGCCTGTGACCGACGCTTCAGAGTACAGCTGGTTCGCACCGCTGGGATTTTTCAATGCAGCGCTGAGTCCATCGGTGGAGTGTTCAGGTCACAACTGGGCAGTGTGCCGTCTGGCAGGTTCACATCCGGGGATGGAGACAGCTGTCACAGCGTCGAAGGTGCTGGCGCTGACAGCATATGACCTCATGACGGATGCGGACCTTCTGGCAGCGGCTCAGGCCGAGAATCTGGAACGTTTGGGCGGACAGGTGTATGAGTCTATGATCCCTGACGGCGTGGAGCCGGATCTTGAAACCAACAAAGACCTGATGGAAAAATTCCGCAGGTAAGCAGGTAAATAAATACCGGCTTCCACCGGAAGCCGGACATAAAATGATATATGAAAAGGCAGGGCAGCTTCAGCTGCCCTGTTTTGGTATGTTGGGAGATGGCTGCATCGGTATTTTAAACAAACATTCGGGGAATTTATCATCGGGAAAGAAGGATGGGAAGACTTTTTACGTTCATGAATATAAGTCTGATGACAGCACCGGCAGGTGCAGACGACACATCGGTGAAGACAGTGACCTGACCCGCCAGCTTGCCCGGAAGAAGTATCTTGAAAAGTTCATGCCTCAGTTTTCGAAGGAGGCTGACAGGCTGCGAAGGTTTATCGACGGATCATAAAAAAGTTTACAATCGCAAGAATAAGGTTGACAATCCTGCCCCGCATACCATATAATAACCACAATGACTACCTGACACAGAGAAAAAGGAGCGTTGATTTGGAAATGAATTTGGAATCGGTTAGATCACAAAAGAAGATCAATACGAAAGATATGATAATGTGTGCGCTTTTCACGGCGCTTATCGCAGTGGGTGCGTTCATCAAGGTGCCTGTTCCGGTGGTGCCGTTCACGCTGCAGTTTCTGTTCACTATGCTGGCAGGCCTGATCATGGGCGGCAGGCTAGGGGCAGTAAGTGTGGGACTTTACGCAGTGCTGGGACTTGTCGGGCTGCCGATCTTTGCAGAAGGCGGCGGCATCTGGTATGTGATGAAGCCCAGCTTCGGCTATATCATCGGATTTGCCCTGGGAAGCCTGGTGACAGGTCTGATGGTAGAAAAACTGGAAAAGCTGACCACCGGCAGGCTGCTGGCAGCAAGTTTTACAGGCCTTGCGATAGTGTATGCCTGCGGCATGATCTACTATTACATCATCTGCAACTTCGTGATCGGAACGCCCATCGCATTCTGGCCGCTGTTCCTGTACTGCTTCCTGCTGGCGGTGCCGGGGGATGTATGCCTCTGTTTTATAGGCGCTTTGCTTGCAAAGCGCCTGCGACCGGCGTACCAGCGGATCCAAAGCTGAGCCTGCAGTAAATAGCGGATTTTCCCAGAGAGCGAAGCGATCAGCAAGGAAAATGCGACAGCAGGGAGCGATAAAGTTCGCAGGATCCATTAACACAATACAACGCAAAAAGATGAGGAAAGGAAATATATGAGTCTGGTAAACGAACTGAAAGAACGGATAATCGCAGGCGGGGAGATCAGCCGGGAGGAAGCTTTGCAGCTGTTCGAAGAGCCGGTGGAGGACGTAGCGCAGGCCGCTGACGAGATACGGGAAAAATTCTGCGGCAACGGTTTCGACATTTGCACCATCATCAACGGCAAAAGCGGCAGGTGCTCGGAAAACTGCAAATTCTGTGCGCAGAGCGCCCACTACAATACAGGATGTACCGAAGTTTACGACCTGCTGCCGACGGAAGATATCCTTCGTGAAGCAAAATACAACGACCAGCAGGGCGTGCTGCGGTACTCCATCGTGACCTCCGGCAAGCGTCTGTCGGATGCGGAGCTGGATCAGGTCTGCGAGAGCATCCGCAGGATAAAGGCAGAAACCGACATCGAAGTATGTTTTTCCTTCGGCCTTTTGAACGAGGACCAGCTGAGAAAAGTCCGGGAAGCCGGAGCGACCAGAGCTCACTGCAATATGGAAACTTCCAGAAGGTATTTCCCGGAGATCTGCACGACCCATACATACGACCAGAAAATAGAAACACTGAAAGCAGCGGTGGCAGCGGGACTTTCCATATGCTCCGGCGGCATCATGGGACTTGGCGAGGCTCTCGAAGACCGTGTGGACATGGTGTTCACCGTCAAGGAGCTGGGGGTGAAATCCGTCCCGGTGAATTTCCTGAACCCGATACCGGGGACACCGTATGAGAACAACAGACCGCTGACGGAGGAAGAAGCCCGGCAGTGTGTGGCGGTCTTCCGTTTCATAATCCCGGATGCTTCCATCAGGCTGGCAGGCGGCAGAGGCCTTCTCAGCGACAAAGGCAGGGAATGTTTCCAGAGCGGAGCCAACGCCGCTATTTCCGGCGACATGCTTACCACCGCAGGGATAACCGTCCAGAAGGATATGGATATGCTGAAAGAGCTGGGCTACAGGCCGCAGCTCTGGGAGGACTGATCATGGCAAAGAAAATTTTTATAACAGGCACCGGCACGGATATCGGCAAGACCTACGTGACCGGGCTGATACTGAAAAAACTCAGGCAGAGCGGTCACAGTGCAGCTTACTACAAGGCGACGATGAGCGGCAATGAGCGTGATGCTGACGGACATCTGATACCCGGTGATGCACTTCATGTAAAGGAAGTCTCCGGCATCAGTCAGCCTTTGGAAACGATGTGTCCGTATGTGTACGAAGCTGCTGTTTCGCCTCATCTGGCTTCCCGCCTCGAAGGCGATCCGGTGCAGATGGACGTGGTAAGGTCAGGATTTGCAAAGGTCTGTGCAGCATATGACTATGTGACGATGGAGGGCTCCGGCGGCATCGTGTGTCCGATAGATTTTGACAGCAGCAGGCTGCAGCTTGAGGACGTCATCCGGGAGCTGGATCTTTCCAGCATCCTCGTTGCAGACTCAGGGCTTGGAACCATCAATGGTGTAGTGCTGACCGCTGAATATATGAAAGCAAGAAATCTGGAGCTCAAAGGCGTCATTTTCAACAACTTCCATCCGGGTGATGTGATGGAGGAAGACAACATCCGCATGTGCGAATACTATACCGGCCTGCCGGTTCTGGCCTGCGTCAGACCGGGAGACACAGAGCTGGACATAGATGCAGATGACCTGGCAGCACTTTACAGCGAATAAGAAAGGAAATAACAATGATCTGGTATCC
>CAKQNZ010000050.1 GCA_934255435.1 uncultured Clostridia bacterium | reverse complement strand
AGCGAGGTGACAAAGGTGAGCATCATCGAATATAAAGAGTATCTGCAGTAGAAGGATTCTGCAAGAAGTGTAAATTCAATGCTTGCCAGTATCAACAGCCTGTTTTCTTTCATGGACTGGCATGATATCAGAGTGAGAGCCGTCAGGCTTCAGCAGCAGGTTTTCTGTTCCGAAGAAAAGGAACTGACCAGGGATGAATATGCACGGCTGTGCAGGGCAGCAGAGAGAAGACATAACGAACGGCTGGCGCTGATACTGCAGACTATATGCGGGACAGGTATCCGTGTCAGCGAGCTGGAATATATAACAGTGGAAGCTGTACAACGAGGAGAAGCTATGGTTAGCTGTAAAGGTAAAACGCGGGCTGTTTTTATCGTAAAAAAGCTGAAGCGGAAACTGCTGCGTTATGCGGCGGCAAAAAATATAAAGCATGGGAGTATCTTTATCACAAGGACGGGGAGGCCGGTGAACCGGACGAACATATGGCGTGAAATGAAGTCGCTGTGCGAGGAAGCAGACGTGGAACCGGGAAAAGTATTCCCCCATAATCTGAGACATCTGTTTGCACGAGTGTTCTACAACATCAGAAAAGATATAGCCAGACTTGCTGATATACTGGGACACAGCAGCATCAGCACGACAAGGATATATATAATATCCACAGGTACTGAGCACAGGAAGTGTATGGAAAATATGCATTTAATAATATAAAAAATGTCTGACAGGGAAGGTAAGCATCATAATCTGCATTATGTTATAAATCGGCAGCAAAAGAGCTCTGCCGATTTGATTTTACATATAAATAATAGTATATAAACCGGAAAAAGTAAAGATTTTATCATGTTGCAGGTACGGCACAATAAGTATATGAGCACGTAAACAAGGTCTTTCTCCTGAAGCTCAGGGTATTCAGAGGAAGACCTGTATTTTTCTTTGCCGGATATCTGTTTTTTCATGACATATCAAAGTCTCGACATGCCGGAACTGCAACATAATGCAGATTAAGTTGTAAAAGTAACAGGAGACACTATCATGGGGAAAATTGCAGAAGTCATCAAGTACGAGGGTGACAACAGTACGTTCATATGGAAACATCCGTGTGAAGATTTCAACAGTCTGACGCAGCTCATCGTTCACGAAAGCCAGGAAGCGGTATTTTTCATGAACGGCCAGGCACTGGATCTGTTCGGCGCAGGCAGGTATACGCTTGAAACACAGAACATACCTAAGATCGGCAGGATCCTGAACCGCGTGACCGGTGATCAGACGCCTTTTCACTGCGAAGTATATTTCATCAACAAGACCGAGCAGATGTCCATCAAGTGGGGGACTGACAGCAAAGTTACATACATGGAGCCGGCTTACGGGTTCCCCGTATCCGTAGGTGCTTCCGGTGAGATGTCGCTGCGGGTCGAAGACAGCAGGAAGCTGCTTGTTAAGCTGGTCGGCACAGAGGATTTTCTCGGTCAGCAGAAGCTGATATCATTTTTCAGAGCATTTCTCATGACCCGGATAAAGACATACATCGCACAGTATATGAAAAACAACGGCGCCAGTATTTTCGAGATAGATGAACATCTGACGGCATTTTCCAAGGCACTTCACCAGCGGCTGGTTCCTGATTTCGCGGATTATGGTATCGCCCTGGAACGTTTTTTTGTGACGCAGGTAGTAAGGCCCGATGGAGACCGTCAGTACGAGAGATTCAAGGAGCTGCATTTCCGGCAGTATGCTGATATCGCAGAAGCGAAGATACGGCAGCAGACCGATCTGATCTATGCGCAGACTGAAGCTCAGAAAGTCGTCATAGACTCTCAGGCGCAGGCGACAAAGCGTGCTCAGGAAGGATATACATACGCACAGGAGAGAGGGTTCGATGTTGCGCAGGATGCAGCACGCAATGAAGCCGTCGGTCAGTTCACCAACATGGGAGTCGGACTGGGTACGATGGCAGGCGTCGGCGGCGCAGTAGGCGGCGTCGTAGGCAATGCTGTGACAGGCGCTATAGATACGGTACAGGAACAGCCGCTACAGCCATCTGACGATATGGCTGCATTCAAGACCAAGGTGGAAAAACTCAATGTCATGAAACAGGCAGGGATGATAACAGATGAAGAGTTCGCACAGATGAAATCTGAACTGCTGAAAAGTATTCTTTAGCAGGAGGGTAAGGTGTAAGGTTATGAAAAAAGGAATAAGATTTTATGTGATAGCCTGGCTGATCATGTTTGCGCTGTTCAATGTCAGCTGTTTCGTGATATCAGCCGGAACAGGGGTGAAAGGAAGCGGATTCTGGACCGGATATGTATTCATAACGCTGGCTTTTGCAGGACAGCTGGCTTGCGGGATATATGTTCTTAACACAGGCGACAGAACAAAGATGTTCTATGATATACCGGTCATCACAGTCAGTTACGGAGGGCTGATAGCAACACTGATCTGCGGAGCTGTTGTCATGCTGGTGCCACAGATCCCGGTCTGGGCAGGTATCATAGCGTGTCTTGCCATACTGGCGTTCACAGCGACTGCCGTGATAAAGGCGATGGCCGTGTCCGACATTGTCAGTGAGACTGACCGCAGAGTGATGGAAGACACGATGTTCATAAGAACGCTGACAGCTGATGCAGAGATCCTTGCCGCTAATGCGGTGGATGATGATATGAAGGCTGTCTGCAGGAAAGTTTATGAAGCGGCAAGATATTCTGACCCGGTGAGCGATGCTGCTCTGTCAGATATCGAATCGCAGATAAGATCAGGATTCACATCGCTGGCAGAGGCCGTGGCAAAAGGCGGAGACGCCGCCGTCGAAGCGGAAAAGATCACGGCGCTGCTGGCTGAACGCAACAGTAAATGCAAATCGATGAAGCAGGGGAGGAAGTAAGGAAAAATGTCAGTTTTCAAATGTAAAATGTGCGGAGGCACGATAGAATTCAATAAAGGTGATTCGGTAGGAGTATGCGACAGCTGCGGCACCAGGCAGACACTGCCACGCATAGACGATGACATGAGAGCTAATCTCTACGACAGGGCGAACCATTTCCGCAGGAACAATGACTATGACAAGGCGATGGCGATATATGAGCGTATACTCAATGAAGACAGCACCGATGCAGAGGCATACTGGTCGCTGGTGCTCTGCCGTTACGGCATCGAGTATGTTGAGGATCCGGCAAGTCATAAACGGGTCCCTACAGTCAACCGTACTCAGTTCAAGTCTGTCTATATGGACGAGGATTACAAATCAGCACTGAAGTATGCCGACGGGTATCAGAGGAAAATCTATGAGGAGGAAGCTGCAGCTATAGATGAGATCCAGAAGAAGATACTGGAGATATCCGACAAAGAGGAACCCTTCGATGTCTTCATCTGCTATAAAGAGACAGACAGCAGCGGCAGGAGGACACAGGACAGCGTACTGGCCAACGATCTGTACCACCAGCTGACCCAGGAGGGTTTCAAAGTGTTCTTCAGCCGTATAACGCTGGAAGACAAGCTGGGAACAGCGTATGAACCGTACATATTCGCAGCGCTGAATTCAGCGAAAGCCATGGTGGTGATCGGGACGAGACCGGAGTACTTCAATGCAGTCTGGGTAAGGAACGAATGGTCCAGATATCTGTCGCTTATCAGCAGCGGTGCGAAGAAGACGCTCATACCTGCATATCGTGACATGGATCCATATGATCTGCCGGAAGAATTCTCGCATCTGCAGGCACAGGATATGTCGAAGCTGGGATTCATGCAGGACCTGCTCCGTGGCATAAGGAAGATAGTAAGTACAGATGCACCGCAGCCGGCAGCAAAGGGAAATCCGGCTGCAGACCAGGGGCAGGGGAATACAGCATCGCTGCTGAAACGAGCATTCCTGTTCCTGGAAGACGGAGCTTTCAGAGAAGCAGATGAATACTGCGACAGAGTCCTGGATATAGATCCCGAGTGTGCCGAGGCGTACCTTGGCAAGCTTATGGCGCAGTGGGAGGTCAGGAAACAGGAGGAGCTTGCAGAATGTGTCAGCTCCTTCGAAAATAACAAAAATTATCATAAGATACTCCGGTTCGGAGACGAGAAGCTGATCACGACGCTGAAAGGATATATCGAGGAGATCAATGAACGTATAGAAAATAAACGAGTGGAAAGTGTGTATTTAAACGCTTTAAATGAAATAAAACAAGCTGATAATAAAGTCAAGGATATGATAGAGAATAAATCTCGAACCACAGTTTATGTCCGGCTTAAAAACATAGATAAAGTATGCAGTATATATGAATCTGCGGCAGATGCCTTTGGTAGTATTAGCGGCTATATGGATTCAGAATCTCTTCAAAAACAATGTCTGAATAAAGTTACCGAGTGCCAGAATGAAAAAGTGTATATTACGGCAACCAATAAGATGACAGGTAAAAAACTAGCAAACTATGAGGAAGCGTTAAAAGCCTTTAAGAGTATATCTGGATATAAGGATATAGATAAAAAGATATATGAATGTCAAAATCGCATAGATAAAATAAGGAAAAAGCGTAAAAATAAAAAAAGTACCATCATTATTATAGGTATCAGTATCGTTGTTCTTGCAATTGGCATACAAATGGCAAATTTTGCTAAATTACATTTTGCATATAATGACGCCATATCTCAAATGGACGACGGAAATATAACAGAAGCATATGAAAAATTGATATCTTTACATGGATATAAAGACAGCGAAGAAAAAGCATCAGGAATATTCGATCAGTACAAAAAAGAAAAACTCAAAAGCATATCTAAGGGAGATAGTTTTTACTTCGGGTCATATGAACAGGACAATCGTAAATCAAACGGCAAGGAACCTATCGAATGGCAGGTGCTTGAAAAAAAAGGCAGTAAAGTGCTGCTTATAAGTAAATACGGCATAGACATACAACCTTACGATAATGAAGATTACAATATAACGGTAACGTGGAATGAATGTTCATTAAGAGATTGGTTGAATAGAGAATTCGTTAAGAATTCATTCAGTTCGTCTGACAGAGCAATGATCAGAACTACATTTGTTTCACCGGACAAAAACCCTGAGTACAACGATTCGGAATACCGTGGTTCGGATCCAGGGAAAGGTACTAAAGATAAGGTGTTTTTGCTTAGCACAAAAGAAGCTATGAGATACTTTGGAAACAAATCACTGACGTGTTTAAATACGGAGTATGCAAAGGCTCGTGCGAAAGAAGAATATGGTGAAGACGAGCTTTCGTGGTGGCTGCGCACACCTGGAAAGGAAAATGATAGAGCTGCTGTATTTCACGTTGACAATGATGGCTGGTATATCGATTATTATGGCGGCGCTATTTTTTACTATTATGCTGTCCGCCCGGCTTTATGGGTAGATCTGGATTAGCATTTCCATGATTGTCTTCATATCTAGGCAGTCAGTCAGATCCTGTAGTCCTGAAACAAACATCATAACGATCTGATACCACACATAGACCTGATGTTCGGGAGTAACCCGCAGATCATAAAAGAAGTAATCATCGGCCCCAGATGCAGGGTATGCATAGAGGACATAATAGAAGAGTTCCTTGAGCAGAACGGGATCAATTGTGAGGTAAAACTGTCGCAGGGAACCTACAGATAGATCGTGATCCTGAAAAGGAAATATTTACAAACAAAATCAGGGAATGATATTGACATTTTATTCCAGTAAATATATAATGTATGTAAATATTTTACATGTACATGTTCCAGCTATAACTTTGTATAATGAGAACATAAGGAGACGCGATGGAAAAAATACGAAACAGTTACAGCAATATAAGCCGAGCGCTGAAAAACAGAAGGTTCAAGGTGAGGAGGAACTACAAGGATTCCATATTCCGCAAGCTGTTCAATAACAACGCAGCGATAATCGAGCTTTACAACGCCCTGTCAGGCAGCGACTATCCGCCGGATACGGATGTAAGGATAGTCACACTTAGGCCGTAGATTGCATCCTCGCTTCGCTTCGGGCAATCCTGACCGGGGACCTTCCAGCGATTCGCTAGTGCTCATCGGGATAGGTCTCCCAACGTCATCTTCGGCGACCGCAAGAACGACCTTGCATTCATGATCGAAAACAAATTTATAATACTCATAGAGATGCAGTCCACAGTGAACCCCAATATGCCCCTGCGGTTCCTTGTGTACATAGCGAGGCAGTTCGAAAAGCTCTTTTTCAGCAGCCAGATATACAGCAGTACTCAGCTGAAGATCCCTACGCCGGAGATATATGTCTTCTATGATGGAAGTAAGGATCTGCCGCTTGAATCGGAGCTGAAACTTTCTGATGCATTTATCGAAAAGTGTGATAAACTGTATTTAGAACTTAGTGTCAGGGTCATCAACGTGAACTACGAGAAAGGCGCCGAGCTGCTGAAAAAGTGCAGGACACTTTCCGAATACAGCCAGCTCATCCATATCGCCAAGACGAATTACGAACGCACAAAAGGCCGTGACACAGCAGTATCAGAGGCGGTCGCAGAATGTATAGAAAAGAATATACTCCGTGACTTCCTAAAAGGAAACGGTGGTGAGATCATGAGTTTTTTGTATGATATACTGACGAAAGAAGAAATGGAAGAAATCAGAGAACATGACGGATATATCAGAGGAATGAAAGAGGGGCATGCTGAGGGCGTTCAGGAAGGCGAACTCTCAAAACAACGTGACATCGCTGCCAATATGCTTGCAAAAGGCATGGAAATTCCTCTGATTTCTGAACTGACTGGATTGTCTGAGTCTGATGTTCGCAAGCTCCGGCAGTCTGATCTGCATAAATGATGTGCCCAGCGCATTTTTTTAAACGAAAAAACTGCAGGCTCCGCAATGCGGTATTCCTGCAGTTTTTCTGTTTCGATATATTTTCCTGCCACGCTGACATTATCACAGTCCGGTTTCCGCAACCGGTTTTGTCATGCGCCGGTGGTGCATTTCATGTCGATATCGGTCTACTTTGCTCTCACGGTTTTCACTGCTGAGTATGCGCCGTAAATCTTCTTGCCTTTCACGGTCTTGTAGGCTCTGACTTTATAGTAATAAGTCTTGCCTTTTTTAAGGCTCTTGTTCACGACTTTTGTCTTCGTTGTCGTGCAGATGCGCTTGTAGCTGCCGTTCTTCTTAGTGGCTCTGTACACTTTGTATCCCGATGCGCCTGAAACCTTCGTCCAGCTCAGGGTCGCGGATCTCTTACCGGCCTTCGCCTTCAGGGTCACCTTTGCAGGGACAGGCTTTACTTTTGCAACAGCTGTGTATGAGCTGTAAAAGTTCCTGCCGCCCAGCGTTCTGACTTTGTAGTAGTAGTTCTTGCCTGTGGTGAGTTTCCTGTCAGTAGTGGAAAGTGATGAAGTCGTCTTCACCAGTTTGTATGTGCCCCTGGCGGATGTAGCTCTGTAGACTTTATATTTGTCTGCGCCGGCTGCTTTGCCCCATGTGAGTTTCACGGAAGTAGTTCCTGCTGATCTTGCCTTGAACTTCGCAGGTGACGCAGGCACTGCTTTGATGCTGCATGAAGCGGACTTGTCGCCGGCAGACGCAGTGATGGTAACGTTTCCGGCTTTCAGAGCTTTGACTTTGCCGTCTTTGCTTACTGTTGCGATGCTTTCATCCGAGGACGTCCATGTTACAGTGCGGTCGTCTGCATACGCCGGAGCCACCTCAGCTGTCAGCTGGAGAGTCCTGCCACATGTGAGTTTTGCAGAAGTCGTGCTGATGCTGACTGACTCTGCACCGATGACATACTCTTTCTCGTAGTCATCTGTATAGTACCAGAGGACTGTGTCGCCTTTTGCCAGTATGTGTTCGTCGGCGTATTTGTCGCTGATCTTTCCATTGACTTTGTACATCCATCCGCTGTTGGCACCGTTGCCTGTATTGGAAAGTGTGACGCCGTCAGGTGATGTCACGGATTCGATATATTTCGATGTACCTGTGTACTTGTATCCGTTCTTGTCCAGGACAGTCTTTGTAAGATCCATCACTGAAGTTCCTTCTTCAACGGTTGAAGTCTCAGCAGCTATCCACTGGATGTAGGCCTTGTGCTCGCCTTCCTTGTGAGCCGTGTCGCCCATCATCGCAAAGGAAACGGAGAATTTCTCAGGAGCAGGTTCTTCACCTGACTTCTCGCCTTTGACGGTTACAGTGACTGAGACAGGCTGTCTGTAAAGCTTCTGCAGTTTTTCATTGTCAGGATGGTCCTTTGCAAATTTGCCGTATTTCTCGCTGCTCAGCAGGGAAGATATGGTTATCTGCCGGGAATATTCAGGGATAGTTGTAACAAGGTTGTCATGCTGTATCACAGCATTGTTCGAGGACTTGAACTTGTTATATCCGGCGCCTTCCATTTCCCACGGATCATCGAAGAAATCATCCGGGATTATGCCCTTGCCTGTGCTGTCATTGATATCATATACCCAGACAGGATCGCCGTTTTCGTCGAGGGTCATTTCTCTGAAAGCATGAAGATCTCCGGTGATGGAATCCTTATCCGGGTATCTTCCGTTGTTGATGCCGTCAAAATAGTGGGCTTTGGCCTTTTCCATCATGGCGATCTCTTTGTCCAGCTCGGCATCGGTTATCATATTCACTGTCAGCGGTATCTTCTTTGATACAGTGACGCCCTGGCGTGTAAATGTGATGATAAGGTTTACATTTTCTTTATCATTTTTTCCTGCGAAGCGGTCAACAGTAGCTCTGTAGGCGTTGACGCTGACTATATCAGTATTGTCGCTGGTAACTTCGATTTCTTTGTTTGCAAATACATATTCACCGTTGTCGTCTTTGACACGGGTGTATCTCAGCAGCTGGATGTCACCGGTCACATTTGACGTGTCAAGGGTTTCTTTTGTGTTGAAATCCTGCAGGTCTGCAGCGGTGTAGTACTTGTCCAGGATCGCCTGGAGCTCTTCCTCGGAAGGTTTGACAGGACCTGTGCCTTTTACAGTGACCTGGAACGTTTTCGTAAATGTAGCAAAATCCGAAACCTTTTCGACATATGTGTTCAGTGCCGAATCGTTGGCGTTGAACGTTGCAGTAAGCGTAACTGTCGTGTCGTTTTCAGCCGGTGTTATCTTGCCTGATTTAGGATCCACCATGCTGTCATAGCCGGTGCTTTCTATGGCTATGACACTTGGGTCTGATGATTCCCATGTTATCTTTGACCATACAGATCTTGCAGATGTTCCCATACACTGCGGGAGAGTCAGAGCGGATGTGACGTCATCCTGACTTGTGTTGGCCGCCTTGATGCTGTCCCATGTGAGACTGTCCTTCTCCTCACTCATCTTAGTGTTGAAATAGTCTCTGTCCCAGCAAACGGTCACTGTTCTGTCCTTTGAAACTGCTTCAGCTCCGTTGCATCTGAATGTAAAGGTACAGCTGATGTTCTTCGAGTTGTTGCCCCACTGGTTCAGCCCTCCGTTCACATAGGAGATAGTGCCGTCTTCTTTGATGTATGTAGTGTCTTTCGTAGTTTTCAGGGCAACTGTGACATCTTTCGTGTCGATGTCGCTGTATCCCCGGATCTTTGAAAGCACGAATGCTGTTATGTTTTTGTCCTTTGCAAAATCAGGTCGCAGGGCTCCGGTTTCTTTGTCGAATGCTGCTTTCACAGCGTCCACCTTTGCCTGGTCTGCCGGGTCGATCACTACGTCAGCGTCCATAGGGATCGTTTTGACTATTTCCACGGAATCACCTGAAGGCTTGAACTGTCCTGTAGCAGTCCTGAATCCGTCGGCTTTGATCTCGTAGGAATATGTTGTGGACTTGTTCAGTATATATGAACCGTCGTTTTCTGCTTTTACTTCGGTTGTAACGAAGTCTTCCTCGTAGTCATCGTATTCTTCATATGTGACCTTGATGGACGCTCCCGGAACGGAAGCTGTGCTGTCCGAGGAAGTTACCGGCTTGAAAGTGACTTTATAGTCGCTGATATCCGTTTCCAGTGTGATGTCTATAGTCTTGTTTTCCGTCGGTGTGATGGAGCCGCTTACAGTCTTGTAATTTTTTGCGGTGATCTCGTAGTTGTATGCGGTGCCGTTTTCAAGCAGGTAGCTGCCGTCGGACTGAGGATTTACAGGATCGTAATATCCTTTTTTTACTTTGACAGATGCACCGTCAACGACAGCGCCGGTTTTGTCTGTTATGTTGAATTTTATCGTGCTTGAAGCGATGGCCGTCATCGGGATCTCTACTTCTCCGGAGCCTGTCGGCTGGAAGGAAGAGTCGATGTATTTCTTATATCCGTCTGCTGTGACTGTCAGCGAGTAGGTCTGATCCTGCTCGAGCAGATAGCTGCCGTCAGCCTCTTTTGAAATGTCAGACCAGTCCTTCTGAAGATTGACCGTCGGGTCTTTGACAGCTGCTTTCGTAATGCTGTCCACCGGTTTGAAGGTCACATTGTATTTGCCGGGCAGCGGCAGTATCGTGATGGTGTAATCCTGTGAAGCCAGTTCCTCCGCAGTTCCGTCATCGATGGCAGATGTTTCGGTCGTGCTGCTGAAAAGTTTGAGTGTAGCGGTGAATGATTTTGCACCGTCTTCGGCATTCGGACGTTTGAAAGCTACGCTTTTAGGATTGCTGGGCGTCCATGTTTTAGTGCCGAGGTCAAGCAGGGACTGGTCTGCCACATACCATCCGGACTTGTAGCCATCTGACTCAGATGCGTTTTTCAGGCGGAATGAAGTTATCATGGATGGCGGTGTACTTGAAGTTTTGAGCCCTATGGTGCATGTGGTGCCGGTCTGCGTGACACCTGATCCTCCGGTGGTGATGATCTTGCTGTTTGTGAAGTTTTGTTCGATGTACTCCTGAGCAGCGGCTTTTTCATCATCTGTTGCGCCGTATGCCATGGCAGGAACAGCGCCTGTGAAGACCATGATGCATGCCAGTAGTATGCCGATAGTCTTCATGAAAAATCGATTCTGTTGTAGTGTGTTCATGTTTCCTCCTTTAATAGTTATATTTTTTGACAATCAAAAACGAACTGCCATTATCTGCAGTCCGTTTTTTGCAAATCTGTATATCATTTCCCGGCGCCGGTCAGAGGCAAAGTGTTTTCGGCCATATCAGGATATCGTTGAAATCATCCTGTAAAGAGGATAGCTTTGATCTGATATCATACCGTCTAAAGGCTCCGGTATCGCAGTCGTGCCGAAATATCCGTCGGCTGCTCTGCGCAGCATCCATGCAGGTCTCCTGGCTTGCAGGTCGCTGCAGCATATCTGCCTTCCCGGAAGTTTGTCTCCAGTGACATCATCGAAACGCTGCTCGCTGCTTACAGTGGCGGTACCGCACCGGATTTTCACCGGTTTCCCTTTTATTTGAGGCATGACTTTGTAAAGAGTCTGCCGCAGACACATGAAAGCCTCTTCAGTTATTTTCGACAGTATTGTAACATACGGAAAGTTATTTTGTCGACAGGTAAAACGACTATTATTTCATATATTTAAAGGAAATACGGCTTGTAAAATGTAGTGCAGCGGCATGTATATGCAGGGCCATGATGGGGTACAGCGAATGAGGTGACTGCAAGTGACGCCGGTTTCTCATGCGGCAATCAGTGTATGAGGAAATCTTTCAGATGATACCGGGAAAACCTGTCCGTATGTACAGAGATCTGTGCATGCAGCAGTGCTGCCGGAAATGTGCAGGTATGACCCTGTGATACAGTACGCAAAAGTCATGGATAAAAATAGTCCACTATGTTTTTTTGATGTATTTTTGGCGGGCATCTATATACAGAATATAGTGTGCAGGTGTATAATCATATCAAGATAATGTGAAAATCATAGCTGCATCATCAGGCTGCCGGTCATGCCGGCGACCGATATACGAAAATCACAGGGAGGGATATATATGTCAGTTACCATCACAGGAAACGCAGATCCGAGGGAAGCTCAGGCTTATGTAGACTATCTGCAGGAAAAGTACAACAGGAAGCTGGAAACGCTGGATATCAACATCGACGGTGAGTATGCAGACCTGGATTATACATTCTCGCATGTACCTTTCGAGAGGATAAGAAGGATCACAGGATACCTCGTAGGCACGATGGATCACTGGAACGACGCCAAGAAAGCCGAAGAACGTGACAGAGTGAAACACTCCGTAGGCTCCGGACAGAATGAAGACATGGAGCAGCTTTCATAAAAAGCATGAAGACAACACCTTTTACAAGCGAAAGCATAGTGGGAGGTGTTCTTTATTATGTAGGAAATATCAATAAAAGTTTCACATGATAATATGTGGTGAAGCTACTTTTGTTCCTATAAACAAATAGTAAAAAGGCAGGAATATAAGGTTTGATATATAATAATTTAAGTTGTATAATGCAAAGAGCATATGGGGTTGGGAGAAGCTTTCTATCTTAATTAATATTAAGATAGTATTATAAAGATAAGAAATCAGTAAAGGATAACTATAAATGACAAATCATAATATTATTGTTTCAAACAGTGCCAGTATACCTCAGATAGAAACCGGCACTGTCAATTTGATCGTGACATCACCACCTTATCCTATGATAGAAATGTGGGATGAAATATTTACATGTCAGGATCCGGAAATAGGTCTTGCATTGAGCAATAATGATGGAACTGCTGCATTTAATAAGATGCATGATATTCTGGATTCAGTCTGGAATGAATGTGACAGGGTGCTTGCAGAAAATGGTTTTATCTGTATTAATATAGGTGATGCAACAAGGACAATTAATGATTGTTTTCAGTTGTATTCTAATCATACTCGTATAATTCAGTTTTTTTTAAATCGTGGATATAGTGTACTTCCTGATATACACTGGCGTAAAAAATCTAATGCACCTAATAAGTTCATGGGATCCGGGATGTATCCTGCAGGAGCTTATGTTACATATGAACATGAGTATATACTGATATTCAGAAAAGGTGGTAAACGCACTTTTAAGGGAGATGAAAAGCTTCGCAGGCAGAAAAGTGCTTTTTTTTGGGAAGAACGGAATGTATGGTTTTCAGATCTGTGGGATATCAAAGGTGTTTCTCAGAAAATTTTAAAGTCAGCATCTCGTAAACGCAGTGCAGCATTTCCATTTGAAGTACCATATCGTTTAGTTAACATGTATTCGGTAGAGGGAGATACGGTTCTTGATCCATTTTCTGGTTTAGGGACGACTTCATTAGCTTGCATGGCGGCTAAAAGAAACAGTATCGGTGTTGATATCGATTCTGATATAGTGTCTCTTGCAATGGAAAATATTAAGTCAAGCATGAAAGCTCTTAACTTAATAATTGAGAACAGGCTCAGAGAACACATTGCATTTATTGATGCACTGCCAGAAGAAAAAAAATCAAAATGGATTACAAATGAAAAATCAAGAAATTATGTTCAAAAATTAAGAAGCGAATATCAGGCTATAATGTCCGCCAGCGGCACGATTTTAGCTGATAATCCAAGGTTAAACGTAAGATTAAAAAATAAAAAATCGCCAACAAGAATAATTTTTGATCCAAACAATAAAATCCCTCTAAACTACAATGTTTTTAAGGCTGAT
>CAKQNZ010000049.1 GCA_934255435.1 uncultured Clostridia bacterium | reverse complement strand
ACGATACGGTCAAAAGCATGGCCATCAAAGCAGAAGACGGCACAGGATCATATATCATGAAACCTGAACAGGACTGACCTTTACATGTCCTCCATTAGTCGGAGAATCTTTTGGCGGAGGTATGTTGGATCATATATAAATATTACGATAAAATGGAAATAACTCGATTCTCAGTTAAGGATGGCTTTGCAGACAATGAAAGACAGTAATGTATATTTAAACAGATTAAAATATGCTCTTATCGATGGTGTGCCTGTGTGGGTGCTTATCTGGAGAAAAAGCATTCCTTGCTGGTACGTCATAGAAATATTGTCCGTTCTGTGTATGTTATATTACTATTTTTACAACAGTGAAAAATGTAAAGACATGCCAGGAACTAAAGCTGCAGGAATGATCATTATGGGTATAGTTGTGATAACAGGATATGCCTTGCTTGCAATTCATTATCCGATGACCGCAAGTGAAAAAATGGATTATCAGGGAGCAATGTTCTTCCAGTATGCGCAATATATTGCAATAAGCGGAGACTTTATAAATAAATCAAAACCTGGTCATAAAAAGATATATTACATTTTGATCATGTGTGCAGAGTTGATATTGTTCATAGTACTGTTCAACTTGTTTTCTTACTGGGCGTCTTAAAAGCGACCAGTATGGACATGTTATAAAGAAGCATGCGAAATGAATTTTCCTGCTGCAGATATGGGGCTTGATGGATCTGGTATAACATAGCGAGTTCAGTATGAGCATTTCAGAGACGACTCGGCTATGCCCCCCGGGAGATGGTATATGTTTAAATATACATAGCTGAAAATACCCTTAAAACAGCCCGAAACATGTACAAAATCAAATAAACCTTCAAAAATGTACATGAATTTCATGGTTTTCAATGTGAAATCAAGGGAAAATCACAAGGTGGAGCATATTTAGCGTGGCAATACATATTTGCGTGTGAATAAATATACGTTGCACGGGCTGCGAAGGTTGGAATTTCGTGTATGATCATACATTGAAAAATCCGGTGTATTTATAGACATGTACAATTTAAAAAGAAAACTGCGATTTGTACATGTTGTTGCTCGATACCGAGGAAGATGGGAACTACGCAGGCAGATAAGCCGTTGGGTGTTTATGAAAAGGCATTTTACAGAACCGCTTGAAATCAAAGCCGGAACCGATATGATCATGGTGCTGTCTGTCCAGTGATGGTGCGGTACGGACTGGGGTATGCTGGATCATGGATACAAAATCACATGACATTTCCATGCAAATGACGGAGGCTGATCAGTCAGTCGTGGCACCGTAAAGTTACCAGTAAAGAACAGGAAAGAAGGCGGCCGCAACAGACACCGTAAAAAATAAGTTTTTGGAGGTCAATGATGAAAAAAACAAAATACATAATTATCATATCGATAGTGTTGGCTGTTTGCATAGCAGGATATCTGGTATATGCCTTTTCGGACCGGAACGAATACATGGCGGAAAGTGAAAACGAGTACTGGCGAGCCGCAGTATTTACATTATCAACAGACGAGGACTATAAGTACGGCAGCGACCTTGCATTGATCTATCAAGGCAGCAAAGACGGAAAGATCGGAAAAAACGTAAATGTCAAATGGTGGTATGATGAAGATGCCATAAATGAAGAACATGACATCGGAAGTGATGAACCCGGTGAAAGGCAGAATATCAAATATTACCTTTGGAATACAATAAACCGGAAATTTTACTACACTTTGAGCGAAGGCGGGATAGATCCTGATAAAGACAGGAAGATCACAGTAAAAATAGAATGGACCGAAAACGGGGATAAAAAGCAGGACACTGTGTATCTGGAGCTGTGAACCAGGCTGCAGCAGTGATTTTGATGATACTGTCAGAGATTGTTTGCTGCCAGGCCGGATCATGACAGCCGGGTATTCCACATCAGTATACAAATCTGAAAAAGGTGTGTATAATAAAACAAAACATGAAAAACGAAGGGAGGCATAGCCATGTGTTCAAAGCAGGAACTTGATAGTATATTGAGAGAAGTAGCTGCAGCATACCGCCTGGTATATGGCGATGACCTGGTAAAGATCCTGATGTATGGCTCTTATGCCCGAGGAGATTTCGATGCGGACTCAGATGTCGATATAGCAGCGATCGTAAAAGGAGACAGGCAGACACTGCAAAATGACTTGAAAAAAGTGTGGGATGTTTCGTCAGATCTGGAACTGGAATACGAAACGATAGTGTCCCCGACAGTGATACCATTCGATGAATATGAAAAGTACAGGGAAGATATACCCTATTACAGAAATATAGAAAAAGAAGGGGTGGTCATCGTTGCATAACAATAGGGAAGAATTGATGCAGTATCGTCTGGACATGGCAAAGGAAAGGCTGGAGTCATCGAAGCTGCTGCTCGATAATGGCAGATATAAAGATTCTATAGGAAGATCATACTACGCTATTTTCACTGCAGTAAGAGCCTTGCTGGCAGTAGATGGAGTCGATTTTTCAAAGCATGCAGGCGTGATATCGTATTTCCAGAAAGAATATATCAAATCAGGTGTTTTTGATGTGAAATATTCTAAATATATCAGTCAGGCGTTTCAAATCAGAAACAATACGGATTATGCTGACTTTTTCATAGTATCCCGTGATGATGCAAAGGAACAGTATGAAAGAGCTGTGGACTTTTATGAAGTGATAGCTGATTATCTGAAAAACAGATATAAATGATCTGTGGTAGAACAACAAGTACATTAGTCTGTACCTCTACATGATTTTTGAGGGAAACAGACGGTCTTATAAATGTGATTATATTCTAAAATATATATTTGCAATTCTGAAAAGGGATGCTTGATTTGCACACGATGCTGATGGCAGCAGCCTCCTGCGGAGCAGGGAATGTAGTCGATCTGCTCATAAAAGAAGGCGCAGATTTGCATAAGCTGGACAAGTACGGCAACTCAGCAGCAGTGAATGCACAGGAATACAGAGAATACGACGTTTTCGAGAAGATAAAAAACAGCGAAGGAAAGTCACGGTGAGTACATGAAAAGGATGACGACAAAGCAGAAAATCGCAGGCTGTGCTACAGCAGCACTGGTACTGCTCATCGCTGCATTCTTCGCAATGAACAGCGGGTATGATGAGATCGGCGATTCGATACGAAAAGCTGAAAAGGACTTCGGCGTAGATGGGATAGACTATGAGGAAGTGCTGTACTTCAAGCCTTTCAAAGGCGGACCTTTGGGAGAGGGTGACAGCCTGCCGGTGCTGCAGCTGTCCCATGAATCAGCTAAGAAGATAGCACCACAGCTGCAAGAAAAGCTTGATCCTTTCCCTATGGATAAAGAAGTGAGATATTTCATATATGAATGCAGGACCGAAGAGTCTGAGCATTATTTGAACCATTTAAAGAAAACGAATGACGGGTTTTACGGATTTTACAGCTATACCGAAGAAGAGATCGTACAAGGAAGGGCTCTTATAAAAGCAGCGAAGTATGCGACGCCTGTTTTATCGGGGTATCTTTATGTCCAGTACGATAACGAAACCGGGATACTGTATATATGGGATCACAGCGGGTGAGAAAGAGGTTGTCATGGAATATGTTTTTGATACAAAGGAAAAGTACACTGGTTTTCTGGACGAGCTCGTCAGGTATTGCGATGAATTGCATGTCGTGGATAATGAAGATATCGATACGGGATTCTGGGCTCAGATGGAGCCATATGTGTCAGGGCACTGCTGGAGCCGCAGGTTTCCAGGGCATGGCAGAGGAGAAAACCTCAGAATACTGAAGTATCCGCTGGATACAGAGGTAGCAGACATACTGAGAAAGTATGATACTTTCCTGGATATCGGATATGACTACGAGTACGACCAGGGTATAGATATGGCTTTTTACAGGAACGGGGAGCTTGTTTTCTGGGTGCTGGCTCACGAGGATATGTGCTGCCTTGAGGAAGCTGCAGAGCCTTATTTTAAAGATACGATTTTGTCACTGAGGATAAGCAGGCGGTGAAAACCTGCGAGATAGCCGGTGAGTAAATATACATCACCGGAATTTCCCTGAAAACAGCTCCCAAACATGTACAAAATCAAAATCAACTTTAAATTTGTACATGTTTTGAAGCCATTTTTAAAGATTTAGATGTGAAATAATTGCAAAATCACATAATGCAGCAGGTGCATCCGAGCGATGGGTTTTTGCGAGTGAATAAATATACATATAAGCCGATGTAATGGTTGGAACTTCGTGTATATTTATACACAGCAAAAACACAGCTTTTTTACCGACATGTACAATTTAGAAAAAGAACTGCGATTTGTACATTTTTTTGCTTTATATGGAAGGTAGCTACGGTATCAGCACCCACAGATCAGGCAAAACGGCGCTGGTTTTTATCGCCTGAGACTTTGCATCTTCAGAAATAAATAAAAAGGGGCAATTATGAAAAGAAAATACGAAACTTTTAAATATAAAAAATTAGTATCGATAGAAAATCATAAAGAAGCTATCTCTGCCGAGGATGTAAGAAACTTGGTCTCTTTCGCAAAATCAAAGAACGAGCTTATCAGATCCTGGGCTGCGGAACTTCTGGTGAACAGATACACAGAGCAAAGTGAAGAGATTTTGTATCATCTGACATACGACAGGTGCGATATCGTGAGGCTGGATGCAGTGGACTCGCTGTGTATAGGAAAACAGCTGAAAAGCCTGCAGCGGCTTGAATATCTGTTTGAGGACAGCGACTACCTGATAAGAGGATATGCTGTATTATCTCATTATGATGTTACTGTAAATATTTACGGCGAGAATTACAATGCGGACAACAGATATATCGATCTTATGAAAGGCCTGCTGGCAAGCGAGGAGTCTGCGTGGGTGAAAGTGTGCATATTCAATAATCTCTATCTGTGCGGGTATGAGCCTGGACTTGATAAGATCGCAGATATACTGGACGAAGCTGCAGGGGACAGTGATTTCGAGGTGGTATGGTGTGTTTTGCATACTATGGACGATTTACTGGACAGTGACAATGAGGCTTTCATCAATGAAATGGCAAGAAAAGTGTACAGCAGTTTGCTTCCGGCTCAGCAGGTCTATATCAGTGAGCATTTTCTTTCAGGCATCGGGCAATGAAGCCGGCTGGTTGTCAGATGCCTAGGATATCCAGATATGCACGGGGCATGTTCGCTCACCACAGGCAGGAGGTTGATTTGTATGGATCCTGTGAACTTCAGGAATAAAATCGAAAAGAAGGCAGAGATGTATGGTATCATAAGTGCGATCATATGCAGTGTCGTGATATTTCCATTAGGATGGATACATATGCTGGCAGTAAAAATCGCTGCACTTATATGTCTGCTGGTCTTGGAAATATATATGCTTTCAAGGTTTATATTTTACGTTGAAAAGCTGAAAGTCAGGGGAAAAAAGGCATCGCAGATATGTACTGGCGATAATATGATCCCAAAACGGGAGTATGAGATAGGGCTCATATATATTGACTCTGTTGAGCCGGGGGCTTGCCGGGTGGAAATCACAGAGGCGACTCATGCACGTTCATTAACGATAAACAGAGTCATTCTACAGGATCTGATGATAGAAGATCTGATCGTGATAGAGGCTCTGTTCGCTGCTCTGAACGATGGAAACAGCCTGCTTTCTGTGAAAACAAAGTCATGGACGGGAGCAGTACAGACTGAAACGGATCTTACGATCTATAATGTCATGAAAAAATACGAGGACTTTCTCTGCAGACATAAACTCAGGAACATTACATTTGAATACAGTGATCAGGACGGGAATGTAGATAAGACAGTCAGATTTGATAACAGGGGCAAAATCGAGATCGCTTTCGACCATACGGATCGAGCGCAAATTGAAAGGCAGCTTTCAGCATGGAAAGAAAACTGCCGCAAATCGAATATTATTATCACATCCTGAGGAAATCACTTTAAAACACAGCAGGAATTGTAATCAAAGTCCAGCGGTGATATGTCAGGAGATAAAAACACCCACTTAGGCCATGTCGACCAATTTTTAAAAAATGAGCAGGGCGTAGTTCATCAACAAGGAGATGGGAGAATTATTATGAAAGAACATTTTCTTATCAAAGAGGTTTATACAAACAGGGATGATACCGAGCAGTTCGATCTTGTGATGGTTACTGCAGAGGACAGCAGTGATATTGCAGGGCTGTCGCTGAACAGTGACGGCACTGCAGACGGATTTGAACTGATAGCAAAAGAGAATATATTTTTGACTGAATACGGGACGCCGTACTGCAATGATGTCGAATCGGCGGTAGATCCTGAAAAACTGTCAGAGTCAGCATTCAGCTTTAAACAGGAGTGTAATGTACGGAAACAGTTCATCGCTCATTGCATAGAAGAAGCCTTATTTGTACAGATGGAACTCTGCGGCAGCGAGCTTATCGACGTTGAGGGAAAGATCCTGTCAGATGATGGATGCACGCTGGAGATGACGATACTGTCAGAAGACGGTGTGCCAGCCGGGCATGCATCCGTGGACGCAGCATCGGTTACAAGGCTCTTCGTACCTTATGATAATCCATGTCAGGCGTTGAATGGGGACGTTAAGTTACCGGATACAGCGGATGTTTAAATATACATCGCTGATTTTTCCTGTAAAACCACAAAAAGTGTGTACAAAATCAAAATTCATCTTGAATTTGTACACATATTGAAAGGCTTTTCGAGCCTTTTCTTATGGAAATCGGAGAAAATAACATGACACAGCAGGCGCATCTGGGAAATGGGGATTTACGTATGAATGAATATACATTCGAGTTGCTGCAATGGTTGAAAATGCGTGTATATTTATACGCAGTCAAACCGCTGCATTTTATCCGTGTGTACAATTTGAAAAAAGAACTGCGATTTGTACACATGTTTACTTTATATGGAAGTTGATCACAGGGTCAGCACCCACAGATCAGGTAAAACGGCAGTGATTTTGTCACTGCCTGAGACTTTACAGAAAGGTACCGGAATGATAATAATAACTGATGACATAAATGGAATGCAGTATTCAAAACTGATCGATCACGCTTTCAGGCGCTGCGATAGTTTTGCTCTGAATATACCCATTTTCGGAGGCGGTGAGCGTGAGAATGAAAAACGGGCAAAGGATTTCGTTCGCCAGGTGAGACCGTATATCACGGACAGACTTGTCTCAAAGAAATATTTCAGTATAAAAAGTTCATACAAAAGAGAAATATATGTTTTCAGCACTTCGCAGGGCGTGCGTGATATGGTAAAATCTGCAGGCGGGATAAAGCATTGCTACAAAGTATCATGAGGAAAAAGGATAAAATATGAAGCGTTACAAATCTATACATATGGTCAGGATGGAAGATCTCAATCACCATCACAATCTTTATGCAGGCAGGGGAACGGAGTGGATGATAGAAGCTTCATTCATTGCAGCATGTCTCGAACATGGAGACAAGAACGGACTCCTTTACAAGAATACCCATAAGTTTGATTTTTTCAAATCGGTGGAACCGGGGGACATCGTAAGCTATGAAGGCGTGGTCGTAAGGGCTGGCAGGACGAGTCTGACGATACATGTGTATCTGAAAAACGAGCAGACAGGCGAATTGCACGCCGAAGGCTATACGACTTTCGTTACTGTAAAGTCAGGAACAAAAGAACCCGCTGCACACGGCATAACGCTTGATGAAACCAGCGACGAACAGGAGCTGAGCTGGAGAGCCGAAGCGAAGCGGCTTTTCGACAGAAAGTAGCCTGCCCGGCATGTTTTAGTATATCTCTGCGATAAATGGTAATAATAGTCAAGGAAACTATTCCCGGGAGGGAAAAAATCGCAGAGGTAAAAATGAGAAACAGAGACAGGGGAAACAGCCCTGATCCCGTCCCCGTCAGGGGGAAGATAAGTTGTATCATAGCAGGACTGATGCTGATGGCAGCATCGATAGCTGCCGGAGAAGTGCTGGCAGGAGATGATATCCGAAGTGCGGACATCCCTGTGGTGCTGGCTGACGGCAGTGTCACCACCCGTCCGTGGTATATAGAAGTAGACGGCAGGAAGGTAGCCGTGGTGGACACAGAAGAAGACGCAGCACAGGTCGTGAAGGGGTTCATAAAAAAATACAGCTCGCCGTCAGGAAACGTAAAATCCAGCCATGAAGGCTCCGGAACAGAACAAAGCAAGGTCGTCCCCGCTTCAACACAGTCGGATCAGAAAGACCGCACACAGAACCAGAAAGCTTCTTCAGAAGTGATGGACGTTGAGCTCAAGGAAAATGTGAGCACCGGCAGACTGGAACTGGAAAACGGCGACGAACCTCCGGAAGTTCTGGACAGACAGCAGGCCGAGAAGAAGCTGGAAACAGGAGACGACGGTGAAAGTTTCATAACCGTAGTAGTCACAGAAGAAGTGACTGAAGAAAAGAAGATAGAACACGCCCAGGAATACAAAGCAGACGACTCTCTTTGCACAGGTCAGAGCAAAGTCGCAGAAAAAGGCAAAGACGGCGAAAAGGAAGTCAGGAAAAAAGTCGTCACGGAAAACGGCAGGCAGATCAGTGAGGAAGTCATTGAAGAACATGTAGTAAAGGAACCTGAAAAAGAAGTGATCCTGACAGGCACAGGCGGATATGCAGGGACCGGAGGAAGCTCGGATGCAGCGGACACCGGAGTTTCCCGTGATGAGTCTGCGACATACAGTCAGCTCAGGATGCCGGTAGGCGATGTATACGTTTCATCAGGATTCGGCACACGCTGGGGCAGGCTCCACAGAGGACTCGACCTGGCTCTGCCGCAGGGCAGCGACATATACGCCGCAGACAGCGGGACAGTGTATTTTGCAGGAAACGGAGGAGGCTACGGCAACCTTGTCAAAATAGATCACGGCAATGGCATGCAGACATATTACGCACACTGCAGCAGCCTACTTGTGAGCAGCGGACAGAAAGTGGAAAGAGGCGACCGCATAGCGCTGGCAGGCTCCACAGGCAACTCCACCGGACCGCACCTGCATTTTGAAGTGATAATAAACGGAAAATGCATAGACCCTTCGGAGCTGCTGGGACTGTGACGCTGACAGTTTCATGCAGCGGACCGGGATCTTGTTTTTCGAAGCTGGATATATGCAGCGGATTAACCGAATCTTACCGGAACGATATGCAATACTGAATTGATAATCCCCGGCTGATGTGGTAATATAAAAAGTGGGTGTACCTGCCCACTTTTGAATTTTTTGAGGTAAAAAGAGATAATGGCATTTTTTAAAGAAGTAAAAGAAGACATAAATGCGATACTTGAACAGGACCCGGCAGCAAGGACAGGGATAGAGATACTGCTCTGCTATCCGGGGATATGGGCGCTTATTTTCCATAGACCGGCTCACTGGCTGTACCTGCATCACATGAAGCTCCTGGCCAGGATCATTTCACAGATAACAAGATGGTTCACCGGGATAGAGATACATCCGGGAGCAAAGATCGGCAGACGGTGTTTCATAGACCACGGCATGGCAGTCATCATAGGCGAGACAAGTGAGATAGGCGATGACGTGACGATATATCAGGGCGTGACACTGGGCGGTACAGGAAAGGACACAGGCAAGAGACATCCCACCATCGGCAGCAGAGTCATGATAAGCTCAGGCGCCAAGGTACTGGGACCTTTCAAGGTCGGAAACGATGTCAAGATCGGTGCAGGAGCCGTAGTCCTCAAAGAAGTTCCGGATGGCTGCACAGTAGTGGGCATACCGGGCACGATCGTAAGGCGAAACGGCAAGAAACCCGTATCTGACCTGGATCAGACAGATATGCCGGATCCGATAGCAGTTGAGCTGGAGTGCCTCAGGCGCAGAGTCGTAGAGATGGAGACACTGCTCAAACTCAAATTCGGAGACGATGATATAGCGGAGTGCGAGAGCAGCTGCCAGTATTCCGATATAATGCATGAGATAGAAGAAGGCACCCTGAACCAGATATACGATGAAATAGACGGCGAGATCGAGGGTGAATGTGATAACTGCGGAGAATGCAAAGCATGCGGAGGTAAATAATGAAAATATACAACACACTGACGAGAAAAAAAGAAGAACTCAAACCGATAGAAGACGGCAAAGTCAGCATATACGTGTGCGGACCTACTGTCTATAACTTTTTCCATATAGGCAATGCGAGACCTTTCGTTGTATTTGATACACTGAGGAAATATCTAGAATACAGAGGATATAAAGTGAAATTCGTGCAGAACTTCACAGATGTGGACGACAAGATCATAAACAGAGCGAAGGAAGAAGGAGTCAGTGCAGGAGAGATATCAGAGAAATATATCGAAGAGTATTTCAAGGATGCAGCTGCACTCAACGTCCGCAAGGCAGACGTACATCCGAAAGTAACAGACACTATGGACGACATAATAAAGTTCGTCCAGGATCTCATAGACAAGGGATATGCATATGAGTCAGGTGGAGACGTGTACTACAGGACAAGAAAGTTCGAAGGATACGGCAAGCTTTCCGGAAAGAACATAGACGATCTCATCATGGGAGCCAGCGAGAGAGTAAGCTCAGCAGACGACGAGAAGAAAGAAGACCCTCTCGATTTTGCATTATGGAAAGCCCGCAAAGAAGACTCCGAGATCGCATGGGAGTCTCCATGGGGCATGGGCAGACCGGGCTGGCATATCGAATGTTCGACGATGGCAAAGAAACATCTGGGTGATACGATAGATATCCACGCAGGTGGACAGGATCTGCAGTTCCCGCACCACGAGAACGAGATCGCACAGTCCGAGGCCCACAACGGATGTCAGTTCGCACATTACTGGATGCACAACGGATACATCAACATAGACGGCACCAAGATGTCAAAGTCGCTGGGTAATTTCAAGACAGTAAGAGACCTGCTCCAGCACTATGACGGAGAGGTGCTGAGATTCCTGATCCTCAACGGCCACTACAGAGGACCTATCGACTTCGGCGGCGACATACTGGAACAGTCCCAGAACGGCATGGCAAGGATGAGGAACGCCAAATCCAACCTGCAGCACCTTATCAAAACAGGCAGCGGCGAGATGACAGATGCAGAGAAGGAAGCTCTGGCAGGCTATGACAAATACAGGCAGGAATTCATCACAGCCATGGATGACGACCTGAACACAGCAGACGGTATCGCAGCTATTTTCGAGCTGATAACAGCGATAAATACAGCAGTGAAAGACGGAGCCAGCAAAGAGTTCGCACAGAAGAGCCTTGATACACTGATGGAACTGGCGTCTGTAGCAGGACTGCTGCAGCAGGAAGAAGAAAACGACATCGACGACGACGTGCAGGCGCTGGTGGACGAAAGACAGGAAGCCAGAAAAGCAAAGAACTTTGCACGTGCCGATGAGATAAGAGACATACTCAAGGCAAGAGGCATCACGCTCAAGGACACTCCGCAGGGTGTACAGATCATCAAAGACTGAGACGGTGGATGCAGGAATGAAGATAGATAATCTTAATGCAGTGAACACAACAGCTCTGGCGTATATGGGCGATGCAGTCTACGAGCAGGCGGTCCGGGAGCACATACTCCGGAAAGGATCGTACAATGTCAATGCTTTGCATAACCTTGCCACAAGGTATGTAAAGGCTCCGGCGCAGGCCAGAGTGATAAAGACTATGTTCGACGATCTGAGTCCGCAGGAGCAGGCTCTCGTGAAACGTGCTAGGAACCGCAAATACCGCACCAAGGCCAAGAATGCAGATCCCGTGACATACAAATGGGCTACGGCCTTCGAGGCGCTGGTGGGTTACCTGTATCTTGCAGAGGACAACGAACGCCTTGCACAGGTCATAGACAAAGCTTTAGAGATCACGATGAGGTGACGGTCATGGCAGACGGCAGGAAGAAACGCAAAGCACGCAACAGGACCAGAGACATGATAGCCGATTATTACAGGACGAACAAGGCATACGATGAGGACAACAGGCGCAGACAGAAGGAAGAAGGTATGGAGACTAGAGGTCTTAAAAACCTCAATCCCACAGAAAAAGCACTGATCGCAGTGATCGTGCTGGGTCTGGCCGGACTCTTCGTCAGATACGTGGTACTTGGCTGACATGGAACTGCATTTTTCAGGAGAAATTATATGAGCAAAGCAGATATTTTATTTGCCGGTATGTGCAGGGAGATCCTGGACAACGGATTTTCCAGCGAGGGGCAGACAGTGAGAGCCAGATGGGAAGACGGCACGCCGGCGCATACGATAAAGACTTTCGGCGTGGTGAACAGGTATGACCTGCAGGAGGAATTCCCGGCACTGACGCTGAGACCAACAGCGATAAAATCGGCAGTTGACGAGATGCTGTGGATATGGCAGAAAAAATCAAACAATGTCAGGGATCTTTCCACACATATATGGGACCAGTGGGCTGACGGGAATGGATCCATCGGCAAGGCCTACGGCTACCAGCTGGGCGTTAAGTACAGATTCCCCCACGGTGAGATGGACCAGGTGGACAACGTGCTGTGGCAGCTCAAAAACACGCCGTACTCACGGAGGATAATGACGAATATATATAAATTCGACGATCTTATGGAAATGGGACTGGAGCCCTGCGCATACAGCATGACTTTCAATGTCACAGGCGGCAGGCTCAACGCCATACTGAACCAGAGGTCCCAGGACATACTTACTGCAAACAACTGGAACGTGGTCCAGTACGCCGTGCTGGTGCATATGATGGCGCAGGTATCGGGACTGAAGCCGGGGCAGCTGGTCCACGTCATAGCCGATGCGCATATATATGACCGACATGTGGATATCGTGAAAGAGCTGATATCAAGACCGCAGTATCCGGCACCGGTATTCAGCCTGAATCCGGACATAAAGGATTTTTACGAATTCACCACAGACGATATAAAGATAACAGATTACGAGACCAACCCTCAGGTAAAGAATATACCGGTGGCAGTCTGATCAGTATCAGAGCCGGGACCGGCGTGAGACCGGAGACAGGAGGAACATGAACGCAATAGTCGTTGTAGACGAAAACTGGGCCATAGGCAGAGACGGAGGACTTCTGACACATCTGCCCGGAGACCTTAAATATTACAAATCAAAGACGCTTGGCAAAACAGTCGTCATAGGAAGGAAGACGCTGGAGTCTTTCCCCGGAGGGAAACCGCTGCCGGGCAGGACGAACATAGTGCTGACAGCAAACGAGGATTACGAAGCCGAAGGATGCATCATATGCCATTCGAAGGAAGAAGTCCTCGCAGAGCTTGAAAAGTACGCATCCGAGGATGTTTACATATCAGGCGGAGCAGCAGTTTACAGACAGTTCATGGAGGACTGCGATGTGTTTTACGTCACGAAGATATACAGCAGTTTCGAAGCGGA
Organism: uncultured Clostridia bacterium; assembly: GCA_934255435.1. GTDB lineage: Bacteria > Bacillota > Clostridia > Peptostreptococcales > Anaerovoracaceae > Lentihominibacter. Next base: position 146 of record CAKQNZ010000049.1, on the reverse strand, counting down.
CAGATTATTCCCTGATCTTGATGCTGCAGGCTACCAGGTGACATGGCAGAGCGACCTGCAGGAAGAAAAGGGACTTTCATACAGATTTTTAAGATACGAAAGAGGACCGGAAAAATAATGTCAGAGATCATCATCGGAAGGAATGC
>CAKQNZ010000048.1 GCA_934255435.1 uncultured Clostridia bacterium | reverse complement strand
CCTTCATAGCGCCGTCCAGGTTCTTGTTAGTGTATTCTCCCAGTACCTGGTCCACAGCGATGACATCGAGTCTTCCTGCCTTCAGGTCCAGGATAGCTGCATCGTATGTCTTGTATTCACTGATGTTGTCCTTGAACTTGTCGTATGACTCGTTTTTCTTGAGCATTTCCAGTGCTGATGAATCAGCCTGAGTACCTATCTTAAGGTCAGCGAGTTCCGTTGATTTCTTCACGTCTGTGTCTGAGTCCTTCATTGCCATCAGGACGATCTTGTTGTTGAGGTATTTGTTGGAAAGCGCCATGCTCTCTTCTCTCTCAGGAGTTATGGACATTCCGTTCCATACGCAGTCGATATTGCCTTTTTTGAGTTCCATCTCCTTGGCGTCCCAGTCGATAGGCTGGAATTCGGCCTTCATGCCCAGTTCCTTCGCTACTGCATTGGCAAGATCTATGTCGAAGCCAACCAGATTGCCGTCCTTGTCACGGAATCCCATAGGTGCGAATGTGTCGTCGAGACCTATGACGATAGTGTCCTTTGAAGCTGTATCTTTCTTGTCGCTGTCTCCGCATCCTGTGAATGCGAACATAGTGAATATCATCACTGCAGCCATTGATATCGCAAATAATTTCTTTTTCATTTTTCTTCCTCTCTTTTCGTTTAATCTAACATTTCATTATTGCTTTATCGTGTTAAAACATCAAATCGACTGTTTTTTAATGGTATCATACAGACCATCAAAAGTCAACCGGTTCACGCCTCTATTTAAATATATCTGTTCTCTGCCGTCATACTCTCCGGCACATTACGGCCCGCAGCCATAGAAAGTACTTAGTGTGCAAAGCCAGCTTTACATGACCGGATATATATTTATGCCGTTATCACACATTACTGTATCATCACGTATCTTTTCTGAAACGACGAGAGGACCACATAATGTGATCCCCGTCATCGTTGTACTTTATTATATCTATTAGGTAATTAGAAAGGACAAATTTTATTTGTAGTGCAGCAGTCTGTGAGCATTGTGGCCCTTGAGTATGCCGTCATAGAGAGCGTCTGTTATAGGGTTGTTCTGTGATACACGGACGCTTGTCATCCTGTCTGTATCATACATTCCTGTTGCTCTTTCTTCTCTTGCCATATTCTTAGGATCGAACGGCTGTCCTGCACCTGCGATACATCCGCCTCTGCACGCCATCACCTCGATGAAGTCGTAGTATACTTCACCTGCTTTGACAGCATTGAGAAGGTTCTCAGCATTGCGCAGTCCGCTGACGATAGCTATGGAAAGTTCACGTTCACCGTAAGGTACTTTGACTTCCTTGACTCCGTCAAAACCTCTGACGCCTGTAAATGCGATCTGCTCTACTGCAGCTCTGTCATTGCCTGCGATTGCACGGATAACTGCCTCTGTTACACCGCCTGTCACGCCGAATATGATTCCGGCTCCGCTGGCGATGCTGAACGGTGTATCTACTGCTTCAGGCAGGATCTCTTCGAATTTCAGTCCGGCTTCTCTGATCATTGCAGCCAGTTCCTGAGTAGTTATCGAAATGTCTACTGCCGGCTCATCGCCGTAGTTGAATTCATCTCTCTTTACTTCGTATTTCTTGGCTGTACAAGGCATTACTGCGATCACCTTGGTCTTCTTAGCCTTGTTGCCTACGTTCAGACCTTCGTTCGCTGCTTTTTCCTTGAGGACTGCACCGAACATCTCCATAGGAGATTTGCAGCTGGATACGTTTTCTTTAAGGTCAGGATGGAAAGTCTCAACATACTTGAACCATGCAGGACAACATGATGTCAGCAGAGGCAGTTTTTCTCCTGTCTTGAGTCTTTCCAGCAGTTCAGCTGACTCTTCCATTACAGTCAGGTCAGCGCCTGTTGCTGTATCATATACTTCATCGAAGCCCATCTTTCTCATAGCTGCGACCATCTTGCCCATTACGTTAGTACCCTTAGGTATACCGAACTCGTCGCCGAGAGCAACACGTACTGCCGGAGCGATCTGAGCCTGCACGATGATATTGTCATCGTTGAGCATTTCCCAAACTCTCTGCACATCGCTTCTGATAGTGATGGCAGCTGTAGGACATACTGCAGCACACTGTCCGCAGTTGACGCAGTTGGATTCTGCCAGCGGCATGTTGAATGCTGCCTCTACGTTCATCTTCGAGCCTCTGTGTACGAAATCGATAGCACCTACATTCTGTATTTCGTCACACATACGCACGCAGTCACCGCAGAGTATACACTTGTCCGGATGACGTATGATAGCCGGGGATGAATCGTCTATAGTACCGTCCATACTGTATGTTTCGAATCTTACTTTATCTACTCCGAACCTTGCTGCCAGTTCCTGGAGCTGACAGTTTGAACGTTTTTCACAAGTTATACAGTCTCTGTTATGGTCAGCCAGCATCAGTTCCAGGATCATCTTCCTGTATTCCTGAAGTCTTGGCGTATTTGTCTTTATTTCCATGCCTGCTCTTGGAGGAGTCGAACATGATGCCATTATCGTGCCTTTTTTGTCTTCGACGATACACATTCTGCATGCTCCGTAAGTCGAAAGCTTTGAGTAGTAGCAGAGTGTAGGCATATCGAATCCGGCTTTCCTGATAACATCAAGTATATTTTTCTCACCCTCGATCGGTACAGGCATACCGTTGATTATCATGGTTCTCTGATTATTTCCTGCAGTCATTATTAATCCTCCTTCACCGCACCGAACTTACACTTCTCTATGCAGGCACCGCACTTGATGCATTTAGCTGCATCGATAACGAACGGCTCCTTGACTTTGCCGGATATGGCATTGACAGGACAGACTTTGGAGCAGAGGGAACATCCCTTGCACGCTTCTGCGTCTATGTAAAGTTTCTTCAATGCCTGGCAGTTGTGAGTCCTGCACTTCTTTTCGACGATATGTTCAACATATTCGTCTCTGAAATATTTCAGTGTGGATACTACAGGGTTTGCTGCAGTTTTTCCAAGTCCGCAGAGAGCTGTGGACTTGATAGTGTCAGCAAGCTGCTCCAGAGTATCGAGATCGCTCATTTCACCATTTCCGGCTACGATCTTTTCGAGGATATCCAGCATTCTTCTGGTACCTTCTCTGCATGGTACACATTTACCGCATGATTCGTTCTGTGTAAAGTTCATAAAGAATCTTGCAACTTCTACCATACATGTATCTTCATCCATTACTACCAGACCGCCTGAACCTATCATTGCTCCGACTTTCTTGAGGCTGTCGAAATCCAGCGGCAGGTCGAGATGTTCTTCAGTAAGACATGCACCTGACGGTCCGCCTATCTGTACTGCCTTGAACTTCTTGCCGCCTCTGATACCTCCGCCTATGTCGAAGATGATCTTTCTCAGCGTTGTTCCCATAGGGACTTCAATGAGGCCTGTGTTGGAAATGTTACCTGTAAGGGCGAATGCTTTTGTTCCCGGACTTGCTTCAGGTCCGATGGACTTGTACCATTCAGCACCCTTTGCGATGATGATAGGAACATTGGCGAATGTCTCTACGTTGTTCAGCAGGGTAGGCTGGTTGAAGAGACCATGTTCTACTGTTCTTGGCGGTTTTACACGAGGCATACCTCTGTTGCCTTCGATGGAAGTAGTGAGGGCACTTCCTTCACCGCATACGAACGCACCTGCGCCCTTTACGATATGTATATCGAATGAGAAATCCGTTCCGAGAATGTTCTCGCCCAGGATCCCTTCGGCTCTTGCCTGTTCTATTGCTATATCAAGTCTGTGTACAGCGAGAGGGTATTCAGCACGAACGTATATGTAACCTTCCTTCGCACCTGCAGCATAACCTGCGATTATCATACCTTCCAGGAGTTTGTGAGGATCGCCCTCCATGATACTTCTGTCCATGAATGCACCCGGGTCTCCTTCGTCGCCGTTACATACGACATATTTCATTTCGGCTTTCTGGTTCTTCACCTGCTGCCATTTCCTGCCTGCAGGGAATCCGCCGCCGCCTCTTCCTCTGAGGTTCGAATCATATATAGTTTTGACTATATCGTCTCTTGTGATGTCGAAAAGACATTTTTCCAGCGAGCTGTATCCGCCGTAAGCGATATATTCGTTTATGGATTCTGCGTCTATCTGTCCGCAGTCTTCGAGAACTGTTCTTGTCTGATGTTTGTAGAACGGTATCTCTTCCTGCACCGGATAAGTCTTGCCTTCTTCTGTATAAATGAGTCTTTCTACGATCTCATCGCCTATTATTGATTTTTCTACTATCTCTTCGCAGTCATCTACGCTGACCTTTAGGTAGAACAGCTTGGCAGGTTCTATTCTCAGGACCGGACCCATCTCGCAGAATCCATGACATCCGCTCTTCTTGAGTCCTATTGTTTCGACGCATCCGTCTTCCTCCAGGATGACTTCGCATTTGAGACCTTTAGCTTCAATGATTTCCTGTATTTTATCGAAAATATCCATCGAACCGCCGGCAACACACCCTGTTCCGCCGCAGACATAAATCTTTTTCTTCTGTCTGTCCAGTTCATTCAGGAATTTTTCTCTGTAATTCTTGATTTCAGTTCTGTTATTTATTCTCATCATTACCCTCCTCTGATAATTCGTCGATCAGGGCTGTAGCTGAATCCGGTGTCATTGCCGGATACACCTTGTCGTTCACTGTCAGAACAGGTGCCAGGCCGCATGCTCCCAGACATGATACTGTCTCTACAGTGAACATCTCGTCTGATGTCGTCTTCTTCTCGCTGGAAAGATCAAGCTTGTCTCTCAGCGCATTCAGAATTGGGATAGATTTTCTAACGTGACATGCTGTACCATCGCATATCTTGATAACGTACTTTCCTTTCGGTTCGAGAGAAAAGTTCTCATAAAATGTCGCTACACTGTAGATCTTCGCAATACTCACGTTTATAGCTTTCGCAAGATAAAACAATGCTTCTTTTGGCAGGTATCTGTACTCTTCCTGGATATCCTGCAGAATAGCAACAATTGGCTTACGATCTGCATGACGCTCTACGATGGCATCAATCGTTTTGCTCATTTCGTTGTAATCCATGATTCCTCCTAATTAACTAATCTGACATAATTTAACCAATCTTTTTAATCAAATTTTACTGAAATTTATAAATGCTTGCAATAATATATTACGGAATTTACAGAATCTTGTCCAGTACTATCTTGCTATCTTTTATATAAAAACCCTTTTTTTGATGATATGCTCGGTTTTTTAATGAATTTTCATCATTTTAATGCTGTATTTTCACACATTCTGAGCTGTTTTTTGCGAAATAAATTTCCAGATAGTTATTTTTTTAACAATATTGCTGCAGGCTCCGTTTGAGGTCATAAACGACCTGAATTCATCGAAAAGCGTTGTATTTTCACGTTTTTTATCATTATGTTGTCGTTTTTGCACCTGTAAAAGTACATTATTTTCAACACTTTTTACAGGAAATTTTCTTCCAAATGATATAAATTCTACAGAAAAACGTCTTGTTTTTAAATAGAAATTCTTCAAAAATATGCGCATCATCATGCAGATTTCCGAACTTTATCTTTGACAATAGTGTATAAAACAGCGCACACATTCCTTCAGCTCGATCCATCTTTCTCATCTGTCACAGATGATCCTGTGCGGCTGCCGGACTTTGACCTGTATCACAGTAAGACCAGTGAATCGCCTGCATCTCCTTCAGAAGGTCTGCCCAGCGATGCAAGGGTATTCTGCATCACGACAGACACCCTTGGTGTTCAGGTATCTTCTTCCCGCTACCGGACGAATTCGGGACTTTGCCCCTTTAGAAATGTGCGCCGCCGGGCGCACCACGAAAAAACACACCTGTACGCATCGTACAGGTGTGTTATATCGCTTTATTATTGTCATACGCTGCTTTTACGGCAGCTGCTATGACGAAGATTCATTTGTATATACTGCAGGTCTACGCTTCTTTTGCGACCGGTTTAGCCGGTGCTTTTTTCTTTCTGAGGTTTATGATAGCACCTGTAGGACACTCCTTGGCACACAGACCACAGTTCTTGCACTTGTCGTAGTCGACCTTTGCAAGATTGTTTTCGATAGTGATAGCATCGAACTTGCAAGTCTTTTCGCATTTTCTGCATCCGATACATCCGACTGAGCATACCTTTCTTGTAGCTGCTCCTTTGGCAACGGATCTGCAGGCAACGTATACCTTGCTCTTTTCGCCTACCATGTCGATGATGTGGTTAGGACATGCTTTTGCACATGCTCCGCATCCTACGCAGGCTTCTTTGTCTACTACTGCAACGCCGTTGATGACTCTGATAGCGTCGTAAGCACATTCCACCACGCAGTCTCCAAGACCGAGACATCCGTGAGGACATGCCCACTGACCGCCGAAGAAGTTCTTTGCAGCCTTGCATGTATGGATCCTGTCGGCTTCCATGATCTGCTTTGTCACTGCATTGTTTCCTGCGCACATAACTGTTGCGACTTTAGCTTCGACATCTCCGGCTTCTACGCCCATGATGCCTGCGATCTCAGCTGCTACTGCTGCTCCGCCTACAGGACAGAGTGTAGTGCTGACGCTTGGATCTGCACCAAGTGCTGCTGCGTAGTCATCGCATCCTGCATATCCGCAGGCACCGCAGTTTGCTCCAGGAAGAGCTTCTCTTACTGCTGCGACTCTTTCGTCAACAGGCACATACATGAGCTTCGATGCTACTGTCAGGATGATACCTGCAACCAGACCTATAACTGCTACTATGACAGCAGGTGTTACTATTGATCCCATTTGTATCCTCCCTCCTTAACCGAATATTCCATCTACCACACCTGAGAATGCCATGAATGACATTGAAAGGATGGATGCTGTTACCAGCGTGATAGGAATACCTTTGAAACATTCAGGAATAGCGTCGTTTGATTCCAGTCTTTCTCTGAGTCCTGCAAAGAGAACCATTGCCAGAAGGAATCCGATACCAGCCGCAAGTGCGTAGAACAATGATGTAACATAGTTGTTGCCGTCACTGATAGTGTTGATAGTAACACCGAGTACCGCACAGTTAGTTGTGATCAGAGGGAGATATACACCCAGTGAATTGTAGAGCGGCGGCATGTATTTTTTCAGCGTCATCTCAACCAGCTGTACAAGAGCTGCGATAACGAGGATGAATACTACTGTCTGAAGATATCCTGCACCGATGTTCAGGAGGATACCGTTGTATATCGGCCATGTTGCAGCTGTTGCCAGTACCATTACGAATGTTACGGCAACACCCATACCTACTGCCGAGTCAAGTTTCTTGGAAACGCCCAGAAACGGACAGATACCGAGGAACTGTGACAATACATAGTTGTTTGTGAGGATAGCCCCCAGCATTACTGCTAATATACTTGTCATTATTTTTCTTCCTCCTTCCCGTCGCATCCGGTGCCGCAGCTGCCGCAGTTATCTGCCATAGCACAGCCTTCGCATCCGAATTCCTTCTTCTTGATAGCCTTGCCCTTTGTGAAGTAGTTGATAGCTGCTATCAGGATAGCGAAGATGAAGAATCCGCCCGGAGCCAGCATGAAGATACCAGCCGGAGTCAGTGCATCAGGTGTAACTGATACATTGAACAGTGTTCCTGCTCCCAGGAATTCTCTGATGAGACCCATAACGCCGAGAGCCAGTGTGAATCCGATACCCATGCCAAGACCATCGAGAGCTGAGTCAAGAACGCCGTTCTTTGATGCGAACATTTCTGCTCTTCCCAGGATGATACAGTTTACTACGATCAGAGGTATGAACAGACCCAGTGAAGCATCAAGTGCAGGCAGATAAGCCTTGAGCATGAGCTGCACGATCGTTACGAAACCTGCGATAACTACGATGTAGCAAGGTATTCTTACCTTTGCAGGGATTATGTTTTTAAGTAATGATATTACTATATTCGAGCATACCAGTACGGCAAGTGTGGAAACGCCCATACCAAGTCCGTTCAGTGCACTGGTAGTTGTTGCCAGTGTAGGACAGGTACCAAGTAAAAGCACCAGTACAGGGTTTTCCTTGATTATGCCTTTAGTAAGAACGCTCAGTTTGCTGTTGTTCTCTCCCATTATTTAACACCTCCGCATTCCTTGTACTGAGCTAAAGCTTCTTTTACGGAGTTATAAACTGCATTCGATGTAATGGTAGCACCTGTTACAGCATCTACGTTGCTGTCATCCTTGATGCTTGCTTCAGGAGCTTCTGTAACGCCCTGATACTGCTTCAGATACTCCGGATCAGCAGCCTTCGATCCCAGACCCGGTGTTTCCGAATGTTCTGTGACCTGAACTCCTGTGATAGTGCCTTTAGCATCGATACCGATCATAACTTTGACTGTACCGCCGAATCCCTTGTATCCGGCTGTTACTGCCATTCCGGCTTTGTTGTCTGCAATGTAGCAGTCTTCCACGCCTTCGACCAGTTTGCCGTCATACTGTGTGAATCCGTCTCCGTCAGGAAGAACAGCCTGTCTTGCTTCATCAGCCGACTTCTGCTGGTTCTGTATGATTATAGGATTAGCAACGCTGTATGTTCCTGCCAGTGCAAGTGTCACGACGAGACATATGATGACCAGGATCATAGCCGGGAAGATGTTTTCTTTGAAATTACTGTTATTGTTCATTTTACTCTCCTCCCTTCGCTTTCTTAGGTGCAGGATACATTCTGCTTTCACAGATCCTGTCGATGTATGGTGTCAGGATGTTCATGAGCAGTATAGCAAATGAAACGCCTTCAGGATATGATCCGAAGATCCTGATCAGCATAGTGAACAGACCGCATCCGATACCGAATATGATCTTTCCTGCCGGGAGTGTCGGTGATGTAACATAGTCTGTAGCACAGAAGAATGCACCCAGCATAACACCGCCTGCACAGATGTTGAATACAGCTCCGTCAAGTCCGCCCCAGATGAATCCGAGTACGAATACAGTTGCTATGAATGCTACCGGGATATGCGGTGTGATGACTTTTCTGATCATCAGGAAAATGCCTCCGATGATCAGTGCCAGTGCACTGACTTCACCGATACATCCGCCTGTGTTGCCCAGGAAGAGATCAAGGTTCGAGAAACCTGCTTCTCTTACAGCGTCAAGGGACATACCTGCATGTGACAGTACACCCAGCGGAGTAGCTGATGTCACTGCATCCACGCCTGACATACCTCTTGCAGTCGGCCATGTAGTCATCTCTGTTGCAAATGCTATGAACAGGAAGATCCTGGCTGTTACTGCAGGGTTTACGAGGTTCTGTCCGATACCGCCGTAAAGCTGCTTTACAACTACGATAGCTGCCAGACATCCCACAACAGCGATCCAGTAAGGAAGCCCTGCAGGGAGATTGAATGCTATCAGAACACCTGTCAGTACGGCACTCATGTCGCCGATAGTCTGTGTTCTTTTGAGTATTTTGTTCATTAAGTATTCGAATACGACGCAGGCGATGACGCACACTGCTGTCAGAGTTATGACTCTGTATCCGAACTGGTAGATGCCTACTGCGAATGCAGGTATCAGTGCGATGAGCACTGTAGACATTATTTTCTGTGTATTTACAGGGCCCACCTGATGAGGCGCTGACGATACAGTTAAATTGCCGTGATATTTGTTATCCATTATTTATTCGCCGCCTCCTTCAGCATTCCCTTTGCCATTTTGTTCGTGAAGCTCAGAGGTCTTCTCGCTGGACAGACGTATGAACAGCTTCCGCATTCCATACACTGCATTACCTTGAGAGTATCGAGCTTGTCTGTATTCTTAGCTTTGTAAGCTGCTGCGATGGACACAGGCAGCAGATCGAACGGACATGCTCTGTGGCACATACCACACTTGATGCATCCTGTTTCTTCAGGTATGAGAGCCTGAGGTCCGTCGAACGCCAGTATAGCGTTGTTGTTCTTGACTACAGGCAGCTCGTCAGAGAAGATCGCACGTCCCATCATAGGTCCGCCCATGAGGATCTTCTTCGGCTCAGCCTTGTAGCCTCCGCACGCTGCGATAACGTCAGCGATCCTTGTTCCTATAGGAACGATTATATTCTTCGGTTCAGCGACTGCATTGCCGTCAACAGTAAGTCTCTTTGTAGTAAGAGGTCTTCCTGTTTCGAGATACTGTCCGATGAACGCAATAGTAGTCACATTTGAAAGGATTATACCTAACTGAGCCGGGAGCATTCCTGCATCGAGAGTCTTTCCTGTGACTTCGTACACCATTACTCTCTCTGCGCCCTGCGGATATCTTGCTCTCAGTACATTGACCTCGATGACATCCGAGTGTCCCATATCAGCGATAGTCTTTCTCAGGGTTTCTATGGCGTCAGGCTTGTTTTCCTCCACGCCTATATGTGCTTTTTTCAGATCCAGGTACTTCATGATGGCCATGATACCTTTTACGATGTAATCTGCATTTTCAAGCATGAGTCTGTGGTCTGATGTGATGAATGGCTCACATTCAGCTCCGTTGACTATAAGAGTGTCCACTTCGTCAAGATTCTTAGGGTTGAGCTTGATGTGTGTAGGGAACGATGCTCCTCCCAGACCTACTACGCCGCTGGCTCTTACTGCTGCAATGAAGCTTTTCAGATCATTCACTACGGGTGGTTTGACATCCCCGCTAACTTCCTGCTTGCCATCTGTTTCTATTACGATCACCTGATCTTCACCACCCATTGCGGATCTGATAGATGAAATCTCTTTGACCGTTCCTGACACACTGGAGTGAATCGGAGCGCTCACAAATGCATCTGTATCTCCAATGAGCTGACCCACCTTGACAGGGTCACCCTTTGCAACAAGAGGCTTACATGGAGCCCCTATGTGCTGTGACATTGAGATGCAGATGGCGATGATTTTTGCATATCCGCTGCGGGCTGCGGGGCGATTTTACAGGAGGGTGCATAAGGAAGATGATATTCAACACTAAAAGCCAGATGGAGTTTTTTTCGGAAATGTCGGAGCGGCAGCTCACTGCCCGGGAGTTTTTCGGCGGCGTACTGCTGGATTCCCTGAAGCGCAATTTCCAGTTGGGCAGCAGCCTCATCATGTTCTTCGATCCTGCCGGCAGGTTCCTTTCCTGGACCGGTCCCGATGCCAGCCTGACAGACAGCAGTTCCCACCCTTACCAGAAACTGCGCGCCCATGACGTCATCGGCGACAGGATATACCGGGACGCAGTCAGGGACAGGCTTGACTATTTCAACACCGAGCCGAGACTTTACAGATCCACCGACCTGATCGCTCCTGACGGGTACGAGACTTCCCCTTATGCAAAGTTCATCGGGGAAAATTTCGGCGCTCGCTACAGTGTCACTATGGCTTTCGGCATCAATGCGTATATAAGGATAGTTTTTTTCAAAACGGCTGACGAGGGCGACTTCACGCCGGAGGATATGGACCGCCTCAGCGACATTTACATATCCATCGCCAATGCCTATAAAGGTTTCAAGAAACGTGAGCAGGCCATGATCGTCTCGGATATCCAGGACGAGATCATCGCTTCCGGGGAAAAGGCGTACTTCGTGACCGATGATTTCATGCACGTGCTCAGCTGCAACAGCGCGGCGGAAAGCTGTCTCTGCGATATCCTGGGTGATGCTGTGATGCAGACCCTGAACGGGACTTTCCCATGTCTCTGGGTGCCTTTCCTGCTGGCTGACAGCGACCCCGGTTCTGCGACTGCACGCCCGGAGAAAAGTCATACCGCAGGTCACCGCCCGGCTTCCGGCGTCAGGAACCATGAGATGCCGGTCATGATGAAGACCATCAAAAATCACGTCTTCGTCATCCACCCTTACGATCAGTGCTACTCCCACGGCATCGTTGACAGATACCACTGGATCACCATCACACCGGAAAGCGAATTCGACTGCGACCGTTACGATGTGCACGGACTTTGCGGTAACATCACTGAATCCGCTCCCGGGAAATACTCCCTGTCCCCGGATAATAAAAAAGCCACCGACACCGACGCATCATCTGCTGCTGCAACAGGCTCCACTGAGCAGGCCGACATTAATAGCAGCGATCCCGGCAGTCTTCCTGAGCTCACCAACGCCGAGCAGAAGGTCGCCAGGCTGCTCCTGGACGGCCTGACATACCGCGCCATCGCCGACGAGCTTTTTATAAGCTACCACACAGTGAAGAAGCACGTCGAGAACATATATGCAAAGTGCCACGTCAGCAGCCGCTTCGAGCTGATGAAGCTTTACAGAGAACGCTGATCTGGATATCGGGCCACGCAGCCGCTTTCATGGCTGCATGCAGCACTTCCTTTCACTCGATGGGTCGTTTTGGGTTGATATCCTGATGTTTTCGATACTTTCACAGGGCATGCTGCTCTCATGGCTGCATGCAGCACTTCCTTTCACTCGATGGGTCATTTTTGACCGAAATCCTGCTGTTTTCGATACTTTCACGGAACACGCCGCCAACACATTGATTCCCTGCAAATCCCGGCACAAGCGACATCACGGTCATAATCAATGTACCTGTCCTGAATATACGTTTCACATCTTCTCTGTTACCGGATTTCATTCAAACCCGGGCTGCCCCTATATAACGCATGACCTTATCCGCTTCATATAAGTAACATTCCTTATATCCTGACACGCTGTTCCTGAGTTCCCCATATTTTCAAATAGGCTTTCCGGCCGATGGAAAAATCACGGCTTCTCTGCTATGATTTATATATGATAAACGAAAGGAGCGATGGACCCATGAAAGGGATCATTTTCAATATACAGCGTTTCACCATACACGACGGGCCGGGGATGCGCACGGAGCTTTTCCTCAAAGGCTGCCCGCTGAGATGCGAATGGTGCAGCAATCCCGAAAGCCAGAAACTTTACATACAGCCGGGGGTCTACAAGACCAAGTGCATATCGCAGAAAAAGTGCGGTATATGCGCCGGGGTCTGTCCTCAGGAAGATGCACTGCAGTTCTACCGTGGCAAACTGGTATCCATCGACCGCAGCAGATGCACTCACTGCATGGAATGTGCGGACATGTGTCCGTCGGAGGCCATCAAGCAGTGGGGCAGGCTCATGTCGACTGAGGAGTGCATGAAGGAGATCCGCAAAGACATGGAGTTTTACAAAAGATCCGGCGGCGGCGTCACTGTTTCCGGCGGCGAACCGCTGCTGCAGAGCGACTTCGTTGCTGAGCTTTTCAAGGCATGCAAAGACGAGCAGATACACACCTGCTGCGAATCCACGTTCCATATGGACTGGAGCGAGATCGAAAAAGTCAGACCATACACTGACCTTTTCATATCGGATATCAAGCACATGGACAGCGATATCCACCGGACCAGGACTGGAGCCGGCAACGAGAAGGTCCTGGAAAACCTGAGAAAACTGGCGTCGGCAGATACCGAGCTGATACTGAGGATACCGGTGATCCCTGGATTCAACGATGACGATGCGAATATCGAGGCCACTGCCGATTTCATCATAAACGATCTGGGCGGACATGTCCGGACGCTGCAGCTGCTGAGTTTCATGCGGCTGGGCGAGGAAAAATACAAGTCCCTGAACATGCCTTACAAAATGGCCGACCTCAAATTCAACCGCCGGTCCCTGCAGAAACGAGTGCGGGAGATCGCAGAGTATTTCAACAGACAGGGCATCCACTGTCTTGTAGGCACCAGGGAAAAGGACGAAGAACCGGTATCTGCAAGATCCGGCAGCACGTCTGCGAACTGACAGACAGTGCATCTGCAGGAGTTCACAGTTGATACGCCGGCTGCATCAGACGAGAGCATCGGTATCGACCGCACCCACGGCATGCATAGTCTGAGATCTGCACCACAGCGTTCACGCCCTGTACGATCCGACTGATATTCATCTGTTTGATCCAGACACAGTCACGCCGGCACTCTCTTGCAG
>CAKQNZ010000047.1 GCA_934255435.1 uncultured Clostridia bacterium | reverse complement strand
ATTTCTGGTAGTTACGCATGATGCCCTGCAGCTGTTCCGGTACTTCGTAGTCTGAATCTCCAACGGTCTTGAAATCCCGGACAAGGCTCTTGAAATGCCTGTCACGCTTCGCATAAAGGGAATCGTTTTTTTCCAGCATCTTATCGAGATACAGTGCTCTGTAAAGCGGCAGCTGCATCTTGCCTTTTACGAAGTCCGACGGCGATACCTGCATCATTTCCAGCATATCGGAAAGTTCTTCAAGGGTGCTGTCGTCGGTGGATACGAAGCTGCCGGACTTCAGTCTGTGGAATCTTTTTCTTTTGCGGTAGCTCTGCAGCAGTTCCAGAAGTTCCTCTTCCGTTATACCCTCGGAAGATATGCTGAGATTCAGCAGGTCGCTTTCAATCTTCACGCCGACTGTTATCTGCGGTTTCCTGCGCACGGTCAGTCCTCTGAACCTGTCGGTGACATTCACTTCACCGAACTGAGCCAGGGTCTCCACGCCGCTTTCCAGCACTGCGTATATGCGTTCTTCGTCGCAGTCGCATATATAACTGCCGGTCTCTTCATCCACCGATGGAAAGTATCCGTTCATTACTTCGATGATCTCGTTTTCTCTCTGGACGTCTCTAGTTCTGTCAGCCTCCGTGTCGTCCTGGTCATGCAGGCTGTATTCTCTGCTGCCGTAAGCCACTTTCACATCACAGGTGACATCGTCGTTATCGGCGTCGAGGAAAAAGCTGAAAGCTGCTTCCGGTGAAAGATATTTTTCTATCGTTTCGCTGTCATTTATCTCAACTCTGGCAAAACTGCGAAGCTCAGGCAGTATGCGGTAGCAGAATTCGGAAAGGTTCCGCCTGCCTATGACCAGATCTATCTCATCGCTGGATCTGCTGCTCCTGAGCATGTCCAGTATCTCAAGATCCTCACTGCCGGCACGGTTCAGAGTGGATCTTTCCGCATCGAAATAATACTGTGCATCTATGCCGTCGATCATTCTGGGGATCATCCCTGTCAGGGATATGCCTTCAAAGCTGCCGGAGGAGTCTGTTACAAGGGAGACTTCAAGACATATTTCCGGAAGTTTTTCGCATAGTCCTGCTTCACCGGCAGTCCTGCCGCCTCGCTTGTTTCTGACAATGCAATGGATGCAGCTGTCTTTCACCATCTCAAAAAAGTCATCAAGGCGCTTGCCGTAAAGGGGCATACTGCCCTTTATGATCTCGCCGCCGGGAACCATGTTCATCCTTGTTACGAGGTGGGAATTATGGTCACGCAGAGATTCTTCTTTGAGTGCTGCTGAAAGGAACTCATAAAACGGCTGTGAACTGTCGTCGAATGACTCCAGTGCAAAGTCCAGTGTTTCTGTCTTTCCAAGTTTCAGCTGACCTCTGTTTTCCACCTGCCGGCAGAGGTCAGTGATGTCTTTCAGCACGAACAGCTTGTTCCTGCCAACCTTGAAAGAAAGCGCCAGCTCACCGAATTCCCCCACTTCGAGACGAGGCTCCAGCTTCACTACCTTCTGCATTTCGCCTGTCCCGTCGGACATGGTGCTGATCTTCCTGCCGGCTGTCCTCCTGCTTCTGTACCGCTCAAGGAAGGTCTGGGCGTTGCGGTCCGTGGCGTCGCCCGGATCGTTCGCTTTTATATATCTGTCTGTCAGTATCAGCAGAGCTGTCAGATGTGCACAAGGTTTCTGCCCGTCATCGTATCCATAGTAATATCCCGGCGTCAGTCTTGTATAGCAGCCTTTCGCTGCACATCCTGCATGCAGCAGCTTGTCTCTTGACAGCTTCAGAACAAGTTCCGATTCTCTGTCGCTGCCGTCAATATATCTGCCGTATATATGCATCGTCCTTCCGTCCTGTCCTGCATATATGCTCCGTCTGTCATCGAAGCCTTCTTCCACATATGCGATCTTGACTCTGCCTTCTTCCAGCAGTTTCCGGGCATCGCTGTATATATCGTCATATATCGTGAGGCAGTCTGTGATCTTTTCCATATCATAGTAATGGTAGTCGTCTGCCGGTTTGCTGCCGTGATCATCCTGTTCCGATGCCGAGCCTTCAGACTGATCTTTTCTGAATGGATAAACAACATTCCTTACATTTGCACGGCTCTTCCTGTACGTGCCGAAGTCATCTGAAAAAACCGGATCACCCAGATAATATACCTCGTCCAGTATACCCTCTGCCTCCATCTCGTACAGCACAGCTGCCATATGTTTGCAGCGGTGTCCTTCCTGCGCATGAGGGCAGGTGCAGTCCATATAGCTTATGTATTCTCCGTCAGTACCTATGTTGACATAATACATGCTGCTGCCTTTTACAGCGGCTGTATACATACCTTCATCTTCTGAAAGGCTATATACCCTGCCCTGAATGTGATATGCAAAACCACGTTCACGGACAGTCTTTGAAAAAAACTGCTCCCATTTTATTCCCATTAGCTGCTCCTTTGTGCATCTGTCTGTATTATCAAACTGTATTTTGTGTGCTCATTCCAGTATATATCCCATTGCTCTGCGATTCAAGTATCCAATGTCGATGATGTACATTCAAAGAAAAGGCAGGAGATGGTTTCATGCATCTCCTGCCCATATACTGTAGTCATACCGATTATATTATTTTTTGAGGCATTCTTTATTTTTCCATTTCTACTGCGATCTCTTCCAATGCTGCACAGACCTTGTCCATGGATTCCTCTGTGATGTTTGCCGGTGGCTCAAGCCTGATCATCTCAGGCAAGTTCATTGCCGCTGAAGACATTATCTTTCTTGCCGACAGTTTTTTGATGACAAGGTGGGATGTGTCCATGTCCTCAAAGACAAGACCGAGCATAAGACCTGTACCTCTCAGCTCTTTTATCACATCCGGATGAGCTTCGCGGATCTTTTCAAGTTTGCTCATGAAATATTCGCCCTTCGCCTTTACTGTTCCCGGGATATCGTTCTCCAGGATATATCTGATGGATGCGATACCTGCAGCCATTGCCAGCGGGTTGCCGCCGAAAGTAGGCATCGACACAAGCGTAGGATTTTCGATCAGCTCATCTGTCACCATCCACGGTCTTGCGATCATACCTGTGAGAGGCACGCATCCGCCGCCGACAGCTTTGCCGAATGTCATGATATCCGGTGTTACACCTTCAGCCTCGCATCTGAACAGTGAACCAGCTCTGCCGAAACCGGTCTGGATCTCATCGACGATCATTGCGATGCCGTGTTCATCGCAGAGTTCTCTCACTCTTTTAAGATATCCTTCCGGTGGTATCACGAATCCGCCCTCGCCCTGTATCGGTTCGCAGATGAACCCTGCTATCTTTTCTCCAACTGCTTCAAGGTTCTCGATGGCATTTTCCAGCTGCTGCGCATCGCCGTATTTCACGTGCTGCACATACGGATACAGCGGTGTGAACGGTGCTCTGTAGTCTGCACATCCTATCAGTGCAACGGCTCCTGTGGAAAGTCCATGATATGCATTCACTGTTGATATGAACCATTTGCCGCCGGTTGCCAGTTTGGACAGTTTGATGGCTGCTTCCGTTGCTTCTGTACCTCCGTTTGTCGGCCATACTACCTGAAGATCTCCCGGTGTTATCATTGCCATCAGTCTGCTGAAATATGCCTGCAGCGGATTGATCACATCCTGCGAATGCTGTGCGTATCTGTCCAGCTGGGCATGTACTGTCCTGATGATCTCCTCATTCCTGTGACCTGTGAGGAATATCCCGAATCCTCCCAGGCAGTCGATGAACTCATTGCCTTTGATATCAGAGAATTTATCACCCTGATGAGACCATTCTGTGAACAGCTTGTCCACAGACATCTCGTCTCTGTACGGGATCCAGCCTGAATTGATGTTTTCATCGTAGGCTGCTGCCGCTTCGCTGACTATAGTTTCCTTTTCATTTTCTGTGAGTGTGTCACTGTTGATATACCCTTCGACTCTTTTTGCCAGTTCCAGTGCTTCTTTTTTATTTACAGACATTACCTTTACTCCTTGTAAATTTATCTACTTTGAGGTGTGGACCCTGTTTGTTCTCCATGATCCTCTTGTTTGCGCTATTTGTTTCCTGCGATTTTTGCGAATGCTTCATATATTATCTTCACACCTGCCCATGAGGTTATCTGGTTCCTTGTGTCCAGAGACGGTGATATCTCAACGATATCCATGGCGTCCACAGGAAGCCTGCACATGAGCTGGTTGATGATCTCCATCAGTTCCCTGGATGACAGTCCTCCGGCTTCCGGAGTCCCCGTTCCAGGTGCAAATGCAGGATCCAGGACATCTATATCCAGTGTGATATATACTGAATCATACCCTTCGAAATTTTTCACCAGTCTGTCTATGGCGTCCTGATATCCTCTTTTGAAAATATCGTGGGCTTTTATCACCAGAAGCTCCGGATGTGCTTCGTAAAGATCGACTTCTTCACTTTCGTATGATCTGATGCCTACCTGTGCCAGATCCCGCGGAGCGATATGATCGTCCAGGACTCTCTTCAGCGGACATGCATGAGACCATTTGCTCCCTTCGTATTCATCGCAAAGATCAGGATGGGAATCAAAGTGTATCACGCCGATCTTCTTTCCTTCCCTCGCTCTGGCGTATGCGTTCATCAGTGGTATCGTCACGGAATGATCGCCCCCGATGAATATACAGAATTTGTCGGTGCTGAGCAGCTCGTATGCATCATCCTCCACGGCTTTGTAGAATGCCGGCCAGTCAAGTGAGAACTCCGTATCTCCTTTGTCATAAACTCTGAGATCCGGAAATCTGTCACCTGTGCTGTTTACCGGCGGCAGTACTTCGGAACATTCTCTCACGACCTTTGGTGCCTGTGCTGCGCCTTTGCCGACACTCGCTGCTCCATCGAAAGGTATACCCATTATGCAGACATCTGCCTCACTGATGTTGTCAGTCCTTATTTCTCTCCATGTTTCAAAACTCATTCGTCCTGTCCTCCTGCTGATATATCACTCTTCTATCTGTATAGCTACTGCTCTTACCGGTGAACCGTCAGTCCCCTGTATCTTCAGCGGGAATGCGGCTATGTAAAGTCCCTCGTCAAAATCTATATGATCCAGGTATGCCCAGTTCTCACCTATCATGAGGCGCTTTTCCGAGAACAGATCATGTACAGGGAATTCCGTACCGCCTGACTGGTCTGCGTTCATCGTGTCTATGCCGATGAATCTGACGCCTTTTTCCACCAGGTACTCAGCGACTTCTCCCGCAACGAACGGATGGTTGTAGAATGCTTCCGTCCCTCTTGTCTTGTACCAGTTGGTATTGAAAAGTACAATGGTGTCCGGAGTTATCTTTTCATCATACGGCATCACGTCTTCCATCGTTATCTTTTCATTTGCTTTCTTGTCAGTCACCCTGATGCATACTGCATTGCTGAAGAAAAAGTCCAGTTCCATATTGTCTATGGTCTCGCCGTCATTCCTGAAATGATACGGAGCATCCACGTGTGTGCCTGTCTGTGTGCCTACGTACACGCCGGAAAGATTATAGTAGTCTTTCTCTATCGTGTGTGTTGTAGTTACCTTCGGTTCCGGATCTCCGGGATATATAGGGCTGTTGTCTGAGATCTCCCATGACAGATCTACGAATTTTTTTATTTTCATTACATCTACCTCCGTTAAGGTGTTTACATCTGAAATTTTACATGAAATGTTTCATGTCCTTTATTTAAACAAGATCTTTGAACTCGTTCATATCTATCTGTTTTCCGCTCTTCCTGTCTTCTATGGCTCTGATGACGCTGTCGTGACGATCCTTGCTGAGAGGATATTTCAGTACGATAAGTACTGTTATCAGATATATGCCTCCTACCAGGAATGCGTACATGTATTTCAGTCCGCTGAGAGCTGACGCTGTCTGTACCGCTGCATCTGCATCATATTTTATGACCGTCAGCAGTGTTCCCAGAAGAGCTGCGCCCAGTGCTCCGCAGGCTTTCTGTATGAATGCGATGACACCGAATACCACACCATCGACTCTCTTGCCTGATGTGAGCTCTGTAACATCGACGCAGTCAGGTATCATAGCCCAAGGCACCTGGTATACTGCTGCATTTCCCAGTGACATCAGTACAGCAAGCACATAGATGGCAGCTGCGTTGCCCGGATGGATGATGAATCCTATCATAACGACCATGACAATGCCTTCCAGACCGACTGCGATTATCCATGCAGTCTTCTTTGACAGTTTCACCATCAGTTTATCGGTTATCCACGCACCTGCGATGCTGGCAACACCGAAGATCATCGTTACAGTAGCGATCTGTGATGCAGAGAGCTGTGCGTAGTTGGAATAATAATATACCTGAAGTGCATAGTTGATAGTGTTGGCGAATATTGCAACTCCGAAGATGATCATTACGATCCTTGTCGGCTTGCTCCTGAATATCTCTGCTATATCCTTCACACTGAACTTGCCACCGTCTTCTCTGTGGCGTTCATAGCCTTTTGTCGTCCTGTGCAGGACCATGATGAATATGAGAGCCACGATCATGTAGCATGCCAGCGTACAGCTCCAGCCTCTGTCTGAGTTCTCGAACCAGTTTCCGAAGTATGCCACCAGCATCAGCGTCGGACTGATAGCCACTGTTGATGCAAGACCGAAGTAGTTCTTGAAAGTCGCCAGCGACGCTCTTTCATCATAATCAGTCGTCATCTCCGAACCAAGTGCCGAAGCCGATATGTCCTGAACAGTCTGCGAAGTGTAGTAGATCAGGATGACGATAACGAAGTATACCTTCGATGCGAATTCATCAAGTCCCCAGTTGGTGAAAAGCAGCACGCTTATCAGTACGAAGGGAATTGCATTGCCAATGATAAGCGGTCTTCTCCTTCCGCTCTTCCATTTGAGATTGTCTGAAATACCCCCTACTATCGGGTCTGTGATGGCGTCCCAGAGAGTTCCCAGAGAGATCATCGCACCTGCAAATGCTGCTGAAAGACCTACTACATCTGTAAAGAAATACAATCCGTAATAACTGAATGCAGTCCATGTGATAAAACTTACATAGCCGGACATCCCGTATCCGAGCTTGACTTTAAAAGGAAGTTTTTCACTGGCTGTGTTGTCGATATTAGTGTTTTCCATATTTTCCTCCTTCAAATAAAAAAGTGTGTACGACGTGAGCAAAGCTCCCTTTGCACATATGCTGCTATGCAGCAGTGCATTTGATGTGCTTTTTTGCCTTTTTTCCCGGAGAGCCATCGGCGATCCGTGTGGAAAAACGGACAGCGTAGTCGCAGGCGAAGGAGCGAACGCAGTGAGCGTTGAAGCTCCGCCAATTTCTCTGCGAGAAATTTCCTACGCTATAAAAATAAATGCTACCGTATTTAAATGATAGCATTTATGATATATTCGGTAAATTATCTCTTTTGTCGAATTTTCTGATAATTACTGGTCCTTTTTTATACTTTATGGTCTTTTTTTCTACCTTTTTGCAGTTTTACTCATCTTTCAACAGCTGCTGTGCTGATATCACATATTTTATAAGCTCACCTCTGCTTGAAACACCGAACTTGGAAATTATATTGTAGACATGTTTCTTGGCTGTGGACTCCGAAACATAGAAAGCCTCGCTTATATCACTGTTGGAATAGCCTTTGAGGATATATGGGAATATCTCCTTTTCCCTCCTTGTCAGGCTGCCATACTCTTTCATGTATTCATACTTCAGTGTGCCTGCTGCGGTTTCGGTCATGAGTCCTGCGATTATATTCTCCAGGTGACCGATGAACAGATCCAGTATGAACATATCCCTCTCGGTCAGCGAGCCATGAGCCTCTCCCCGGAATATGTTTATGCAGCATATCATCTCGCTGCTTACTCTGATCATCAGTCCTCCGCAGGACTCTATGCCCATTGGCTCCATCCAGTTGCGGTAAAGATCTGTGTCGTGTCTTTTCTCTTCATCGATAAGATCGCTGTCGCAGTATGACATGGATTTCGGAAAGGTGAATATCTCGTTCCTGTAATCCGACATGACGTATTTTTCATTGTATTCCTTCACATCGTCCTCGGTTATGCCTACCGCAGCAAACTGCTTGTCCCGCAGCTGGTCGTCCACCATAGTGAGTTCTGCTGCTCTGAAAGGTATCAGTTTTCTTATCAGCCTGAGGAACACCTCGCCCAGACCTGACAGGGTATTTGCCTGATAGATCTCATTTATTATCTCATTTATAAACAGCCATTCCTTCTCCGTAAGCATAGATTTTCCTTTCCGCCCTCTCCTGAACACTTCCGTAATGATGATATTATATCATCATAATACTTTGAAAACCATATCATATCAGCCTGAAAGAAAAAATACTGCATCACGGCGTCTGTCCGTCAGATCCGGCAGCCGATGAAACAGTATTCATGAACATTGTCCTGTTGTCCAGATTGGCAAAGGAAGCAGTTATCGAATCATCGATCAGTGTCGTCGATCCGAAGACAATGAGATTGCCCGACGCCACATCACCATCAGAACCGTCATCACTTTTCTCCGCTGTATACGATGCTGCTGCGCCTACTGCGAAGCTGCCCTTTTTCTAAGAGCTGCCTGACACAAGGTAGCCGTTCTCTGAGGTTTCCATAATGGCGTTTACGGTTATATCGTCACTGCTCTCACCAAGTCCGAAGGCTCTGCAGTTGTTCATAAGCACCGTACCTGAACTGAGTCTTCCGGTAAGTCCGCTGGAGTCTGTTATTTCCGGTATTATCACTGCCAGATTGCCGCCCGCCGAATCCGGCAGATATCCCATCAGCGTATCCCATATATAAAGTACCTGAGTCACTGCAAAGGTCGATACTGCTGCGATCATAGGACTCTCCGTGATGCTTGAAAAAAACATGCCGGCTGCGATGAATGTGCATCCGAGGATCACAAATTCGAGGATAGCTATATAATCTGACAGCAGGTTGGCATTGCCCTGCATCCTGATTATCAGAGGGAACAGGCAGAAAACCGCATTCGGCACGCAGAAGACTGTCACCATAGCGAGATATTTACCTGCCACGATGTCCCTGATCTTCACCGGCGAAGTCAGCAGCAGCTGATCAGTACGGTTCTTGCGTTCCTCTGCAAATGACCGCATAGTCAGTACCGGCACGAATACCATCAGCACAAGCATGACGCCCGAAAGAGTATATGAAAAATACGGATAGCCATACCCCATGTTGTATATCATGAAATAAATACCGACAAAGATTATCAGAAAAGACACAAGTGCATATCCAGTCATCGAGCAGAAATACGACTTCAGTTCCTTTTTAAAGATCGCTTTCATCTGCGGCACCTCCTCCCTGAGTCAGCTTCAGATAAACCTGTTCCAGGGTACTGTGCTGTTCTGTCATAGAAAGAAGCGGTACGCCTGCTTCAGAGAATGCGAAAAACAGTTTTTCCCTGAGGGAGACTGTACATCCTGTGTCGATGTCTTCATATACATCTGCTCCGGGAGCGATGACGACATCATGTATATCATTGCCGGTGCCTCTGCTTCCTGTTATCCGCACATCGCCGCTTCCTGCCACGCAGGCAGCGATATCCCTTTACGAACACAAGATATTCCCTCACCGTCATATCAGTATATACAGGTGGCAGATCCGGCAGATAGCCTATGGAGCGCTTCGCCTGTTCCGGTTCTTTAAGTATGTCTTTGCCGTCGATCAGAACTGTACCTTCTGTAGCTGCAAGATATCCTGAAATCATATTCAGCGTCGTGCTTTTACCTGCACCGTTCGGTCCGAGAAAGCCATATATCCTGCCTTTGTCGATGGTGAAAGTCAGATCATTCACTGCCAGATGATCTCCATACCGTTTTGTAAGGTTCCTGACTTCTATCAATAGTTCCCCTCCTTATGATCATATGTAGATTCGCTCCAATACCCTGACGTTTTGACTCTTTTCCTGATTCTACATCCGGTATCTGTACTGTATCTGACAGTAAAAAATATATTGTGTGTGCTTTATTACCCGAAGATTTCACAATATGAACAGTTCATGACAGTAATATGTGCCTGCCCGCCACATATCACACACAATGTCATGCTGGCGGGCATTCTCACATCAGTAAAGTGTCCGCTTCGCCACCAGTCTTAACTATCACATCCATCTCAGCTATATATTCATATACATTGTCCGACAGGAATTCCTCCGGCGAAACATATTTCGTCCTGTTCACCTCCCTCACCATATCTGCAAGGCACTCAGGTGAAGGCGCCCTGTCTGCGGCGATTATTATCAGTTCATGTATCGACGAAGGCAGTATGTAATAATCTCCGCCCATATAGCTGCTGACTTTGCGGCGGACTTCTTCCGATATGATCACGATAGCTCCGTTGATTTTGCTGCGGCTCGTCAGTACGAACATATTGCTGCCGAGGCTCATCCCCATAAGCTCGTCCATATGCCTGAAAACGAAATTGTGTTCCAGGTCCATGTTCCTGACGGCTGTTTCATGAAGCTCCTCTTCATCGACACCCCATTCCTGCATCAGTCTCTCATCTATCTGCATCATATAATAGCCGTGACGTGCCTCCCCTGTCCTGGCCTGATAAGTCAGTGCAAACTCCCCGATACGTTTATGGGGCATGTCTTTCAGCCGCTGCCGGTTGGCGTCGCCATTCACAAGGCGACACTCTATCAGCGGCTCCATACAGTCAAAATCCAGTATCATATCCTTGAGTCCGCCGGGTACAGGCTGATGCCCCTGACTGTAGCTGTAAAAAAACTCGCTGATGCTGTCCACCATGCTGTCGATGCTGACATTTTCCGTTTCGTACATATGGTAAAGATCATCGATATGCAGACACGGCATGCATCTGTTCCTTTCAGAATGTACCATAAGCGTGTCCCTCACTTTATCATTGTTCTTAACTGTCTCTCTGATATATACCTCACTGATATCGCTGTCGCCGTCAAATCGCTTTTCTATCTGCGACAGTATCACGCTCCTGAAACTTTCATAAGATAAACTCCCTGGCATTGTAGATCTCCTTTCGCCCATATATCCGCCTGACCCCGCAGGCCACCGGTATCCCTGCACAGTATGCGGTATATCCATCTGTTATGTTCTGCACCATATACCTCTTCTTCTGTCCGGATGCTGCGGCATACCATCAGCTGTCTGCGGTATGCCGGTACCCGGATCTACCATTTTGTTGAGGTAATTTATGGTAAATACACCTTAAACCGTTTTCCATATTTTGTCAATATATTTTTCTAAATTTGTAATTAAATTCCATCAAGTCATCACAATCGAGGCCTCCGCATAGCGGGCGGTTTATTTGTTTTGCCGGATAAACCCGCCAAAACAGGCTTAAATCCACAAAAAAACAGACCCTGCGATATGTTCCTATCGCAGGCTCTGCTGTTGTACTATCATTTTATTTATCTTTCGTTCATGCTGTGTCTGTCAGACTGCCGCTGTCGTGTCAGTCATTTCCGCCTGTCGGCATATACGGTCTCAACGCTCCTGCCACGTTACTTATCGGCATCGTCTGCAGCCATATGTGGCCCGGACCTGTGATCACAGTGTTGAACAGTCCCTCACCGCCGAAGAATTTGTTCTTGAGACCCGGAACGCTCACGATCTCCATCCTGCAGCTTGCTGTCATTGCAGCCATATGCCCGGTATCCACGACGATCTGCTGACCTTCCTTGAGTTCGTATTCCACAACGTGTCCGTCGAACTCAGCGAACATTATCCCGTTTCCGGAAAATCTCTGCATGATGAAACCTTCTCCGCCAAAAAATCCTGAACTCAGTTTCTTGTTGATATGTACTGAGCAGTCCACGCCTGATTCACTGGCAAGGAATGCTGATTTCTGCGCTATGATCTCCTTACCCGGTGCTATTTCGAAAGCACGTATCGAGCCCGGAAAGCACGATGCGAAAGCTATCATACCGTTACCGCCCATTGCTGTATAGAAGTTCTGGAACATCTTCTCGCCTGAGAACATACGTCCCAGCATCTTGCCAACGCCTCCGTTGGATGATGTTTCCATCTTCATATTCGGCGACATCCATGCCATACCTCCGCCTTCAGTCACCAGCGTCTCACCGTTTTCCAGATAGCATATAACTACCGGCAGTGTATCTCCTTTTATCTCGTACCTCATATTCATGTTCCTTTCTGCCCTTTGCAGGGCATATCCCATACGTTGTCCTGTTTCTGTCATCTTCGGCTCAGGCGTTCATCGCACCTGCCGCCGCTCTGCCTGCAAATACTCCTGCGATGCACATTATCAGACTCATCAATGTGTATACTATGAAAAGCCCTGTCCTGCCTGACTCTATAAGTCCCAGGGATTCCAGGGAAAATGTCGAAAAAGTGGTGAATCCTCCGCAGAACCCTGTCCTGAGGAACAGTACAGTCCTGCCGTCCAGTTTCCCGCCGTTCCCCATGCTCCCTGCTATGAATCCTATGATGAATGCACCCGCCACATTGACAATCAGCGTCTGCAGCGGCAGTTCATGGCGACTGAAAAAAGGCATCAGACTTACGGCGTATCTCAGTACCGATCCTATAAAACCTCCTGCGCCTACTGCCATGCAATCCCATAACATATTATATCATTTCTCCTTCCGGATGATGCCTGCAGGTCATCTCCCGCAGGAACAAAAGCGGCTGCCTCTGCCCTGTCAGATCACAAAGCACAGCGTACTGCCAATCACCGATACAGTCACCAGCAGGAAAGCATACAGTCTGTGTCTGCGGTTTTTTCCTAAAATGCTAACCACAACGCCTGCTATGCCAAGGAAGACCATCGACCATGCCAGAGCCCGGCTGAAGAGCCAGTTCATCGGCATGCTCCCTGCAGCCACTGCTGCGACTATGATCCCCCATACAGCCATCACGTAAAAAATATATTTTTTAGCGGTCTCGCTTCGAAGCAGATACATCAGCAGAAGCCCTGCCGTGCTTATGACGCAGACCACCGTTATCATTATAGCCAGATAGCTTAATGCCACTCTCTTATCCTCCTTTTGTGAACGTATCCGCACGATAACGGACACCCTTATTTATTCCCCACATCACCATGACCTGTCTGCGGTCTACATGATCTTCGTTTCTTCCAGTTTTTCGGAAAATCTGTCGTTCAGCCTTATCACCGGTTTTCTGAGCACAAGACCAAGTATCAGCGACAGTACCAGGAAGATCAGCAGTTTGCCCAGATCCATCCAGTAGTCCATGCCGTAAAGACCTCCCACGGTCTCTCTCAGCGCTGCCATGCTGTGTGTGAATGGCAGCATAGGATAAACGGCTCTGAAGAATTCCGGCGCCACCTCGATAGGGAAAGTACCTCCGGTGCCTGCCACCTGCATCACAAGCAGCACTACACTGATGGCTTTACCTATGTCTCCGAAGGAAACAGTAAGTGTATATATTATGTTGACGTAGACTATACTTGATACCCAGCATGCCAGCATGAACAGGAACGGATGCCTGCACTGTATTCCCAGGTAGAACAGGTCGCCAAGACCTATCAGCGTGCTCTGGGCTATACCCAGTATCAGGAACGTCAGATATCTGCCCAGGTAAAGCTGGTTGTTCCTGACTCGTTCAAGTCCTTCAAGAGCTCCCGCCGGCACGACTACCGACATCATGGCTACCATGATGATGCCGCCTATCCATATAGCCAGCGTTGAGTAGAACGGAGCCATGGACGAACCGTAGTTTTCTATCTCGTAGACCTTTATAGTCTTCAGAGATACAGGCTTTGCCAGGAATGCACTGAGTTCGTCGTTGTTGTCTTTGAACAGATCCTTCAGCTCTGAAAAGTCGCCGGTCTGCTGCATCTTCTCGAGCTTGCTGACAAGGCTGTCCACTCTGTCAGATGCGTTGTTCAGCAGTTTGCCTGATGTATCGAGAGCCAGCCTGATCTTCGTCAGATCTGCAGTAGCAGAATCAGTGAGGTCCTGGATACTGCTGACACTTTTACCGAGCTGTTTCATCAGCTGGTCCATATTGCTGCCCGTTTTGCCAAGAGACGCTGTAAGGCTCTTG
>CAKQNZ010000046.1 GCA_934255435.1 uncultured Clostridia bacterium | reverse complement strand
CGGAGGTGAAAAACAGGCGTAGTGATATGCTGCATCAGGCGGGACGTATGGCAGCGGAAGAATTTTTCACGAAGAATATCGGAAGATGCGAGACTGTGCTGGCAGAGGAGATATATGACGAAAAGCTGCTGCTTACAGGGTATACTGGAAATTATATAAAAGTATATATAAAAATCAATAATGAAGAAGACGGAAAGAAGCTGCTGAACCGGTTCATAAAAGTCAGGCTGAACGGGATCTGCGAAGATGGAATGACTGCTGAGATCACAGACAGCACAATCTTGTAAAAGATGCTGGTTTATGATAATATCAGAATATACAAGAAGATAAAAGAAAGGATGTGAAGACCATGAGCGACTGCATATTCTGCAAGATAGCAGAGGGGGAGATCCCTTCTGAAAAAGTATATGAAGACGACAGGATACTGTGTTTCAGAGATCTTGATCCCCAGGCACCTGTCCATGTGCTGATAATCCCTAAGAAACATATAGCTTCGATGGATGATGTTCAGGAAGAGGATCAGGAGCTGCTGGGATACATAATGTTAAAAGTAAGCGAGATCGCAGCATCTCTCGGCCTTGAAAACGGATACCGTCTTGTCAGCAACTGTGGAGAAGACGGTCTGCAGACTGTAAAACATCTGCATTTCCATCTGCTTGGCAGGCGTAAACTCACCTGGCCACCAGGCTAAACAATAACAGTATGGATTTTGCAAAAAAAACTTGCATAAAATGCCATAAAATAGTATAATAGCAACGTTATAGGCAAGCCGTTCTGATGGTTTACGATGATTTAGATAAAGTCAGGAGGTGAGACAGGAAATGGCACAGGTTATAGTAAGAGAAAATGAAAGCTTAGAAAGCGCATTAAAGAGATTCAAGAGATCATGTGCAAGAGATGGCGTTATGTCAGAACTCAGAAAGAGAGAACATTACGAAAAGCCAAGCGTAAAAAGAAAGAAAAAGTCTGAAGCTGCAAGAAAAAAGGCTAAGAAATACTAAAGCAGTCTGAGGACACAGATCCGAGGTGTTGTAATTGACCTTAAAAGAACGATTGAATGCTGACTTTAAGGAAGCAATGAAAAACAAGCAGACGGTCAGAAAAGAGACCATAAGCTTTGTGAGAGCTGCAATAAAACAGTATGAAGTAGATAACAGGGAAGAAATCGATGATGAAGGGATTGCGTCCATTTTAGCAAAACAGGTTAAAATGAGAAAGGATGCCCTCGCTGATTTTGAATCTGCCGGAAGAACGGATCTTATAGATGCTTATAATGCAGAAATCGAAGTTCTTACTGAATATCTGCCTGAACAGCTGTCGCCGGACGAGATAATGGATATCATTAGTGCAGCGGCACAGGAACTCGGAGTAGAGCAGGGCAGCGGTAAAGCTGCAATGGGCAGACTCATGGGTGCCGTGATGCCGAAAGTCAAAGGCAAGGCTGATGGCAATGATGTAAAGGACTGTGTTATGCAGTTTCTTGGATAATAACTGATAGAGAAGATGGTGTCGGTAAATACCGGCACTATTTTTATGCAGTAAATACCGTGATCTGTGACAGAAAAAAGGCGCTATGTGACTTATGGTAAAAATTCTTTTTGTTTGTAAATGTGGATAACTTTAAGCTATTTCAATGAAGTATGGTGATTTTATCCACAGGCAGTCTTGTATCGGATCATATTTTTTCTTGTAATAGACTGTAACATGGTGTTAGAATATAGAGGAATATTCGAGAATTACATTATGTAAAAAATGGTATTAGAAGAAGGTATTATATGAGAAAAAGGTTTATTTCTATCATTATCGCATTAGCAGTGGCGATAACTGTTTATGTGCCGGTAACCGGAAGTTTCGTCCACGGCGCTATTACAATAAGGACATCACTGCCGTCATATTCATCAGCAACAGGCAAGAAATATTATTATTCGGATAATAATATTTTCTATAAGTACAATTACGGACCTCCTAAAAAAAATGGCGGACGTTATGTTACAGGCAATTGTACATGGTATGTATACGGCAGAGCCAGTGAACTTCTCGGCAGGCAGCTCAATACCAATTTCAGATGGGACGCATCTGCATGGTGGAATGTAAACAAAAGAGGAAACTATTATTCTTACGGCAGCAAGCCGAAAGTAGGCGCCATAGCATGTTACGATACACATGTCGCTATAGTCGAAAAAGTAGTGAACGGATATCCATATGTATCAGAATCGGGATGGAGGCTCTCCAGCTGGAAACCAACATCAGCTTCACAGATATCCTTCCATTACGGATCGCCATGGAAAGGGTCCAGTGCTCTCAGAGGGTACATATACATAATGGACAGCAAGACAGCTGTAAAAGAAAAATCTGTAAACTACAAAGTCAAGATCACAGCAAAGAACCTCAATATGAGGACAGGCCCGTCAGGCTCATATGCCAGCGTGGGATATATCAAACCGGGTACATACACCATGATAAAGGAATGTGGCGACTGGGGCAAACTCAAGGAGAACAATCGCTGGGTATATCTTGATTATGTGTCAAAAGTTTCTTCAAAGACAGAAAAGGTAGTTGATACGGGTACTTCTGTAAACCTGACTGTCAAGATCACAGCAAAGGATCTTAACATGAGGACAGGTCCCGGAACGAATTATGCGGTAAAGGGAGAAGCAAAACCTGGAACATATACGATAAAGAAGAAAAGCGGTGATTGGGGCAAGCTGTCATCCAACGGATACTGGGTGAACATGAAATATGTGACCATCGTAAAAAACAACGCCAGCAGTTCGAATGCAGTATCATACAGAGTAAAAGTGACTGCAAAAGGCCTGAATATGAGGACAGGTCCGGGGACAAGCTACAAGAGCAAAGGCACTGCGAAATATAACGGTACATATGCCGTCAAAGCTGAAAAGAACGGCTGGGTGCAGCTGAAAAGCAACGGCTACTGGATAAAGAAGAGTTACACAAAGAAGATCGACAGTTCCTATAAGATAAAGGTCAAAGCAAAGGATCTAAATATGAGGACAGGTCCAGGGACAAGCTATAAAGCCAAAGGATATCTGAAACCGGGTACTTATACTGTGAAATCCACTAAAAACGGCTGGGGACAGATAAGTGCCAATGGATACTGGGTAAAGCTTTCATATGTGACCAGGGTCTGATTTGTGATACAAATATAAAGTGATGATATTATAACTGAATTTTACAGATAGCTTGCTGCCGCAGGTGATATACCGGCAGTAAGCTATTATTTTGAGGTGAAAAAGATGTTCCTTCCGGTAAACAGAAAGGATATGGATAAAAGAGGCTGGAGTGAGGTGGATTTTGTGATAGTCACAGGCGACGCTTATGTCGACCATCCTTCATTTGGCACTGCTGTCATAGGACGCCTGTTGGAGTCCTACGGATATAAAGTAGCTGTACTTTCACAACCTGACTGGAAAAATATAGATGATTTCAGACGTTTCGGCAGACCGAGGCTGGGATTCCTGATAAACAGCGGCAATGTGGATTCCATGGTGAACCATTATTCCGTATTCAGACACCGAAGAAAAAGAGATGTATACTCACCGGGAGGAAAGACTGGGAGAAGGCCCGACAGAGCAGTGATAGTATACAGCAACAGGGCACGTGAAGCATATCATGACGTACCTGTCATAATCGGAGGTCTTGAAGCAAGTCTCAGGCGTCTGGGACATTACGATTACTGGGATGACAAGGTAAGGCGTTCCATCATCATGGATTCCAGGGCAGATATACTGATCTACGGCATGGGGGAAAAGGCAATCATAGAAATAGCTGAAGCTCTGGATTCAGGCATAGAGGCCAGGGATATAACATGGATAAAAGGCACCTGCGTCAGGATGAAAGATCCATATATACAGGATGACGACGTCTTACTGCCCGATTTCGATAAGATAGCTGCGTCTAAGGACGAATACTGCCGGAGTTTCGCACTGCAGTACAGGAGCAACGAGCCTGTCAACGGCAGACGTCTGATAGAAAGATACAGCGACAGCACTTTCATAGTCCAGAATCCGCCTCAGATGCCTATGGAAACAGAAGAACTGGATATGCTGTACGAACTCCCTTTCAAACGGACATATCACCCGTCATATGAAAAATACGGCGGCGTACCTGCCATCGAGGAAGTGAAGTTCAGCATAACAGCCAACAGAGGATGTTTCGGAGGCTGTGCTTTTTGTGCCATAACATTCCATCAGGGCAGAGAAGTAAGGGGGCGCAGCAGGGAGTCTATCGTAAACGAGGCAAAGCTCCTTACAGAGCTTGACGGATTCAAGGGATATATACACGATGTGGGAGGCCCCACCGCCAATTTCCATAAACCGTCCTGCAGATATCAGCTGAAAAACGGCATGTGTCACAATAAGGACTGCCTTTTCCCGAAGCCCTGCAGCCAGCTTGATATGGATCACGAGGAATATATCGACATACTCGAGGCTGTAAGGAACACGGAAGGCATAAAAAAGGTGTTCATACGTTCAGGCATAAGATATGACTATGTGGATGCAGACAAAAACAGCAGGTTCCTGAGGCAGCTCTGCGAGCATCATGTCAGCGGTATACTGAAAGTGGCTCCGGAGCATGTGTCGGACAATGTGCTGAGAAACATGCACAAACCCTCAAAAGAGGTCTTTGACAGATTCAGCAGGAAATACAGCGACATGAACAGGAAGCTGGGTAAAAAGCAGTACATGGTGCCGTATTTCATATCGTCGCATCCGGGCAGTACGCTGAATGATGCGGTGGAGCTGGCACTTTACATGAAAAAAACAGGATTCGTGCCGGACCAGGTGCAGGACTTCTATCCTACGCCGGGGACCCTGGCCACATGTATGTATCACACGGAAAAAAATCCGCTGACCATGGAGCCTGTCTATGTGGCAAAGACTGAAGAAGAGAAGAGGATGCAGCGTGCGCTGCTGCATTTCAATAAAAGAGAGAACAGGGAGCTTGTAGTGAAAGCCCTCAGGAAAGCGGATCGTGACGACCTGATACCTGTGCTGGCAGGCAAAACAGGGAAACCGGGAAAAACAGAACACAGACGGAAGGACAGACGAAGATGAACAGACTTGAGGAACTTTCAGAAGCTCTGATCCGTGGCAGGAAGATATATGACGATGCGCTGGCTTGTGATGAAACAGAAGCTTTTCATGTCAGTGAGGTATATGGCGGCACAGGATCTGTCAATCACATAGCAGCAGGCGATAATTTCAGGTATATGATGCATCTGATAAAAAATAAAGACATGTCAGGACATATACAGCTCATATATGTGGATCCACCGTTTTTTTCAAAAGGGAAATACCAGGCGTCGTTAAGACTCGATTCACAGCGGCTGGGGTCATCGAAACTTATCAGGACAGGAGCATACGATGACTGGTCTGACAGGGATCTGCAGGATTATCTGACGATGCTCGCAGCAGGGCTTAACGCAATGAAGAAGCTGCTTTCAGACACCGGCAGTATATGCGTACATATAGACTGGCATGTTTCGCATTATGTAAGGCTGATGATGGACAGCATTTTCGGAGAAAAGAATTTCATAAATGAGATAATATGGACATATAAATCAGGAGGAACGGGCAGGCGGAGTTTTGCGAAGAAACACGATACGCTTTTTCTTTATGGAAAATCCGGCAGATACGTGTTCAACGGACTGAAAGAAAAATCCTACAACCGCGGCTTCAAGCCTTACAGATTCAAAGGTGTGGAGGAATTCTGCGACGATACCGGCTGGTATACCATGGTGAATATGAAGGACGTCTGGAACATCGATATGGTAGGGAGGACGTCAGCTGAGAGGACAGGGTATGCCACCCAGAAACCCGAGAAGCTGATGGAGCGGATAATAGCTGCATGCAGCGGTGAGGGCGATCTGTGTGCTGATTTCTTCGCAGGATCAGGATCATTTGGCGCTGTATGTGAGCGAATGAACAGGCACTGGATAATGTGCGACAAAGGAGAGGTAGCATCGGCAAGTCAGATAATGAGGCTTGCCGGACAGGGCGCGCAGTTCAGCGTTGAGAAAACGCCCGGATACTGTTACGGCAACGGACTGAGATGCCTTCTGCGCAGTACAGGTGCAGAACTTGACGGATATGATGCCGATGAAGAAAGTATATGTTGCAGCGATAAAGAAGAGGTGGTAAAATACATGCACGATGACCCGCTGAGTCTCATAAGATTCTGGAGTGTCGACTTCGATAATGACGGAGGCGTACACAGAGCCGGAACGGTGCATCCCGGCAGTGTCAGGGAAATCACCGGTGACAGTGATGTGAAGGCGGGCAGTACGAGCGTGATAGCCTATGATGTTTTCGGAAGGGGGATAAAATGCAGGTTATGAACAAACTCAAATCATGGAAGAAAAATACGCTGACAAAAGAGAATATGAAAAGATCCACAGCGGACTTTTTCATACTTCTGGCGGCATGCTGCATAAGTGCGTTCTCTGTAGTAGGCGTCATGATACCGAACGGACTTACATCAGGCGGGATAACAGGTATAGCCAGGATGCTGCAGAACTATGTCAGTGTAGACTTTTCAGTACTGTACTATCTGCTTTCCATAGTAGTGGTAGTGCTGGTGGCAGTGTTCCTGGGATGGAAGGAAGTAAAGAAGATACTGCTGCTGGCGATCATGTATCCTACGGTGCTGGCAGTATTCGAACAGTTCGATATACAGCTTCTCGAAGATAAGGACATACTGCTGGCTGCAGTATTCTGCGGCGTCTTCACGGGCATATATGTAGGTCTTATTTTCTGGAGGGGTTATGCATCGGCAGGCACTGACGCCATCGCCAAGATATTCAGGAAAAAGCTGCTTCCGGGCATGAGCCTCAGCAAGATACTGCTTTGTATAGATGCGGTGATAATAATAGCATCAGCACTGGTGTTCAGCAGGAACATAGCCTTATATGCACTGATAACACAGGTGATAATAACCAAGACGTCTGAGATGGTGATGTATGGTTTTGAGAGCAAGATAGTACAGCTTACAGTAATAACAACAGAATGTGAAGCTATAAGGAACTACATAATCACGGAACTCGATCGTGGAGCCACAAGCTTCGAGGCAAGAGGCGAATATACAGGACGTGACATGCGTCAGATAATGCTGCTTTGCTCACCTCGTGAGAGTATACTCGTCAAGCGCAAGATCGCTCAGATAGACCCTCATGCATTCGTGACTGTGTCGAGAGTCGAAGCCGTATGGGGCACAGGTCGCGGATTCAGCGATATAGACAGCGAAAACTGATAAAAAAGACAGGATTTTATGATTATACTATAAGAAACCGGTTGCATGCGACCGGTTTCTATAGTATAATATCACAGTAAATTTGTGCACATGAATATAAAAAATAAGGAAGACGGCAGGCAGCTGGGGTCTGGATTATCCCTCCCACTGCAACCTGGTACAGGTGCCTGAACCCTTATGTTTTTTATTTTATGGGTACTTTTTTTATGCGATGAGATCGCTTTTACATGGCCTGTCCATATCAGGACGGGCAGATAATATATATCAGGTCAGACAGTAAAAAGGAGTGAGAGAATATGAAGAAGTACATTTTCGTTACAGGTGGAGTAGTTTCAGGTCTGGGCAAAGGCATAACAGCAGCTTCACTGGGCAGACTTCTCAAAGCAAGAGGCCTCAGGGTAGCTGCACAGAAGCTGGATCCGTATATAAATGTGGATCCGGGTACGATGAGCCCGTATCAGCACGGTGAAGTATATGTCACAGAGGACGGAGCGGAGACAGATCTGGATCTGGGCCATTACGAAAGGTTCATAGATGAGAACCTCAACAAGTACTCCAATCTGACGACAGGTAAAGTGTACTGGAATGTTCTCAACAAGGAGAGAAAGGGAGAATATCTCGGCAGCACTGTACAGGTGATACCGCATATAACCAACGAGATAAAGGAGTTCATCTACAACGTGGGCGAAAGCGGCAATGCAGATGTCATAATCACTGAGATAGGAGGCACTGTAGGCGATATAGAGAGCCAGCCTTTCCTGGAGGCCATAAGGCAGGTGTCTTTGGAACAGGGCAAGGAAAACTGCCTTTTCATACATGTGACACTTGTTCCTTATCTCAAGAGCTCCGGTGAACATAAATCCAAACCTACCCAGCACTCTGTCAAGGAACTGCAGACCATGGGTATCAGACCTGATATCATAGTTATGCGTTCGGATGAACCTATAGATCCGAGCATAACCGAGAAGATATCACTGTTCTGCAATGTCAAACCTGACTGCGTCATAGAGAACATCACACTGCCGGTGCTTTATGAAGCTCCGCTGATGCTGGAAAAAGCGAAGTTTTCATGGATCGTGTGCAGGGAGCTTGGAATAAATGCAGGTCCGTGCGAGATGGAAGACTGGAAAGCCATGGTGGAAAGGATCAAAGGCAGGAGCGAGAATGTCAGTATCGCTGTGGTAGGAAAGTATGTGAAGCTGCACGATGCGTATCTTTCAGTGGCAGAGGCGCTGCGCCACGGCGGATATGAAAACAACTGCCATGTGGATATAAAATGGATCGAAGCCGAAGATGTGACAGAAGAAACTGCAGGAGAACTTCTCGGCGACGTTTCGGGCATACTGGTGCCGGGAGGCTTCGGAGACAGAGGTATAGAAGGCAAGATAAACGCAGCGAGATTTGCAAGGGAAAACAAGGTGCCGTACTTCGGCATATGTCTGGGTATGCAGATCGCAGTAATGGAATTCGCACGGAACGTGCTGGGGATCAGCGACGCTAACTCCGGAGAGTTCGATGAAAACTGCAGGAACAAGGTCATCGACTTCATGCCTGACCAGTACGGAGATATACCTAAGGGCGGAACGATGAGACTCGGTGCATATCCATGCAGGATAACAGCAGGTACCATCATGGAAAGAGCTTACGGTATGCTTGACATCTCGGAAAGACACAGACACAGATACGAATTCAATAATGACTACCGTGAGAGATTCACAGAAGGCGGCATGGTGATAGCAGGTACATCACCTGACGGAAGACTTGTCGAGGCTGTGGAACTGCCGGATCACCCACATTTCGTAGGAGTCCAGTATCATCCGGAATTCAAGAGCAGACCAAACAAGGCGCATCCTCTTTTCAGAGAGTTCATAAAGGCGGCCTGCAGATCTGGCAGGAAATAAATTTGGTCATATGATGTATTCTGCTGATGATATGATCACGACAGAATATGAACTTTATGGATACAACTGAATATAAAACAGATTTTCTGCTTGTCAGAGCACACTATGATAAGGGTGTTCGGCAAGCAGATTTTTTTGAAAAAACTATTGCAATATACCCCATAGGGGTATATAATACAAATCATAAAATACCCCCAAGGGGTATACTGAAAACAGATATGGACACAATATCATTCATAAACAGGAGGTATGTGATGGATAATAAAGATATGAAAGACGGCTGCTGCTGTCAGTGCAGTCACCGTACAAAAGAACGGTCGGAACGTGAGTACAAAGACCTGGTGAACCGCCTGAGCCGGATAGAAGGCCAGGTAAGAGGAATCAGAAAAATGCTTGACAGCGATGCATACTGTACAGACATACTGGTGCAGGTATCAGCAGTCAATGCAGCCCTGAACAGTTTCAGCAAGGTGCTGCTTTCAAATCATATACACACCTGTGTAGTGGATGATATACGCGGAGGCAGGGATGAAGCGGTAGACGAACTTGTGGATCTGCTGAAGAAACTAATGAAATAGAAGATCAGACTTAAAGGAGCTTTTGTATTATGGAACAGTTTACAGTTACAGGGATGAGCTGTGCAGCCTGCAGTGCCAGAGTGGAAAAGGCAGTGAACAAGGTGCCGGGCGTGACATCATGTTCGGTCAGCCTGCTGACGAATTCCATGGGCGTCGAGGGCAGTGCATCGGCTCAGGATATAATATCTGCAGTTGAAGCAGCAGGATACGGCGCCAGGACAAAAGGATCGGGCAGAGGATCGGCCGGTACATTACCCGGTGAAGAAATGCTGCAGGATCACGAGACCCCTAAACTTAAAAAGAGACTCTGGACTTCGGTAGGATTTCTGGTGGTGCTGATGTATCTTTCCATGGGACATATGATGTGGGGATGGCCGGTACCTGATGTACTTGCAGACAATCATGTAGCCATGGGACTGATACAGCTGCTGCTTACAGGCATCATCATGGTGATAAACCAGAAGTTTTTCATAAGCGGTTTTTCAAGCCTGCTGCACAGAGCACCGAACATGGATACGCTTGTAGCACTGGGAGCGGGAGCGTCCTTCGTTTACAGTCTTTGCATACTGTTCGCTATGACAGATGCTCAGGTCAGAGGTGATACGGCAGGCGTCATGAGATACATGCACGATTTCTATTTCGAATCGGCAGCCATGATACTGACGCTGATAACCGTAGGGAAGATGCTGGAAGCTCACTCCAAGGGAAAGACGACAGATGCGCTGAAAGGGCTCATGAAGCTGGCGCCTGATACAGCGGTGGTGATACAGGACGGCGAAGAGGTGACAGTCCCTGTGGAGCAGGTGAAGAAAGGCGACATATTCGTCGTTCGTCCGGGAGAGAACATACCGGTGGACGGTATAGTGGTTTCAGGAAACAGCGCAGTCAATGAAGCGGCACTGACAGGAGAAAGCATCCCGGTCGATAAAGCGGAAGGCGACAGAGTATCTGCCGCAACGGTGAACCAGTCGGGATTCATCCGCTGCGAGGCCCTCAGAGTAGGTGAAGACACGACGCTGTCACAGATAATACAGATGGTCAGCGATGCGGCCTCAACCAAAGCCCCTATCGCAAAGATCGCCGACAAAGTATCGGGGATATTCGTGCCGGCCGTCATAACCATAGCCGTCATAACTTTCATAGTATGGATGCTCACAGGACAGTCCTTCGGATTTTCACTTTCCAGAGCTATCTCTGTACTTGTCATAAGCTGTCCGTGTGCGCTGGGTCTGGCAACGCCTGTAGCCATCATGGTAGGAAACGGCATGGGTGCAAAGCACGGGACAATGTTCAAGACAGCGGTATCCCTTGAAGAGACAGGAAAGATGCAGATAATAGCTATGGACAAGACAGGTACCATCACAAAGGGCGAGCCTGTTGTGACTGACATAGTACCTGCAGATGATATAACAGAAAAAGAACTTCTTGAAATGGCATACAGTCTGGAAAAAATGAGCGAACATCCGCTGGCACAGGCTGTCATAAAAGAAGCTGAAAGCAGAGGGATATCAGGCAGCGAGGTCACTGATTTCAAAGCACTTCCGGGAAACGGCCTTACAGGAATATGCAGCGGAGCCGTGATAAAAGGCGGAAATACTGCACTGATAAGC
Source organism: uncultured Clostridia bacterium (assembly GCA_934255435.1). GTDB lineage: Bacteria > Bacillota > Clostridia > Peptostreptococcales > Anaerovoracaceae > Lentihominibacter. The sequence goes on along the minus strand of CAKQNZ010000046.1, from coordinate 2,734 downwards.
GGAGCTTCAGGTATGGATGACGGCGTGAAAAAACAGGCAGAAGCCCTGGCCGGGGATGGCAAGACGCCGCTGTTCTTCAGCAGAGACGACCAGTTCATCGGTATGATCGCAGTCGCTGATGTGATAAAGGAAGAAAGCCCGCAGGCGATAAAAGAGCTTCAGGACATGGGCATAAAAGTCGTCATGCTCACAGGAGACAACAAGAAAACAGCCGCAGCTATCGGCAGACAGGCAGGCGTTGACGAGGTCATAGCAGGCGTGCTCCCTGACGGCAAGGAGAATGTCATAAAACGTCTGAAAGAAAAGGGCAGGACAGCCATGGTAGGCGACGGTATAAACGATGCGCCGGCACTGACAAGAGCCGATATCGGTATCGCCATAGGTGCAGGTACAGATATAGCGATAGATGCAGCCGACGTGGTGCTGATGAAAAGCAGGCTCACAGATGTACCGGCTGCTATAAGGCTGAGCCGTGCCACCCTCAGGAACATACACCAGAATCTGTTCTGGGCGTTCATATACAACGTGATAGGTATACCTCTCGCAGCAGGCATATGGATACCTGTATTCGGGCTGCAGCTCAACCCTATGTTCGGAGCCGCTGCAATGAGCCTTTCCAGCTTCTGCGTAGTTACCAACGCATTGAGGCTGAATCTGCTGGATATGAAAAACACCGGCAGAGATAAAAAGCTGAAGGACCAGGTGGAACTGGCCACCCTGGTAGAAGAGATAAATCATGAAAAGGAGAAAGAAACTATGGAAAAGACAATGGAGATCAAAGGCATGATGTGCGGACACTGCGAAGCTACAGTAAAGAAAGCACTGGAAAGCATCCCCCAGGTGACAGAAGCCATCGTAAGCCATGAAAACGGCACAGCAGTGGTGAAACTCAGCGAAGATATCAGCAGCGACGTGCTGAAAGAAACTGTTGAAGCCAAGGACTACGAAGTGACAGCAGTGAAATAAAAGACATAAATATCTGAACTGCAGACAACCAGCTGTACAGGGATAACCCGCAGCTGGTTGTTTTTATGGCATGAAAATTTTTTGTTCGAGGAAATCATTAAGCGCAAGCAGTCATAACATCATAAGAAAAATGTTGATCGAAAAAGAAGAACATTGTAAAATAATGGTGTATTGGTTTGATATGCAATTGGATAAGTATACATTATTGGGACTTGTATGCAGGGGGTGATATAAAAGCGAAAAGTCTTGATAATTTAATGTTGACAGTAATTTTAATGGAGGTTAATTTAATGTCTATTTGTAATTCTACAAAGAAAAAAATATTGGTTTTATTTTTTGTGTTTTTAACATCATTTACATTGTTGGGAGAAAGTGTGTATGCAACATCAGATACTTCAAAACTATCTGTACCAGGTGGAAAACTTTATGCAAAAGTATGGCGTACTACAGGTGATGGAAAATCAAGTGGAAATTCAAAGAAATGGAACTACCAGGTATCGAGCTCATACAGTGGAAAAAAGAAAGTGAAATTTATAAGATGTACTTGGAGGAGCAGTGCGACCTTGAGATGCTCAGCTTCAATTAGTATTGGTATATCCGATTCAGGAGGAAGCGCTTCAGCAAGTTCAAGCTGGCAGACTGTGAAATCAAAAGAAAAATACTGGCAGAATTCGAATGGTTCAAAGGAATCAAGCTGGAGGTCTAATATTACAGTTGGTCCTAAAAAATATTATGATAGAAACACTATATACTCATACAGCAAAGGCAGAGTAAAGATAAAAGGTTATCCGAAGTATTATGAGATAACAGCAAGTATTTAGAAAGTGTGGATAACTGACATGAAAAATAGATATAAAATATTTTTTTTGAACTGTTTAGTATTGCTAATGGTATTAAGTGGGTGCAACAGTAGCCATCCGGAAAAAGGCTATGTTCCAGAAACGCAGAATGAGAGCGATATCCTGGTATATAATGCATATGAAAGTAAATTTATTTCATATGATCCAGAAGGCAAGAGTTACATTGATGCATCAACAGACAATGTGCTTCAGTATAGTTTCAGAGAAAGCGGATGTCCTTACTATACTTCAGGTCATAGTTATGATAATGGATTCGTCATACTCAAGTACGATAACGGCAGTCTCAGGAAAATAAAAACAGCAGATAAAGATATAGCTGTTTTTCCACTGGCTTATGATGAAAAAAATGACAAAGCATACTATTTCAGATACAAAGATGACAGTGATAACGAAATGGAAAGTACGCCACGTTCCGATGTAGTGACTGTAGATGATGATGGAAATGAAAAAATCATCGTTAGGGATATGGATATCGGGGAGACTGGTGTAATGTGCGGAGACATGATATATTATCCATCATATAATGAGTCGGAAGATACATATTCTGTATATCGTCTGGATCCTGAAACCGGAAAGACTGAAACTGCTGTAGATAAAGTGGATTCAGGAGATATTTACTGTGTTGAAGATAAACTTTACATATCTGATGATAAATATATCTACCCTGCAGATAAGAATAACAAATCAAAGCGCTTTGACAAAGGTGCAGAAAACTATTTTCTTGATGGTCGGGAATTGATGATTCAGTATGTTGTATCAAAGGACGAAACACTGGATATAGTTATAAGAAATTATAACAATAAAATCCTAAGCACATATAAGGAAGTAGCAGGTTTTGAGGTGGATAAGGACAAGATAACAATATACGAAGATGGAAATATAGACATATATTAAAATGGAACGAAATA
>CAKQNZ010000045.1 GCA_934255435.1 uncultured Clostridia bacterium | reverse complement strand
TGATATGACAGGTGTATATTTCAAATCCAGTGTGAAGAAGGCTTTTACGATCAAGCCTTTGAAAATAACTTCCTGTGATTTAAATAATAATATATATCATTATAACGGCAAAAGGAAGACGCCGACTATAATAGACTTTGGTGATGACTGCTGGATATATTACTACAAGAAAAACAAGGATTATACAGTAAAGTATCTTACAAACTGCAAATCCATAGGAAAACACAAAATAAAATATACTTTCAAAGGCAATTATACAGGCTCAGTAACAAAAAGTTTCAAGATCATGCCGTCGGCGCCTAAAGTAAAATCAAAAAACAAAAAAGGAAAGTCGGTGACGATCTACTGGAAGAAAGTCAAGGGAGCTACAGGTTACAAAATATACAAGGACGGGAAGCTTTACAAGACTACTAAGAAGACAAGCATAAGACTGACTGCAAAGAAAAATAAATCATATATTGATTACTGCGTGGAGTCATATAAAAAGGGGTTAGGAATGTCAAATTGTTGGAACTACCATGCCGCCGTATTTGGTCAGCCACGCACATCGATCTCTCTCAGCAGACCTGACTGGGGCGAGATAAAGGTGAAAATAAAGAACTACGACAACCAGTATTACCATAACTATCAGTTCCAGGTAAGCAATAACAAGAAATTCAGCAATAAAGGTCGTAATTATATGACATCGTGTAAGAGAAGTGATTACGAATATAAATCATTTACATGGACAGGATTTTCATCAGGAGAAAGAGGATATTTCAGAGTAAGACAGTACTGGCGTACATCCAGCGGCAAGCTGAAAGTAGGCAAGTGGAGTGCTGTGAAGTCAATAAAAGCATATTAAATAAGGATGCCGTATCAATGTGGTAATCACCATTGATACGGCAGAATTTGTTTCGAGTTTTGTGTAAATACAAAAAATTTACATCAGATTTATCAACTCTGATTCATGTTTCTGATAATATTCCTCAAGCCATTCAAATCCGTAGGCCTTGCCGTAGGCGGTGAGTATCAATGATATATCGATATCGTCAAAGTCGTATTTTTCTTTTAGCTGGTTGATAAATTTTACAGGATCATCATGATGTTCTTTTTTTATTATCAGAGCTACATCATCGATATCCTTTTCTCGTCCGCTTTGAAGTTTCATTCCGGCGATATATTCCAGGGGTGGCATCAGGACTGTTAAATTTGAGAATTTATACAGAATATCACAAATAGATCTATCGGGCAGTTCATTCATACTTTGAACTGAGTTGTTCAGCCATGGCTCCTCGTCGGTATTGATCCCGAACATGTCGCCTACTCGCTCTATTATTTCATCGGTTTCTCGTGTTCGTTTATAGAATCCATCGATATCCAAAGTCTGTTTTAATCCGTAATGGCTCAGGACAAAACCGCCGACACAGATTATCTCAAGCATGATATCATTTGCCTTCAATTCGGTATTCAGTGCTTTGAACACTTCATATTCATTGTTTAACATTCATTCGGCTCCTTTCTAATAGCTTCGAAGCAAAGGATGTATCGCATTTGTGTCCGAGTTTGATAACATACTGGTGGGTTGGAGTATCTCTTTGATAAGCTCTTTTCAGTGCGCATTTCTGGAATAGTGTTAATTGATCACACTTAAGAAGGTATTCAAGCTCTGAAGAAGTAAGCGGTGGAGTATGGTCTTCGAACTGTTTAGCTATGTAGCGCAGCCATAATCGTGCGATCCCTCTCGAGTCTCTGGCAGCACGAATTGTATGAATGACCTTATTGGAGGGCACATTACAGTATACAGCGTTCGTTTTCGGCTCTATGTTCTTTTCACATGCACACTTGCCCTCGTCCTTGTTTGACAGCTGAGTAACTTCGCTTAAAAGAAACTCAACATACTCAGGAGGTTTTCTGTGGGAAGAACTTCCTTCGCTTGATTCCCATTGCTTTAAAGTTTGCAAAGGGATCCGGTATCTTTCTGCAAATTTACTCTGTGACAGTCCGGTCTTTTGGCGGATTTCTTTTACACTCATGTCAGCTCTCCTGCATATCAAGAAAAGTTTAATATGATAATAAGTGGCAAAGCCACTTTCCTCCTTTTGATTATAAGGTATTCAATGAATACTGTCAATGGTTTTCAAACAAAAACTATAAATCGACCAGATCCATTTTGAGTAATCTGGTCGATTTATGATATTTATGCTATTGTTGAAACCGTATAAATCAACTATATATGTGTGAATGATTCAGTATCAAAGCTGATTGGGATTCTGTGAGCCCCTGCTATATATAGCGGAGCACGCATCTTATCAGCTGAATGTCACCAGTTCGATATCCGGGGCTTTGGCTGGCTCGATATTTACAAGGTGGAGTACAGGACCTTCTTCACCGTAGATGTCGTTGAATTCGAAATCGAAGCGGGCTCTGACTTTCACCCAGTCGCCGTGCTGGAAAGTGAGGGGCTGGTCGTAGTAGCAGATATAGCCCATGAACTGGATATCGTCTTCACAGCATGTCATGACGTGGCGGCCGGGAACGAAGTGTCTCTGTCCCGGTTCCATGCTGGCACAGAAGCGTGCCTTCATAACGATGTCTTTGCCGATGTATCTGCCGGGGTTCTCCTGAGCGTCCAGGTACCAGAGGCCATAGTCGATGTCTTCGATCTCAACAACATCCTTTGAATAGTCGAAAGGAAGGACTTCTTCGATATTTTCATACATCGTGCCGTCTTTTTTCTCGAAGGCTATCTGAGCCGGCGGGTTGAGTCCTTTGACGATACGTCTGAATTTCAGCCTGTCGTGGCTGTCGTCGCATCTGTTGAAGATGACCAGGTTGGAGTCACGAAGCGGCTCCAGGAACTGTTTGCGCATATTGTTCAGATAAAGCTCAACTGTGTCTGCATCGACTGTCGAATAGATGCCGTATATGAAAATATCTTCCGGCGCTCCGCTGTTGAACAGGGAGTCCATGTCCCACATGCCGTTGTACTCCATTACCATCTGAGCAGGCTTCTTTGCTTTGCATTTTTCCCAGAAGCTGCAGTTGATCTCTGAAACATCATCCAGCTTCATAAGTTCTATGTCGTATTTTTTGAGGAAAGCTTCATCGTACTCCTCCTCGCCTTCTTCTGTAAGGATGAGGAGGGTCCTGCCGGGTTCCAGAAGCTCTCCGGCTATCTCTTTCATCAGGGTCGTTTTGCCGCTTTCCAGCAGCCCTGTGAATATATAAATAGGAATGCTCATGTGTCATTTATCTCCTTATAGTGCAGGGAAACATCTTCTGTGATGTTTCCGTGATGCCAACAGGATCTGCATCTGAAAATGTGTATCGAAACGATCATTGCTGTAAAAATCAGATGCCAGTCAGATCCTGTCCTTTGTTCTGTTGTGCAGTCCGGTGAGAGTGCTGATATGTCAGTTGCTGAAAAGCTTTGCAAGGTCGTCTTTTTTCAGGTCTGTGCCTATGACGCATATCCTGCCGGTGTAGTCAGCACTGTGGTCTCTGATCTCGGTTTCGTCCGGTACCATGTCGAATTCGAACCAGCTGCCGTCAGGGGAGCTGATGATACCTTTTGCACGGAGGATCGTGCCGAAATCATCGTTCATGCTGAACAGCTTGAGTATGTCTTCGATCTCTGTGCGGCTGAATCTGCGTACCGTTTCGATACCCCAGCTGTCGAATATCTCGTCGGCGTGGTGGTGGTCGTGATGATCATGGCCACAGCCGCAGGTATCATCGTGATCGTGGTGGTGATGCTCATCGTGGTCATGTTCGTGGTCGTGATGATTATGGCCGCAGCCGCAGGCATCATCGTGATCGTGGTGATGATGCTCATCGTGGTCATGATGGTCGTGACCGCAGCCGCAGGCGTCATCGTGATCGTGGTGATGATGCTCATCGTGGTCATGTTCGTGGTCGTGATGATCATGGCCGCAGCCGCAGGCATCATCGTGATCGTGGTGATGATGCTCATCGTGGTCATGGTGGTGTTCATGCATCGGCAGCGTCTGGTGTTCCAGAGCACCCTTGATGGTGTCGCCTGAAAGCTCGTCCCATGGCGTCGTGATGACTGTTGCTGACGGATTGTGCTCCTGTATCATGGAAAGGACTGTTGACAGTTTTGCTTCGTCTATCATCTGAGTCCTGCTGACAACTACTGTAGACGCATTTTCCAGCTGATCGCTGTAGAACTCGCCGAAATTTTTCATATACATCTGAGCTTTCTTGCCGTCTACTACTGTGATTGCGCTGTTTACTGCAAGATCGGCGTCCTCAGCCATTCTTTCCACGGCTGCTGTTACGTCTGAGAGTTTGCCCACTCCTGACGGTTCGATGATTATCCTGTCAGGACTGTATGTTTCAGCAACCTGTTTCAGTGCTTTTGCAAAGTCGCCGACGAGGGTGCAGCAGATACAGCCGGAGTTCATTTCTGTCACCTCGATGCCGGCCTCTTTCATGAAACCGCTGTCTATACCGATCTCGCCGAATTCGTTTTCGATGAGCACGACTTTTTCATTTTTGAAAACTTTGGAGATCAGCTCCTTGATGAATGTTGTTTTGCCGGCTCCAAGGAAACCGGAAATAATATCTACTTTTATCATATATTCCTTCTTTCTGCAGCGCTGCCGGATGGTTACCGCCCTTTCACGGCGGTGACCCGGGTTCAGGCAGGAAACTGCGTTTTATTTTCATTACACCCGGCGCAGCAGCCTGTATAGCTGCTGCACCCTTAATAAACTATTGTATCACAAACGGTATCGGTCTGCAAAGACAAGAAGGGCAGATATCCCGCCATGCAAACAGCACATATTTTCACAGACAGCATAATATATATGTACGATGTGTGTTATGCAGGGACGACTCTGGCGGCAAAGCGGATAAAGCAGCCGGCAGAGCTGTATCGGCAGCAGTAGCTCTGTGACACATGATCGTGAAAACAAGGGGCCTGTATAGCTTGAAATCTGGCAGACCGAACGAAAAAATCAAAGCTATTACAGAAACTGCTTTGGCGAGTGGCAGGCATATATGTTCCTGAATATGAAAATTTGTATGAGGAGAAAGAATCTCAGAGCAATGCACATGACCGTCAAAAAATGTGAAACAAGGCCGGAGCAAACTGCGATAAAGGCTCCGGAACTGATAAACAGGAGAAAAGGAGGACATAATGATAAAAGGATCGATAGTGGCTCTGGTAACGCCTTTCCATGAAGATGGCAGCGTAGACCACAGCAGACTGCGGGAACTCATAAACTGGCATATAGATGAAGGCACTGATGCAATACTGGTGCTTGGGACCACTGGGGAAACTCCAGCTCTCAGCGAGGAGGAACAGGATGCGATCGTGCGGACTGCGGTGGCGGAAAGCAGAGGCAGGGTCCCGATAATCGCAAACAGCGGCTGCAACAACACGGAGAAGACCATCGCCAAAAGCATCAGATACGAGAAGATGGGCGCAGATGCACTGCTGGTGATAACTCCATATTACAACAAGCCAAACAAAAGCGGTATGAAAGAGCATTTTACCAGGACGGCAGACGCAGTCAGCATCCCGGTATACATTTACAATGTACCTGCCAGGACAGGAATTTGCATAGACGCCCAGACTGTTGGCGAACTGTCGAAACACCCTAATATTGCCGGCATCAAGGAAGCCAGCGGGGATATGTCATATGTGGCAAAGATCTCAAAATTCGCAGGCGACGACTTTTGCATATATTCCGGCAACGACGATATAACTATCGCCATAATGTCCATGGGCGGAATGGGCGCCGTCTCGGTATGGGCGAACATAATGCCGGGGAAAGTAAATGAAATGACAGAAGCGTATCTGTCAGGAGATACGGAAGCTGCGAAAAAAATACAGCTTAAATATCTGAACCTTATCAACGCACTGTTCTGTGAGACGAACCCTGTGCCGGTGAAGGCCTTCATGGAAATGGCAGGCATCGGAGCAGGCGGATGCAGGCTGCCGCTGGGACCGCTGAGCAGTGCTAACAGACGGGTGCTCAGCAGTCTTTGCGAGGAGTTCATGGGGGAAAACGACTGATGGCAGTGAAGCGGCATGATGCATGAACACCGGGGATGAAGCCGGACATATGGAGTTTATGTGAAGAATAAATAGTTGACTTGACAACTAAAAAGGGCAGTCATATAATAGTGGTCAAGTCAACTTTTTCACATGAAAATCTGCGGCATATGTGATGTATATATCGCATGGTGATACCGCCGGAATACAGGCGGATGTCCGGGGCAGCAGAGGTGGAAACTCACGGCTTCATGCCAGGAAATGACAACATTAACAGGAGGAAAATATGAAAGGAAAAGATCCGATGTCCATCCACAGCAACTTTTCCATAATCTACAGGCATGGCAGGATGATGCACGACAGAGCAATGCGGGAGTTCGGGCTGTCCGGCCAGCAGATGGGCTATCTGCGGTTCGTGTTCGAGAACCCCGGCGTTTCCCAGGAGGACATAGCCAGTTTCCTGATGATAGACAAAGGCGCTGTTGCCAAGGGCATAAAGGACATGACGGCCAAAGGGTTCCTGCGCAGAGAGCAGAACCCGGAAGACAAGCGGGCGTACTGCCTGTATGTCACGGACAAAGCCCGCAGGATATGCAGCGAGGGAAAAGAAGAGTCCAAGCGGGTGGAGAAGATGATCACCGCCGGGATACCTGCGGATGAAATGAAAGTCTTTGCAAAGACTCTGGCAAAGATAACAGAGAATATAAGCAAACTGATGGAGGGAGATGATAACAAGTGAAGACAACACTGAAGTACTACAAGCGATATATCCCCGTGATAATACTGATACTGCTGTTCCTTTTCGGACAGGCCATGTGCGAACTGGCGCTTCCGGGATACATGTCGGATATCATAAACGACGGTATCGTCAAAGGTGACATGGACTATATCAGGAAGACAGGTCTCATAATGATCGGGATAGCGGCAGCTACAGCCGTATGTGCAGTGCTGGGAAGCATGCTGGCTGCAAGAGTCGCTGCTCAGTCGTCAAGGGATATAAGAAAATCACTTTTCGAGAAAGTCACATCATTTTCGGCTGCGGAACTGGAGCAGTTTTCCACCGCATCACTGATAACAAGATCAACAAACGACGTGCAGATGGTGCAGCAGACAACAGTGCTGACCCTGAGACTGGCGTGCTTTGCACCGATAATGGGCATAGGAGCCATAATCAGAGCGCTGAACACCAGCGTTTCACTGTCCTGGACCGTAGGCGTGGCGCTGCTGGTCATCGTGGTCATAATGGTCATGATGTTCTTCATGGTGCTGCCTAAGTTCAAGGTGCTCCAGAACAAGCTGGACAGACTGAACCTGATAATGAAGGAAAGACTTTCCGGCATCCTGGTCATAAGGGCGTTCACAACAGAGAAAAACGAAGAAAAGCGCTTCGACATCGCCAACAGGGATCTGACGAAGATAAACCTGTTCGTCAACAAGGCAATGTCATTCATGATGCCTTCGCTGATGTTCGTCATGAACGGAGTCAGCATCCTCATCGTATGGGCAGGAGCGCATCTGATAGATGACGGCAGCCTTATGATAGGCGATATGCTTGCCTATCTGCAGTATGCGATGCATGTTATAATGTCCTTCCTTTTCATAACCATGATGTTCATCATGATACCGAGAGCTTTCGTATCGGCTCAGAGGATAGGCGCTGTGCTGGATGTGGAGCCGTCGGTGAAGGATAAAGAACAGACTGTCTCTCCGGAAGATGCAAAGGGCAGAGTGGAGTTCAGAGATGTTTCCTTTGCATATCCTGACGCAGAAGAAAAGACACTTGATGATATCAGTTTCACTGCGGAACCGGGAAAGACCACTGCCATCATAGGAGGCACGGGATGCGGCAAATCCACGCTCATCAGCCTTATACCGAGATTCTACGACGTGACGGAAGGATCGATAACCCTGGACGGCGTCGATGTCAGAGACATGAAGCAGCACGACCTCAGGGAAAACATCGGATATGTGCCGCAGAAGGGACTGCTGTTCTCCGGTACCATAGGTACGAACCTGCAGTACGGCAAGGAAGACGCTACGCTGGCAGAGATGACTGATGCAGCGGAGACAGCGCAGGCAATGGAATTCATAAACGAGAAGGAAAACGGCTTCGATGAAGAGGTTTCCCAGGGCGGTACCAACGTATCGGGAGGCCAGAAGCAGAGACTTTCCATAGCGAGAGCGCTGGTGAAAAAGCCGAAGGTATACATCTTCGACGACAGCTTCTCAGCGCTGGACTTCAGGACGGACAAGGCGCTGCGTGAGGCTCTGGCGGAAAAAGTGGGCGACAGTACGATAATCATAGTGGCTCAGCGTATAAATACGATAATCGATGCGGACCAGATAATCGTCCTTGAGGAAGGCCGCATCGCAGGCAAGGGAACACATGAGGAGCTTCTTGCAAACTGCAGCGTTTACAAAGAAATAGCGCTTTCGCAGCTCAGTGAGAAAGAACTGGAAAGGGGGCGTGAATAATGGCTGATAAAAACAATGCAGAATCAAGGCAGCCTCAGCTCAGAGGCAAGAAAGGCCACGGCCCGGGAGGTCCCGGAGCAAAGATGATGCCCGGTGAAAAGGCAAAAGACTTCAAAGGAACGATGAAGACCCTGCTGAAGTATCTGGCGCCGCACAAATTCAAGCTGGCAGCGGTATTCGTATTCGCCATAGCCAGCACGGTGTTCAACATAATATCGCCGACGATACTTGGCGACGCAACTGACAAGGTGGTAGAAGGTCTGATGGGCGGTACCGGCATAGATTTCGAAGGTCTGGCGAAGATACTTATCCTGCTGCTGGGACTATACGGACTGAGCCTGCTGTTCAGCTTCGCACAGGGACTGATGATGGCCGACGTGTCGCAGAAAGTCATCTACGTGTTCCGTGACAGGATGTCAGTGAAAGTCGACAGGCTGCCGCTGAAATATTTCGACCGTGTCACCCACGGCGAGATACAGAGCAGGATGATAAACGACATAGAGACTGTGAACCAGACACTTTCCGTCAGCCTGACGCAGATGATAACCAGCATAACGACGATAATCGGCATACTTATCATGATGCTGAGGATCAGCGTACTCATGACACTGATGGCTGTCCTGGTGCTGCCGCTTTCCATGATCGTGATAAAGCTGGTGGTGTCCAAGTCCCAGGGATACTTCAAGGATCAGCAGAAATATCTGGGATCCATCAACGGCCATGTGGAGGAAATGTACACAGGCCACGACATCGTGAAGGCCTTCAATAGAGAGGAAAAGTCCGAGGAGACTTTCTGCGAGTACAACGACAAGCTCTGTGAAGCAGCGTGGAAATCGCAGTTCTTCTCAGGCATGATGATGCCGATAACCAACTTCATCGGCAATCTGGCGTATGTGGCAGTCTGCCTGCTGGGCGGATACTTCGCCATCAATGGCAGGATATCCATCGGTGACATACAGGCATTCATACAGTACGTCAGGAACTTCAACCAGCCGATATCACAGGTGGCAAATGTAGCCAATCAGCTCCAGTCCACAGCTGCAGCGGCTGAGAGGATCTTCGAACTCATCGATGAGGAAGAGGAGACAGATATCGACGCAGCTTCGAAGTTCGCACTTCCGGCGGGAGGAGTGAAAGGTGAGGTGGCATTCGATCATGTGTCCTTCGGATACAATGCAGACGAACCGGTGATAAACGATTTCACATTCAAAGCAGAGCCGGGACAGCGTGTAGCCATCGTCGGACCGACAGGCGCAGGCAAGACCACCATCGTCAAACTGCTGATGAGATTCTACGAACTCAACGGCGGCAGCATATCCATAGACGGACACGACATCAGAGATTTTTCGAGGCAGGATCTGAGACATATGTTCGGAATGGTGCTGCAGGACACATGGCTCAACAGTGGCACCATCAGGGAGAATATCAGGTACGGCAGTCCCGATGCCACCGACGAGGATGTGGAAAGAGCTGCAAAGGCGGCTCATATAGACCACTTCATCAAGACCCAGCCTAAGGGATACGACATGGAGATAAATGAAGAAGCTACAAACATCTCCCAGGGACAGAAACAGCTGCTGACCATAGCGAGAGCCATCCTTGCCAACGCACCGGTGCTGATACTGGATGAAGCCACAAGCTCCGTAGACACAAGGACCGAGCAGCAGATCCAGAACGCCATGGCCAATCTGATGAAAGACAGGACCAGCTTCATCATCGCCCATCGTCTGTCTACGATAAAGGATGCAGACCACATACTGGTTATGAACCACGGTGATATAATCGAGCAGGGCACCCACGAATCCCTGCTGGCTCAGAAAGGATTCTACGAAAAGCTCTACAACAGCCAGTTCGCAGATCAGGAATAGAGCAGGCTTTCCGAAGGGAAATGAATGGGCGTGAAAGCCTCGGAAATATTTCCAAAAGAGACAATCACATTATCATAAAAGCTCCAGAATGCCGCAAAGCATATATACCAGTGTTTTGCGGTATTTATGATTTTATGGTGTCATTTTCTTTCCCATTACGGACTCATAATCAACACCGTTTCTTCATATAAAAATGTTATACCATTATAAAATAAACGTCAGTACAGAGGAAGATGACGGAAGAGGGGAATACGAATGGAAAAGGTAAAACGGAACAGGAGAACACTGCAGCTGGTACTCGTTATCGTATGTGTGGCAGTGGTAGCATCAGGGATAATGCTGGTGACCGGTATGAAGTCCGGCAGCGGGGCGTCGGCTGCAGGGAACAGCGCCGCATCACTTCAGGATAAAAATGTGAAGGATACGTCGGCACAGGCGAAAAAGCTTTTCGAGGCAAAGCCGGCGGATTCCGGAGACAGCAAGGCAGTAGCTAAACTGCTGGAAACAATGGGGTTTGAAGATACAGACGGAGAATTCTCCGTCAATATAAGGCAGTCCGGCAAGAAGTCGACACTCACCATCAGCGTGAGCAGTGCAGTGAATGTCGATGACAAGAGCAGTTTCGACGACCGCATGATGAAATACGGTGAGCAGATGCTGGCTCTGATACCGGACGTGAACGAAGTCGTATGGGAGTATTCAGTGACCGGCGGTGGCGGTGAAACGAAGACCAAGGGTACTGATGAAGCGGCAACGGTGACGCTGGATGAAGCAGGAGCCAAAGACGTCCTCGGCAGAGACGTCAAGACCTTCGGCGAGTCGGCGTCAGCTGTAAAAGAGCTGCTTGACCTGCAGAACAAACAGTAGACTGAAGCAGTAAGCGACATACATACGGAAAACAGATCTCATCCTGAAACTCACAGTATCAACACATTCAGGACGGGATTTTTCGTATATATATGAAAAAAATGTATAAATAACGAAAAGTTTTTTGAATTTTATGTAACAATCTTCATATTTGTGTGTTTTAATAGTGTATGAGAAAGTAGGTTCAGGGACCGGAGATCCTTAAATGCCTCCATAAAACAGGCGATATCCGGCGCAGATCTTACATTCAGGGGTGTATCAACGGACACTGTGCTGCAGGCGTAAGCACTGCAGTATGAAGAAAAGAACGGAGGTTTCAAGTGAAGAAAATGTTAGCATTGTTTGCAACAGCTGCCTGCGTAGCAGGTGCAGTGGGATGTGGATGGAAAGCACAGAGCGCAGTGAAGAAAAGTGAAGGGGATGTCCCCGGAGAAGGCATAGAAAAGTGGATGCTTGTGAAAGGTGAAGACGGTGAATGGACTGTGCATACCGACTGAAGACGGTGAAGAACAGAAAACGCCCTGACAGACCATGATTTTGGATCATGTGATGCAGGGCGTTTTTTCATGCAGAGGATATCACATCGAAAGCCGGCAGGGTATATTCCGGGCCTCAGAAAAGTATGGGAATGCGATACTTTACTTTTGGAAAAAACAGGTGTATAATAGTTAGGAAACTAAGTATTTACGAAATCGATATGTGAGGAGGCTGATATGCCGGAAAAAACAGTATACAGATATGTCAACATGCTTGCCAACCACCAGAGAAGGCGTTTCGAGAGTATGGAGCTTGGTGTGCCCTTGAGCAGCACAGAAGCCAAGATACTCCATTTCATACTGGGATATGATGAAGATGTTTTCCAGAAAGACGTGGAGGAGGAATTCAGTATGAGAGCGCCCAGCGCTACGGAGCTGCTGAAATCCATGGAGCAGAAGGGACTGCTGAACAGAGTTCCAAGTGAGTCTGACGGACGGCGCAAGAAGATCGTGGTGAGTGCAGAGGCTGTAAAGTACAAACCTATGCTCGACAGAGAGCTTGACCAGGTAGAGAAACAGCTGACAAAGGATCTTGACAGAAAAGAGATAGAGGCCTGGAAAGTAATATCAGAAAAAATGATAAGGAACCTGCAGGACAGGAAATGACGGAATAGTAAAAAAAGCTCGAAGCCAATATAAAAACCAGGCAGAGCCGCATCACAAGCATGAATAAACAGAACCACAGGAGGAAAAATTGGAACAGGAAGTTGTCACATCAGAAAAAAACATATCGAAAAACAGCGAAAGACCCGGCAGGAGACCGGGGAACAATATGGCAGTCAGGATGCCGGTATATATCATAGGACTTTTCATAATGACCCTCGGTATCGGTATTTCGGTAAAATCGAATATGGGAGTATCGCCGGTAAGCTCCATACCATACACGATGACCTGCGTATGGGGCATAGAAATGGGTAAAGCCACTATAATATTCCATGTCATACTGGTAGCGCTGCAGATACTCATTCTCAGGAAAAACTTCAGGATCAAGAATCTGCTGCAGGTGCCGGTGGGCATAATGTTCGGGTATTTCACGACATTTTCTAATTACCTGATGTCGTTCCTGCCGGACCCGCACAATATACTGATACAGCTGGGTATGGTGCTGATAAGTACAGTGCTGGTAGCAGTAGGGCTTTTCTTTTATGTTCCGGCTGATATCATACCGCTGGCAGGCGAAGGCGTGATGCTTGCCGTGGCCGACGTGACAAAAAAACAGTTTTCCACGATAAAGCTGCTGTTCGATATAAGCATGGTCGTGATATCACTGATAACCTGTCTGCTGCTGATCCATTCACTGGGCAGCGTAGGCGTCGGTACAGTAGTGGCAGCAGTGCTGGTAGGCGTTGAGCTGAAGATCATAACTCGCTTCTTCGGCGAGACAAGAGATCGTTGTCTGCATTTCGGAGACGCTGCATCGGAGATCCCGCAGGAAGAAAGAGGACTGCTTGCAGAGATAATGAAGACAGATGTTTACGCAGTCAGAGAAAACGCCAGCCTGGAAGATGTGCTCAGACTCATAACGGAAAAAGGCATCAGCGGCGTACCGGTAGTCAGCGAAGCCGGCGTCCCTACAGGATTCATATCCGACGGAGATATACTGAGGTTCCTGGCGTCGGAGCATCCGCTTTATGTGAACCCGTCATCGCTGATAGAGATAGGTTTCGATGAAAAGCTCTGGGAACTGATGACACGCAAAGCCAGCGATATCGCACGCAAACGTGTGATATCAGTAAATATCGGAGCAGATCTTGGCAGAGTGTGTCAGATCCTTGCGGAAAACCATATAAAGAAAGCTCCAGTCATGGATGGGAACAGGATGGCAGGCATAATAAACGCCAGCAACATCACGAAATATGTATTCAGTCAGATGGGAAAAGAAAACTGAAAATGAGACTGCAGGCAGTCCCAGAAGCGGGTCTCTGTGCTACGTCCGGCCTGGGAGCACTGGCTCAGGGATATCCTTTCGGCAGGCCGAAGGCTGCTGCGACGATGAACGAAGACAGGATGATGGCCGTGGAACCGACAGCTGTAGTGACGCTGCAGGATCAGTGGGACAGATCTCCGCACTGCGGCAGCAGAAGACGTATCTCAGTCGTCCGCATCCGGAACACGTGCGATCTGGTTCAAAGCGGAGCTGATAAGTTCCAGCTTGGCTGCACGGGTCAGCTTTTTGATGGCTGCTTCCCGCTTCAGCGCTTCGGAACGTGAATCCACCATTTCTGCATAGACCAGGACTACAGGCAGTCTGGAACGTGTATATTTTGCGCCCCGGCCGCAGTTGTGCGTGATGAGGCGCTTTTTTATTTGATAGGAAATATCTCCATCAAATAATGCATGAAAAAAGCTGGCAATTTATGCCAGCAAAAACTATAT
>CAKQNZ010000044.1 GCA_934255435.1 uncultured Clostridia bacterium | reverse complement strand
ATGCGGCTGCAGCAGTCCCGCATTGCCACGTCCACCGTGATACCTTTGCCCGGTATGATGTTCTGCTCGATGAGTGTGTTGCGTATCGCCAGCATAGCCACCGATGGGTCGTTGTTTTCCTTGCTGAGGTGCCCCAGGATCACCTGGCGGACCTTGTTCTTCGCCTTTACAAGAGCGCAGAGGCATTCCCCCGCCGACACATTTGACAAGTGTCCGCTGTCCCCCAGGATACGCCGTTTGAGGGCATAGGGATAGCTGCCCATCAGCAGGATCTCCTTCTCGTGGTTGGCCTCCAGCACCAGCAGATCTGCATCGGTGATCTCCTCGAAGATCTCATCCGTTATGTAGCCCACGTCTGTGACGATACTTATCTGCCTGCCATCGCAGTATATGGAAAATCCCACCGGGTCAGCAGCGTCATGGGGCACGCTGAATGGTCTGATCCTGAAATCTGCTATGGCAAAATCCTCGCCGGTGAGGAAAGTCCTGCGCTTTTCCTCAGCTACCGGACGCTCGATATTTTCCCAGGTCAGCTCATTGGCGTATGCCAGCACATTGGGGAGTTTTTTCGTTACTATAGGGATACTCTTTACGTGGTCGATGTGTTCGTGAGTGATCAGTAGCCCATCTACACTTTCGTAAGGCGTGTCCGTCTCGTCCAGACCGCTGAATATCCGCTTGCCGGAGATCCCGGCATCTATAAGCAATGCTGTTTTATCGTTTTTCACCATGTAGCAGTTGCCACTGCTGCCACTGGCGAAAGAACAGAATTTTAGTGACATATGTATTAGTGCTCCTGTTTTGTTTTAACATATCATTATACTACTGATCAATGTAGAAAATCAATATAACTCAGCTTGCCATATTGCTTTATTTCGTTGAAATACTTTTGCAGCGGCTACAGGTACACAGTTTCGAGTGTGTGGAAATTATCTTTATTATAATAGACAGAAATGGTGCAGACGGAGATACGATCACCTTTTGAGTGCTTTTTCATTACCGCAGACAAACGATATTGCAACGCCAGCCTTCGATGTGTTATGCTACATGCAGCAGAAAAAAAGGAGGATGGAAAATGAAAGTACTTATGCTCAACGGCAGTTCTAAGAAAGATGGAAATACGAACAGAGCTCTTGAGGAAGTGGGCATGCAGCTCAAAAAAGAAGGCATAGACTACGAGATATTCCAGATCGGGGGAGCACCGTTAAGGGATTGTACAGGATGCGGTGGATGCGGCACTGGAAAGGGATGCGTCTTCGGCGACGATGCAGTGAATGAATTCGTGGCAAAGGCAAAGGAAGCCGACGGATTCGTGTTCGGCACTCCGGTATATTACGCACATCCCAGCGGCAGGATAATGTCCTTTCTTGACAGGGCGTTCTACAGCGGCGGAGCAGAGTTCAGGTTCAAACCCGGTGCATCTGTAGCAGTGGCAAGAAGAGGCGGTACATCAGCTTCTTTCGATGCAACGAACAAATATTTCGGCATATCCCAGATGCCGGTGGCAAGTTCCACGTACTGGAACCTGGTCCATGGCCGTGTGCCGGGAGAAGCCGAGCAGGACGGAGAAGGAATGCAGACAATGAGGAACCTCGCCAGGAATTTGGCGTGGATGATGAAATGTTTCGAAGCAGGAAGAGAGGCAGGCGTTTCACTTCCGGAAACAGAATCAGGATATCGCACAAATTTCATAAGATAGCCTGAAGCGGTTATTTGAAGAAAACATCACGGAACATCTGTTTACAAACTGTTGAACAGATGTTCTTTTTATGTTATCATATCATCATGACAGAAAGCACCGGAGATGTCACAGCAGATACCTTCGTTAAGATAAAGATCATGCGGAACAGAAGCGTGCGGACAGCTCCGGCTTCGATCCGATGCGAAGTGATTTTCCGGAATAACGGGATGAAAGGCAGGCGTTACGGTATGGAGAGCATCATAATGCAGAAATTAAAAATACTGGCAGACAGTGCCAAGTTCGATGTGTCCTGCTCCAGCAGCGGCTCGAACCGGCAGAACAACGGCAGGATAGGCAATGCGCATGCCTCAGGGATATGCCATTCCTGGGGATCAGACGGGCGGTGCATTTCTCTGCTGAAGATACTTTTCACGAACAGATGCGAGTACGACTGCGAATACTGCGTCAACAGGCGCAGCAACGACGTGCCCAGAGCATCCTTCGAACCGGACGAGCTGGCGAGGCTTACGATAGAATTCTACAGGAGGAACTATATCGAGGGACTTTTCGTGAGTTCGGCGGTGGAGCGTTCGCCGGATCATACGGCCGAACGCATGCTTGAATGTATAAGGCTGCTTAGGCACAGATACGGATTTTCGGGGTACATCCATGCCAAGATGATCCCTGGAGCATCGCCGGAGCTGATACATATGATCGGACTTGAAGCGGACAGAGTGAGCGTCAACATAGAGATGCCGGATTCCGTCAGCCTGGGCAGATTCGCACCGCAGAAAAAACCGAAAGCCATCTTTGCGCCGATGCGGCAGATAACCAATTCGCTGATAGAGCGCAACGCACTGGTGGGTCCGGGCAATATGTTCAAGGGACAGGAGATAAACAGTGCGGAACATTATCTGACAGGCAGGAAGAAAAATATACAGAAGACTCCGAAGGGGATCTATATACCGGATGACATGGATGCAGGCCGGGATCCATATTCTGACGTATCTGCGAAAGACATGCAGTGTCGTGGCAGAACGATCACGCCCGGCACAGGCGGCAGAGTCGATTCACTGGCCGCCGGTCCCGGCGGATCGACAGGCCATCGCTTGTGCAAAGGTAAGGCAGGAGGTCTGGATGCTGCTGTGACTTCAGGAGCGGGAAACAGTATGGGTTTTGCAGAGTTCAGCGCTCCGGCTGGGCATGTTTCTGAAGCATCTGTATCAAGCGGTCCGGGGTACGACGGCAGAGCAGGCCGGGAGACCGGTGAAGATATATTCATACCGTCATCAGCGTCGCTTCCGGCAAGGCGCAGCCGGGGGAAGGACTTCGCTCCGGCGGGGCAGACCACGCAGATGATAATCGGAGCAGGGGGCGATACCGATCAGAGCATACTGACCACCAGCGAGAACCTTTACAGGACTTTCAAAATGAAAAGGGTATATTATTCCGCATATGTCCCTGTAGTGGATTCACCGGTGCTGCCGGACAGGCGGACAGCCCCACCGCTGGCGAGGGAACACCGCATATACCAGGCGGACTGGCTGCTCAGATTTTACGGATTCACAGTTGGAGAGCTTTTCGGCAAAGGAGACCGGAACCTCGATCCGGACCTGGACCCGAAAGTGATGTGGGCTCTGCGGAATCTCGAAAACTTTCCGGTGGAGGTCAACAAAGCGTCCTATTCGATGCTGATGCGCATACCGGGGATCGGAGCTGTATCGGCCAGGCGTATCATGCGGCAGCGCAGGGTGGCTGCTGTGCGTTTCGACGACCTTAAGAAAATGGGAGTCGTCATGAAACGTGCAAAGTATTTCCTTACATGCTGTGGCAGATACTGCGGTGAGAGGCGGTTCGAGCCTGAGACCATAAGGAATTCACTGCTGCAGATGGAAGACGGGCTTCAGGTGTCAATGTTCGATAACAACTGGAACCGCCTTGAAAAAGGCGAACGACAGGAAAAACTGTCGACAGCAGGGATCATATAGCAGACCGGTGAGCTAAACGGCAGGCCGGGACCATTATCACAGGAACATAACAAGACAGGAGGTCGATCGTTATGCTGGATTATCTTTACGACGGTACATTTGAAGGACTGCTGACATGTATATATCATCATTATTACACGGACAGAGCTTCGGATATATGTGAGAGGAGCTGCTACCAGCCGAATCTCCTGGGCGGATACATGGAGGTGGACACCGATGAACAGAAAGCCTTGTGCGTATATGAGGCCATAGAGAAGAAAATATCCTCATATGACCTCAGACGCATATATAAGGTATATCTGTCATGCGATCCGGAAAAAGAAATAAAGATACTGAGATATATCGTAAAGGGTTTCAGGACCGGCTCTGCCGTATCGCTGCTGCACGGAGATCCGGTGGTAGCCGCAGTGGAAGCCATCGAAAAGAAAATAAATGTGGAACATGAGCGGATGCTGCAGTTCGTGCGCTTTTCCGTGATGGAAAACGATATCCTGTATGCGGAGATAGAACCTGATAACGATGTACTGGAACTCATCGCAAGACATTTCTGCGACAGATTCAGAAACGAACCGTTCATCATAAGAGATATCGGCCGCAGCAAAGCGATCGTAGCATATGGCGGACACTGGTATATATCACCGTTCGCAGATGATGACGTGCCGGAGCAGCCAGCTGAGGAGCAGAGCTATAGGGCACTCTGGAAAAACTATTTCGAGAATATAGCGATAAAAGAACGAAAGAATCCGAACTGTCAGCGCAGCTTCATGCCACTGAGGTACTGGAAACACCTCACAGAGGTCAAGCTTTGACAGTCCGGGGACACAGGCACAGGCATATCAGTCGGAATGCCGGGATGACAGCGGCTGCATGAAGATCCGGAAACATACCAGTGTCAGGGAACTCTGAGACTACTTGTTATATTCAAAGGCTTGTATTATAATGTATACACAAGGCGCTGCCCCGCCGGCAGCTGTGTTTTCCTGAAGGAAATATGAGCTGCCGGCTGCAGTCAGAAATGGTAAGTTCTTACGGTGCAGCAGGGGGGCAGCAGGCCGTATCAGAAAACGAGGTGTATCATATGGACGAAAGAGTAAAAGATATAATAAACAAAAGTAAAAAAGTAGTATTTTTCGGAGGCGCAGGGGTATCGACGGAGAGCAATATACCTGATTTTCGCTCGGAATCCGGGCTTTACCACGCTGTGGAGAACTACGGCTATCCGCCGGAGGAGATGCTCTCCAGGACATTTTTCATGAACCATACAGAAAAATTCTATGACTACTACAAGAACAATCTCATATACCCGGATGCGAAGCCGAACAAAGCTCATATCGCACTGGCTCAGCTGGAGAATGAAGGCAAGCTCACCGGCGTAGTGACTCAGAATATAGACGGTCTGCATCAGAAGGCAGGCAGCAAGACTGTATACGAGCTTCATGGATCAGTGCTACGTAATTATTGCATGGACTGCGGTAAATTCTATGATGTGGACTATATCATGGATGAATACAACTGCAGCTGCGGCATACCGAAGTGCAGCTGCGGCGGCACAGTCAAACCTGACGTAGTACTTTACGAAGAACCCCTTGACGACAAGGTGATAACCGGTGCAGTGGATGCCATAGCAGAAGCAGACACCCTGATAGTGGGAGGAACGTCGCTGGTGGTATATCCGGCAGCAGGACTCATCAACTATTTCAGAGGCGACGATATAATACTGATAAACAAGTCACAGACATCCTACGACAACAGGGCAACTCTGATGATAAACGACTCTATAGGCAAAGTCCTTGGAGACTGATGAAGGTTATACATCTGGGAGCGGCCGGAAAACAGGCAGGATACAGGCTTTCAGTGCCGGACAGTAATGGAATGACAGTTATCTGTAAATAATGCATATACTGGCAGAATGAGCTGTCGACAGCAATGAAGAAATGTGCAGGTGAGGATGTGATCCAGTGGTCATGTTTTCACCTGCAGTTTTGTTTTCGATGGAGTCTTCCATTCGCAAAAATTATGCCAAAAAACTTTTATTATCTTCACCTGTGTGGTATAATAACTACCGAATACGGATTTTTTGAAATAAAATCCAAATTGCCTGAAAGTATTGAAAAATAAAGGCTTCAAGGCATACGAAGACAGGCACAGAATATCAAAAGAGGTAAAATAGTATGAACATACTTGTGGCCAATGATGACGGCATAAAAGCAAGAGGCATATGTGAGCTGGTGAAAGCTCTGGCGACTAAGGCGAAGGTCTATGTATGCGCACCGGAGGGGCAGCGAAGCGCCAGCGGACATGGTATAACGGTGTCACAGCCGATATCAGTCAGAGAAGTCAGTTTCGATGGTGCGGAGCTTGCGTTCAGTATATCAGGAACGCCGGCTGACTGTGTGAAACTCGGCATACAGCTGATGAAAGACCGGGGCATAGATATAGACATGGTATATTCCGGGATAAATCTCGGCGGCAACCTCGGTACAGATACACTTTACTCCGGGACTGTGTCAGCTGCCATAGAAGGCAATCTGTGCGGAGTGCCTGCAGTAGCAGTGTCTGTGAACAGCCATCAGGCGCAGCATTTTGGACTTGCATGCAGAATTGCACTGAAGATGCTGGAAGAACCGGTAAAGATATCGCCGGATACGGTGATGAATATAAACACGCCGGATCTGCCGGAAGAGCAGATAAAAGGCGTCAGGATAACTACCCTGGGACGCAGGGAGTATATGAACGAATTCAGGAATCCTGAAACTGCAGAAGATGGGACGAAGTTTTACACGTACGGCGGAGAGCCTGTGGTATACAGCGGACTGCCGGGCACTATAGACGTGGTGGCAATGCAGGAAGGCTATGCCACGATAACTCCGCTCCACAGAGATCTGACAGATTACAGGATGATAGAAGAAATAAATAAATGGAGGATAGCAGAATGAGCTTACTTACAAGAGAAGACACATTATTTGTAGTTATAGACTTTCAGGAAAAACTCATGCCGGTGATGCATGACAAGGAGATACTTGAAGAGAAGACTCTGAGACTTGTCAAGGGCATGGAGGCACTGGGTATTCCTAAGATCGTGACACAGCAGTATACAAAAGGTATCGGAGAGACCATACCATCAATAGCAGAAGCGCTGGGAGATTTCCAGCCGATAGACAAGACTTCATTCAGCTGCATGCTCAACGAAGAATTTGCAGCACAGGTCAAGGCAGCAGGAAAGAAAAACATCGTCATCTGCGGTATCGAAGCACATATCTGTGTTCAGCAGACAGCTCTTCAGCTCATGGAAGAAGGCTACAATGTATATATCGCAGTAGACTGCATTTCATCAAGAAGTCTCAATGACAAAGTATGGGCTGCAGAAAGAATGGAAAGAGCCGGAGCTGTAGTGACTACTTATGAATCAGTGCTTTACGAGATACTCAAGGATTCAAAGGCAGATGGATTCAAAGCCATCTCAAAGATAGTAAAATAAATGCAGCAGACCGGAGGAAGCGAGAACATGTACATGTTCGATAACAGGATAACGTTAGAGGACAAAGGCACACTTGAAGAGTATCTGAACGGATACGGATACAGGACATCGGGACTGTCCTTTTCGTCATTGTATATGTGGCGTGATGTGAACCAGTTCAGCTGGGATATCATCGGTGACTATATGTGTATCTGTGGTCTCAGCCATCTGGAGCTGGAAGACGGCGTACTGCTGCCTTTCATGCTGCCACCGCTGACGAAGACCGGAGAATACGACCGGGAATCACTGAGAGAAACTATCTTCCGCAGCAAAGAAATATTCGAAAAAGCAGGACAGCCTTTCAGCCTGAGACTCATACCTGTCCATATGCTGGATATAATAAAGGACGCTGTACCTGAGATGAAGTTCATAGATGACAGACCGAACTACGATTATGTCTACTTGACTCAGGAACTGGCGGAGTTCAAGGGCAGAGCCTTTCACCGCAAGAAGAACCATCTGAACTATTTCAAGAAAAACTTCGATTACGAATATGTCAGGATGACTTCCGATATGGCTGATGAAGTGATGGATTTCATCGCAGCATTCAACAGAAGGAAGGAAGTCCCGGCCCACGAAATGGAAATGTTAAAGCTGGAAGAAGCAGCGATGAAGGATGTTCTTGAAAATCTCGAACCGGCAGGATACCACGGAGGCGTGATACTGATAGACGGGAAGATAGAATCCATCGCCATAGGCGGAAGACTTGGAGATGATACGATAATAGAGCACGTCGAAAAAGCCAATGTGGACTACCGGGGGCTTTATCAGACGATACTGAACGAGTTCTGCAAAGATATCGCATCGAGTGCTAAATATCTCAACAGAGAAGAGGACATGGATATAGCCAACCTCAGGAAAGCAAAGCTTTCATACAATCCTGTCGTGCTGCTGGAAAAATATATCGGCGTGATTGAGTGACCAGCGCACAGAAGACCGGGGCAAGTGGGAGCAGAGAATACCGGATGAAGTCCGGAACAGGACAGTATATAGGGAACGTGCAGCAGAATATCGGACGCAGTCCGGCAGCATAGCCCGTTCTGTATATAGATCAAGTATTTTAACCAGACGAACATTGTTGAAGTATCGCCAGCTTTTGCTGAAAATGCTTTGATATTTGACTGATATATGCTATCATAAACAGGAGAGCAGGCAGGGCAACTGCCGTCAGAAATGGTTAAAAGCTAATAAATACGCTACGCATGAGTAGATTTCTTAAGGAGGAAAAATTATGAGAGATGTTGTAATCGTAAGTGCAGCAAGAACACCGATCGGCAGCTTCGGCGGAGCACTCAAGTCAGTTCCAACAAGAACACTGGGAGCTATCGCAGTAAAGGGCGCTATCGAAAGAGCAGGAATCAAACCTGAAGATATCGATGAAGTAGTTCTCGGATGCGTACTTCAGGGTGGATTAGGTCAGAACGTTGCAAGACAGATCGCACTGGACGCAGGAATCCCTGAAGAAGTACCGGCAATGACACTGAACAAGGTATGCGGATCAGGTCTGAGAACAGTTTCACTGGCTGCACAGATGATCAAGGCAGGAGATGCTGACATCGTAGTTGCAGGCGGAGCAGAAAACATGTCAATGGCAGGATATGCAGTACCTACAGCAAGATGGGGAGCAAGAATGAACAACACAAAGATGATCGACATGATGGTAAACGATGGTCTTTGGGATGCATTCAACGACTACCACATGGGTATCACTGCAGAAAACATCGCAGAGAAGTGGGGAATCACAAGAGAAGAACTGGACGAGTTCTCAGTAAAATCACAGAACAAAGCTGAAGCAGCGATCAAAGCAGGCAAGTTCAAGGATGAGATCGTACCGGTAGAAGTACCACAGAGAAAAGGCGATCCTGTTATCTTCGATACAGACGAACACCCTAAGTTCGGCAGCGCTATGGAAAAGGTTGCAAAACTGAGACCAGCATTCAAGAAGGACGGCGTTGTTACAGCAGCAAACGCATCAGGAATCAACGATGCCGGTGCAGCAGTAGTAGTAATGTCAAAGGAAAAAGCTGACGAATTAGGAATCAAGCCTCTCTGCACTATCAAATCATATGCATCAGCAGGCGTTGACCCTAAGATCATGGGTATCGGACCAGTACCATCATCACAGAAGGCACTGGAAAAAGCTGGTCTGAAAGTTGCTGACCTCGACCTCATCGAAGCAAACGAAGCATTCGCAGCACAGTCAGTAGCAGTAGGCAAAGAGCTTGGATTCGACGCTGAGAAGCTGAACGTGAATGGCGGAGCTATCGCACTGGGACATCCTATCGGAGCATCCGGCTGCAGGATCCTCATCTCACTGATCTACGAGATGCAGAAGAGAGACGCAAAGACTGGTCTGGCGACACTCTGCATCGGCGGCGGACAGGGAACTGCTATCGTAGTTGAAAGATAGTGAAGGCAGTTTTAGATCATGATTGCCGATTGAACATTTGCCATTTACATAAGGTGATATATTAGCATTATAAGAGGCTGTGCTTTCCTGAAAGCCCCCTTTTGACATAATATTCAACCAATCAAAGAGAACTGCTGTACTGTGATGATCTTCACGTGTACAGCAGTTCTTGTTTTGAATAGTTAAAGAGAAACTTTTCTCTTTGTTTTTTCCATGGACATGATGTCTTGCATGTCCGTGAAATGGGTCTTATTTGATGCTTCCGTCGATGCCTATGGTGACTACGTTTACAGGGATGTCTTTTCCGCTTGCAGCTGCAGCTGCTTCTGCAGCATACTGGATGCCGCCGCAGCATGGCACTTCCATCCTTGTAACTGTGACGCTCCTGATGTCGTTGGACTGCAGGATAGCAGTAAGCTTTTCAGAGTAGTCCACAGAGTCCAGTTTAGGACATCCGATGAGGACGATCCTGTCTTTGATGAAATCCCTGTGGAAATCGCCGTATGCGAATGCGCTGCAGTCCGCTGCGATGAGCAGATCAGCACCATCAAAGTACGGAGCGTTCAGCGGAGCAAGTTTGATCTGTACAGGCCACTGGCTAAGATGGCTTGGTATGCTGGACAGACTGCCGGAGTCATCATTGACTGGAGTTATTTTTTTAGATGCGCTTCCGGGACATCCGCCTGCATGAGCCTTGCCTGCGGCAGCCATGTTTGCTTCCACAGCAGCTCTGTCATATTCTGCGGCTTCTCTCTCCACAAAGGTGATAGCGTCTGCAGGACAGACAGGAAGGCAGTCTCCCAGGCCGTCGCAGTAATCGTCACGCAGAAGTTTCGCTTTTCCATCCACCATGCCTATGGCACCTTCGTGGCATGCTTCGGCACACAGGCCACAGCCGTTGCATTTTGATTCATCTATGTTTATTATCCTTCTTATCATTGTCATATACTCCTTTTATATATCATATTTCCAGATATCGTTTCCGGGGAGGGGATCTTATTCCATCCTGCCGTATTTCATTTCATTGCCGTCTTTGTCGAATTTTTTTCGCTTGCCTGTGATGCTTTCTATGTTTATTTTCCATACCCCCGTTCTTGAAAGGCTGCGCTCTATGGCATTGTCGAAATCAGGCATATTCGAAGGCGTATGTCTCTGACATATCCCTCTGAGTGCTGCGATCTTTTCATCGTCGTCAGTCACCTCGCTGGCTGTGCCGTTTATCACTGCAGATTCGAATTCAGTAGTGAAACGGTCTGTTGCCCTTTTAGTATCACCGACACATGACAGACATACTGCCGGATGTTTTTTGAGACTGTCTATTTTCAGACCTTCCTTTGCAGTGTGGAAATAAATACTGTCATTTATGCGCACTATAGTAACAGGGATACAGTATGGTGCTCCATCAGGAGCAGTCATACCCAGGGTCGCATATTCACATTTATCTGCCACTTCCAGTGCAAATTTTCTGTTCATTTCTCTGTCTTTACGTCTCATATCATCGTCCTCCTTGCTTTTGTAACTGGATTTTAATATAATAAAAAACATAAGTATGTGGTTTTTACAACAAAAACGGTGAAAAATGAAAAAATATATAGATCTTTTGAAAAAAACACTGCTTTTTTCAGGAATGACTGAAGATGAGATACTTTCCATGATGAAGTGTCTGTCAGTCATAAGAAAAGAATATGACAAAGGCGAATATATATACAGCATCGGAGATGTGATAACAAGAGTCGCAATGGTGCTGGAGGGAGCTGTGTATATCGAACGGGAGGATTACTGGGGCAACAACAGTATACTCGCTGATATATCCGAAGGCGATATGTTCGGCGAGGTCTATGCCGTGACCGGCAGAGAGCCCGTGACGATAAATGCTATAGCAGCCAGAAACTGCACTGTGATGATGATGGATGTGGAGCGTATATTCAGGACATGCAGCAGTACATGCCCTCATCATGCAGGACTGATACGCAATCTGACCTTTGCAATAGCATCGAAGAACAAGACGCTGACTACCAAGATGGGATATCTTTCGCAGCGGACGACTAAGGGCAAACTGCTGGCATATCTTTCAGAGCAGTCTGTCAGATGCAGCAGCACATCCTTCGATATACCTTTCAACCGGCAGCAGCTGGCGGATTTTCTAGCTGTGGACAGGAGTGCCATGTCAAAGGAGCTTGGCAAACTCAAGGATGAAGGTGTGATAGATTTCAGTAAAAATCATTTTATTATAAAGGAGAAAAGTCGATGAGCGAGTTACTTGTATTTGCATTCCTGTTTTTTATAGGGAGCTGTCTGGGATGGGGAATCGAAGTCATGTTCAGAAAATTTTTCTCTCACAGCAATCCACAGCATAAATGGATAAATCCGGGATTCCTGACGGGGCCGTATCTGCCTCTGTACGGATTCGGACTTTGGGGAATGTATTTCGTGTCTTATCTGACAAAGGTGGCACTGACTGGTATAAAGGCACTGGATACAGTTATCATCCTTGTGATAATGGCAGTGGTGATGACTGTCATAGAGTACATAGCCGGGATCATTTTCATAAAAGGCATGAAAGTCAAACTCTGGGATTACAGCCATGAACGAGGCAATATACAGGGAATAATATGTCCGAAGTTCACATTTGCATGGGGGCTTTTGGGGTGTCTGTTTTATTTTATAGTGAATCCGTATGTCATAGACTGGGTGGTATGGCTGTCACATCATCTGACATTTTCGTTCTTTATCGGTATGTTCTTCGGAGTCTTCATAATAGATGTGTGCTACTCGGTGAAACTCGGAACGAGTATAAGGAAGTTTGCTGAAGAAAAACAGATAGTAGTCAAATATGAAGAGCTGAAGGACTATATGAGGGTGCAGCGGGAAGAGTTCGAAGAAAAGAAACGCTTTATATTCGCTTTCAGGACAGAACGTTCACTCCGGGCTGACCTTGAAGACTTCATAGAAAGCAAACTGAAGGAAAAAGCCGGATATGAGATAGAGCGTCTCAGACAGCTGAACGAACATGTTGCGGAGAAAGTCAGTAAAAAACTCGGCTCTGAAGACGACAGAGACGATAAATGAAGAAATTTTATATGTGACAAGGAATATAGCTTGACAGTATATCCCAGGACGTGTATACTTACAATGGTGTAAAGCAGAAATACTTGTCAATTGGTGGTGGCGATGAAGATCGACGAAGTTACAAGGCAGAGCCTGTTATATGACTTTTACGGAGAGCTGCTGACGAAGCGTCAGCGTGATGCGATGACTCTTTATCATGAAGAGAATCTGTCACTTTCAGAGATAGCTGACGAGTTCGATATAAGCAGACAGGGAGTTCACGATGCTCTGAAAAATGCTGAAAAATCGCTGATGAACTATGAAGACAAGCTTGGTCTTGTAGAGAAGTTCATGAAGAGCAGCGAGGCTATAGAGCGTATAGACGAGATAATAGACAGTATCACGTCAGAACTTCAGGAGGCCGGAGCTGAAGACAGCAGCGTTACCGGCACTGCATTGATCGCAGGGACCATCGACAGACTCAGAGAAGTCAAATTTATTATAGATAAACTGGAGGATTGATCCATGGCATTTGAAGGATTATCGGAAAAACTGCAGGAGGTTTTCAAAGGCCTCAAGGGAAAAGGAAGCCTGACGGAAGCTGATATCAATGCAGCGATGAGAGAAGTCAAGCTTGCTCTTCTGGAAGCTGATGTAAACTTCAAAGTCGTTAAGGAGTTCGTAGCATCCATCAAGGAAAAGGCGCTGGGTGAAGAAGTCATGGCGAGCCTTACTCCCGGTCAGCAGGTGATAAAGATCGTAAATGATGAACTCACCGAACTGATGGGAGGTGCAGGCAGTAAGCTGACGTATTCATCAAAGGGGTTCACCGTACTGATGATGGTCGGTCTTCAGGGTACAGGTAAGACGACTACCTGCGGAAAACTGGCGTACTACCTTAAAAAGAACGGCAAGAAACCGATGCTTTGTGCATGCGATATATACAGACCGGCAGCCATCGATCAGCTGGAGGTCGTGGGAAAATCGGTAGACACACCGGTATTCACCATGAGAGACTGCAGACAGCCTGAAAAGATAGCAGCGGCAGCAATAAAAGAAGCTGAAAAGAAAGGCTGCAATGTGCTGATAGTCGATACAGCAGGTCGTCTGCAGATAGACGAGGAGCTGATGGAAGAGCTGGAAGTTCTCAAGAAAGAGATAAAACCTCATGAGATACTTCTGGTAGTCGATGCACTGACAGGTCAGGATGCTGTCAATGCGGCAGAAGGCTTCAATGACAGACTTGGTATAGACGGTATCATCATGACCAAGATGGACGGTGACTCCCGTGGCGGTGCGGCGCTTTCCACTAAAAAGGTCACAGGAAGACCGATAAAGTTCGTCGGTATGGGTGAGAAATTCGATGCCCTGGAACCGTTCCATCCTGAGAGGATGGCAAGCCGTATACTGGGCATGGGCGACATGATGTCCCTCATCGAAAAAGCTCAGGAAGACTACGATGAAAAGAAAGCTGCCGAGCTTGAGAAAAAAATGCGCAAGAACAAATTCACCCTTG
>CAKQNZ010000043.1 GCA_934255435.1 uncultured Clostridia bacterium | reverse complement strand
ATAGTTTTAGATGATGGAAAAATAAGTGGAATAGGAACACATGAAGAACTACTTGAAAATAATGAAATTTATGCTGATGTTTATAATTCTCAAATGAAGGGAGATGATGATGAATATGAAGTCGAAAAATAAAAGACATAATGGTCATGCTCAGAGAGAAGGAACACGATATGTTCACAGATGCAGGCAAAGTCACAGAGGTGCTGGATTTCAGCAAAGGTCTTGACGGACTCCCGCCGACAAATCTGCTCAGATTTGTGTTTGAAGACGGTTCATGGCTGGCTGTGAGACCGTCGGGAACAGAGCCTAAGATAAAATTCTACTACTGCATCAAGGACGGAAACGAAGTCTTCTTCACCAAACTTTCACAGTCAATTCATGCCTTTTGTTGATTTACACCAGTTCAGTTGGTATAATGGTGTGTGATTGTGAAAGGAGCAGGATATGAGCAACAATAGAGAACAGGATGCAAGAGAACAGGCATATCAGGAATATCTCAAGCTCAGAGACGCTAACTCCGGGAGAGGACACTACATCAAAGATGATACGAAATACGGATCATACTTTTCGAATAATTCGACAGGCGGATCATCTTCAGGGAACGACTACAGCATAGACGACACGCCTTACGGCAGTTCGGAAATGCGCAGACACAGCAAAGACGCCCAGCGTGAAGAATATCTGCGTATGCGTGAGCAGGGAGACAAGTCTCAGAGTGAAAAAAAGAAAAAAGGCAGCCGCATAGCGGAACCCGGCAGTGTGAACAAAGCCGATGGCAAGCAGGGTGGCGGCACCAAAAAGAAAAAGAAAAAAAAGAAGAACGGCAGGGGTCTGAGGATAGCTCTGATAGTGACCCTGGTGCTGGTCATAGGTATAGGCGGCGTGATAGTAGCAGGACTTACTGCAGTGAAAAGCACTCTTGACAATGTAGGTCGTGTGGAGCTGGATCCTGACATGATAGGCATCGACCCGCAGGTGGATTCAGATCTTCGCAACTACAGGAACATAGCAATACTTGGTATAGACGCCAGGGATATGTCCAGCGACAAGGGCTGCAGGAGCGACGCTATGGTTATCGTCAGCATAAACAAAGAGACTAACGAGATAAAGATGTTCTCGGTGTACCGTGATACATATCTCGATCTCGGTGATGATGTAGGTCTCGACAAGGTCACTCACGCATACTATTACGGAGGGCCGACCAAGACTTTGTATACACTCAACAGGAATCTCGACCTGAATATCAAGGAAGTTGTAGTCGTCAACTGGAAATCTGTTGCCGATGCAGTAGACGCCCTGGGCGGACTGGACATAGAGATCCAGGATTCAGAGATAAACGAGATGAACAAGTATATCAGTGATACCTATCATAATATAGGCGGCTCTAACAAAAAGATAAAATCTGCAGGCAAGCAGACTCTCAACGGCAACCAGGCTGTTACATACGCCAGGATAAGAAAAGACGCTGTGACAGGTGACTACAGAAGAAACGAGAGAATGAAGATCGTTGTCAAGGCTGCGTTCGACAAAGCCAAGACGATGAACGTAGGTACGATCAAGAAGATATCAGATGACATCCTTCCTGAGATAAAGACCAACATGGCATCGTCAGACATGATGAAACTGGCTCTGAAGCTGGATTCGTACAAGATGACAGAAAGCAAGGGATGGCCTTATGACACTCGTGACTGGAATGCTGGAACATTCTATGGAGTTCCTTCCACACTTTCATCGAATGTGACAAAGCTCCATGCAGATTTTTTCGGTCAGAAGGATTATACACCGACACAGACTGTACAGGGTATAAGCGAGCAGATATCAGCCCGTACAGGATATTACTGATATCCTGTCACAAGGCAGAAAAAGAGAAAGGTAATGTGTATGGGACTCAGGAAAAACCTTCTTGTAATGTTTGGTGGAGCATCATCGGAGCACGAGATATCGTGTATTTCCGCATCATCCGTACTGAAACACATAGACAAGGAGAAATACAACATATACAAAATGGGCATTACTAAAGAGGGGAACTGGTTTTTGACAAGTTCCCCTGTTGCTAATATCAGTGATGGCTCATGGGAAAAAGATAAAAACAACAGACCGGCAAGCATACTGCCTCACAGAGCAGATGCCAATATTTCCATTGTGAACAGGGACGGCACCTGCGAGCAGATGAAGGTGGATGTAGTCTTCCCGGTACTGCACGGTAAAAACGGCGAAGACGGGACGATGCAGGGACTGCTGCAGATAGCGGGCATACCTTTCGTAGGCTCAGGAGCAGCATCATCGGCAGCGTGCATGGACAAAGCCATCACGAAAGCAATGGTGGAGCATGCAGGCAGAGTGGCTCAGGCGAAATGCTTTGTAAGTTTCAGACGGACATATGAGAAAGACAAAGCTGCCGAGGTCAGAACTGTCAGAAAATTCTTTGAAGCTCAGCTGCCGCTGTTCGTTAAACCGGCCAATGCAGGTTCCTCTGTAGGCATCAGCAAGGTCAAGTCATACGACCAGCTGGAAGCAGCGCTGGATAAAGCCTTTGCAGAAGACGGCAAGGTAGTGGTTGAAGAGATGATAACCGGCAGGGAGATAGAAGTCGCCGTGCTGGGAAATGAAGCTCCCAGGGCATCATGTATAGGAGAGATATTTGCAGCAAACGAATTCTACGACTATGAAGCCAAATACCAGAACCAGGAGTCGAAGACAGGTATAGTCACAGACCTTGACAAAGCGTTGGAAGACGGTATCCGCAGTGCTGCAGTCAGTGTGTATGAAACGATGGGATGCAGAGGTCTTGCAAGGGTGGATTTTTTCCTTGAAGAAAGCGGCAGAGTAGTGTTCAACGAGATAAACACACTGCCGGGATTCACTCAGATAAGTATGTATCCGAAGCTCTGGGAGGAGTCGGGGATACCCTACAGCGAGCTTATCGACAGGCTCATAGAACTGGCATGCGAATAGAGCTTGCAGCACTCGGCTGTTAAAGAGAAGATCAGTATTGGATATACAGAAAATACAAAAAGATGATGAGGAGAAGTAAAAATGGCTAAAGAAAAAATTAATTTTGAAGATGCACAGGTGAGATCGAATTACAGACATACGACAGCTCATATACTGGCTCAGGCAGTAAAAAAGATCTGGCCTGATGCCAAGCTGGCTATCGGACCGTCCATAGAAAACGGATTCTACTATGACTTCGACATGGAGCACAAGCTCAATGATCAGGACCTTCTCAAGATCCAGAAAGAAATGAAGAAAATCATACAGGCCAATTATCCGCTTGAAAGATTCGAACTGCCGAGAGACGAAGCTATAAAATTCATGGCAGACAAAAATGAGGACTATAAAGTAGAGCTCATCCAGGATCTGCCGGAAGACGAAGTCATTTCATTCTACAGACAGGGGGATTTCGTAGATCTCTGTGCAGGTCCGCACATGGAAAGAACAGGACAGATCAAGGCTGTCAAGCTCCAGAGCGTTGCCGGTGCATACTGGAGAGGAGACTCCAACAGGCCAATGCTCCAGAGAATATACGGCACATGTTTCCCTACACAGGCCGAGCTGGATGAATATCTGGCAAGACTGGAAGAAGCAAAGAAAAGAGACCATCGCAAAATCGGCAGGGAAATGGATCTCTTTGCTATATACGAAGAAGGACCGGGATTCCCGTTCTTCATGCCTAAAGGAATGATCATCAGAAACGAACTGGAAAGTTTCTGGAAATCAGAGCACATGAAGAGAGGCTACGAAGAGATAAAGACTCCGCTCATCATGAACGAAAAACTCTGGAAGACTTCAGGTCACTGGGATCACTACAAAGACAACATGTACTTCACGAAGATAGACGGAGAGGACTACGCCATCAAACCGATGAACTGTCCGGGATCACTTCTGGCGTACAAGAGAAAGATGTGGTCATACAGAGAACTCCCTGTAAGGATGGGAGAGCTGGGCCAGGTCCACAGACATGAGCTGTCCGGAGCACTTCACGGTCTGATGAGAGTAAGGACATTCACACAGGACGATGCGCATATATTCATGCTGCCTGAGCAGATCAAGGACGAAGTCATAGGAGTAGTGAAGTTCATCGACGATGTATACAAGATGTTTGGATTCACATACCACATCGAGCTGTCCACAAGACCTGACGACTCAATGGGCACCGATGAGGAATGGGAAACTGCAGAAAATGCTCTCAGAGAAGCCATGGAGAGCATCGGAGTACCGTTCGTGATAAACGAAGGAGACGGTGCATTCTACGGTCCTAAACTGGACTTCCATCTTGAAGACTCACTTGGCAGGACATGGCAGTGCGGTACTATACAGCTTGATATGCAGATGCCGCAGAGATTCGATATCAGTTATATCGGTTCAGATGGCGAGAAGCACAGACCTGTCATGATACACCGTGTCATCTTCGGTTCCATCGAGAGATTCATAGGCATCCTCATCGAGCACTTTGCAGGCAAGTTCCCGCTCTGGCTGGCGCCTGTACAGGTGAAACTGATGACTGTAACAGAAAAGTTCACAGATTATACCCTGGAGATAGCTGAAAAATTCAAGGCAGCAGGTCTCAGAGTTGAGGCGGATATCAGGAACGAAAAGATCGGATACAAGATCAGAGAGGCAAGAAACGAGAGGACTCCGTACATGTGCATAATCGGAGAAAGAGAAGTCGAGGCAGGCACTGTAACAGTGAGATCCAGCAAGGCAGGAGAACTGGGAGAGATGAAGCCTGAAGAACTTCAGGAAAAGCTGATAAAAGAGATAAAAGACAAAGCTATATAAAGTTTCCGGCAGCGCCGGAGGAGGCAGGAAGATCCTTTCGTAGAGGGATCCTTTAGCATCAGCAGGCAGACTGAAACTGCCGGAAGGAGATTTTATGAACAGATCCAGGAGATATGCAGGCAGGGCAGCAGTATTTGCTGCTGTCCTTATCCTGCTGACAGCGGTGTTCGTAACAGCAGGAAAAGCAGAAGCCGGTACGGTTTCTGACGATACTGTTTCTCTGATCTTTACACACGATATGCATTCCCATATGGATGCAGACAAAAAAATGAAAAATGGCAGACTTGTGTATTCCGGCGGATTCGCCAGGCTGAAGTCTGCCATGGACGATGTTAAGAAGGACTACCCGCAGAGTTTCGTGCTTGATGCGGGTGATTTTTCTATGGGGACGCCCTACCAGACAATATTTTCAAGTCAGGCTTCTGAAATGAAGATGATGGACTATCTCGGGATAGAGGCAACTACTTTTGGCAACCATGAATTTGACTACAGGGCAAAGGGGCTTGCGTCAATGCTGGAAGAAGCTTCCGGCAAAGGTCCGCAGCTGCTGTCTGCCAATATCGACTGGGACAGCACGTTTGCTGACAGCAGTCTGAAAAAAGATGCAGCAGTTCTGAAAAAGGCCTGCGATGACTACGGTATGAAAGATTATACTGTCATAGATCATGACGGCGTCAGGATTGCCGTATTCGGCATCATGGGAAAGAATGCAGTGGACTATGCTCCTGAGAGCGGGCTGATCTTCAGGGATGCGACGGAAACAGCCGCTGAAGTGGTGAAGAAGATAAAGTCAGATGAGGATGTGGATATGATCGTCTGTCTGTCCCACTGCGGCACCATAGAAAACGAAAAAGACAAACTTGAAAACACTGAAGACTATGTACTGGCAGAGGAAGTACCGGATATAGATGTGATAATAAGCGGTCACACGCATACGGTCCTTGACGAGCCAGTGACAGTGGGCAGTACATATATCGTATCCTGCGGCAGTTATAACCGGAACATGGGACATATAGTCCTGAAGCCGGATGGAGAAAGATATGCAGTGGAAGACTACAGCCTGGTCCCTCTTGACGAAAATGTAAAAGCTGACAAGGATACTGACAGAGAACTGTCAAAGTACAGGAAACTGGTGGATAAAGAATATTTCAGCAGATACGGATACAGTGCAGACCAGGTGATCGCACGAAACAGTATAGACTTCACACCTGTAGAAGATTTCGGTACGAAGCAGGGAGAAGACACTCTTGGCGATCTGATAGCAGACTCGTACAAATATGCAATAGCACAGGCGGAAGGCTGCGAGATAACAGGATACGATGAAGGCGGCGTTGCGTCCGGCAGGGCTGTGTCTTCCGGAGCGACTTCCGGGAAAAAGAGCAGTAAAACCAAGTCAGATAAGACCGGTACAGATGCTGAGATCCAGGAAACAGGACAGGAGATATCAGGCGTAGATGTGACAGTCGTACCGAGCGGAGTCGTGAGAGGCAGCATTTTCAAAGGAGATGTTACAGTGGCAGATGCATTCAACATCCTGTCTCTTGGATACGGCGCCGACGGCAGTCCGGGATATCCGTTGGTGAGAGTATATCTTACCGGCAGCGAGCTGAAAGATGCTGCAGAGGTGGACGCCAGCATATCAGATTTCATGGGAGTAGCCAGACTTTACATGAGCGGCCTGGAATATTCCTGGAACAAAAACAGACTGATACTGAACAGAGCAGTGGATGTGAAGCTGAATGACGGCAGATCAGTGGAAGAACTGGATGACGACAGGCTTTACAGCGTTGCTGCAGACCTGTATTCCTGTCAGATGCTGGGCTCAGTCAAAGCAAAATCCATGGGACTTCTGAAGATCGAACCGAAGGATATAAATGGCAGACCTGTGACAGACTTCGAGGACTATATCGTATACGACGGCGGCAAAGAGCTGAAGGCATGGTATGCACTGGCGAGCTATATAGATTCTTTCAGCGGGGACAGGATACCTGAGTATTACAGCGCTACCCACGAAAGAAAGACAGAGATCAGCAGCATCAGTCCGGTGCAGCTCCTTAAACAGCCAAACAGAGTAGCGTTTACTGCAGCTTCCGCAGCAGTGGTACTGATCGCAGCAGCGGTATTCACAGTGATGCTTGTGAAGAGAAGACGCCGCAGGAAAGCAGCCATGTCAGCAAAAGACTGAGGAATGTTTTATATGAGAGTGCAGCGTCGGACACATTGTAAATGGGGGATAATGAAGAAAATGAACAAAGGAAACAAAGGAAACAAAGGAAACAAAGGAAACAAAGACAGCTGTGACATAAGCGTCATACTGCCTGTATATAACAGCGAAGAATATATCGAAGAAGCGTTTGAAAGTATACTGAGACAGGAAGGTGTCAGAGTCGAGACTATACTCATCGATGACGGCTCCACAGACAGATCAGGGAAGATCCTTGACAGATATGCTGCAGGATATGACAGTGTGCATGTGATTCATCAGGAGAACAAAGGGATCAGCGCTGCCAGGAACGCAGGTCTTGAAACGGCTTCAGGAAAGTACATCACATATCTTGACAGTGACGATATGTTCGCTGACGGCGCGCTGAAAAATGCTTTTGACAAATGTGAGGAAAACGCTCTTGATGCAGTCATTTTTTCATATGTGAATTTCTTTGATGATGAGGCGGCGGCGGCAGCATGGAAAAGCAAGAGAACAGGCGAGCTTATGCTGCTGGGAGAATATCCCGATACACCTATTACAGGACCGGAGCTTTTAGGCCTTTTCAAGAAACAGAACGGGTATGCCACAAATGTATGGCTGCAGCTGGCAAGGCGCAGTTTCCTTGCAGAAAATGATATAAGGTTCAGCGACGGCATAATATTCGAAGACGCTCCGTATACACTTTCTGTACTTCTTAATGCAAAGCGTGTCATGGCATGCCGGCAGGTCATGGTCAGAAGACGCATACGAAATGATTCCATCGAACACAGCCCAGCCACACCTGATCGGTGCCGTATGATACTGGGAAGTCTTGAGCCTCTGACAGAGATAGCAAAGTCGGCTGCCGGCTGCCTCGGTGAAAATGCAGTATGGGCAGCACATGAAATCAGACGGCAGTGCCTTCTCATTTCGAGATTTTACAGTGAACTCAGCAATGAAGAAAAGATCGAGTTCAAAGAGTCATGCTCTGAAAAGGAGCTCATGATATTCACTGCATTCATAGAGCCCTATGCAGATAAAGCCGCACAAGCGGACAGGCTGAAAGTCTCGGAGAGAAAACTTAAAGGAACGCTGGAAAGAGAAAAAGAAAAAAACAGCCAGCTGAAAGATAAAACCAAGGCTCTCAGGGAACAACTGAAAGACAAAAATACACAGGTCGATCGCTGGCGGCAGGAAGCCAGAGAAAATCGCCAGGAGATCAAAAGGCTCCGCTCATCAAGGACTTTCAGAACCGGCAAGCTCATCATCGGTGCGCTTTCGAAAATAAAACGCATTATAAAACGGCGAGGGTAATATAAATCAAAAATAAACACCCTGCTGCATACCATTGACTTTGACGTGGATTTTTTGTATTATTATATACAGGAATCGTGTGATTTCAATGACATGCAGGAATGAAAGGAAAATGGGGGAACCAATGAAGAAGTTAAGCAGGATAATTTCAGCGATGCTCATTGCAAGTATGCTCAGTACAGGTGTATATGCGACAGAGCTGCCTGATGCCGATACAAATGGTATTGGCTCCGAGCCTAAGCAGAGTGTCGAGAACGTAACACCGGAAAATACCGGTGAAGGCAGCGGCAGCAGTGTCAAAGGTGCCGGTGACGAGATAGTCACGGTGGAGACCAAGACTGTCGTGGATTATATCAAAGATCTGAAACTGACCGGTGAAGAACTGAAAGATGGCAAAGTGAAGCTGGATTTCACGTGGTCGCTGGCAGACGAAACAGTGATACCTGCCGGATACAATGTGTATCTCAGCGAGACGAAGCTTTCCGGTGATAAAAGTTCATTCGGAGATGCGAAACAGACGCTGGGTGCGGATGCTCTGTCGGTAAGTTTTGAAGGTCTCAGCAAAGGCAAAGTGTATTATATAGCAGTGGAGCCTTATTCGGCAGACAGTACTACAGACGGACAGATAAAGCTCTGCAGCGGTATATACATCGATACTCCGAAGATCACCAAAGTGACAGCAGCAGATACATCTGCGACTGTGACTTTCACCAATGTATCTGCAGCCACAGGATACAAGCTGGTGAACGAGACCATCAAAAAAGAAACAGCAGTTGCAGCAGACAAGACAAGCGTGACTGTCAAAGGCCTTGAAAACAACAAAAAATACACATTCAGAGTCAAAGCCCTGTATGAAAAAGACGGTATATCCCAGGAAACTGTATCGGATGCTGTTTCAGCGAATACAAAAGTGACAGTGCCTAAGAAACCGTCCCTCAGCAAACTCGAACCTTACAATAAGGGTGCGATCCTCAAATGGAGCAAAGTTTCAGGAGCGACATCCTACGAAGTATACAGATACTACAACAAAAAATGGTCGAAGATAAAGACAGTCAAAGGCGCTGTGACATACAGGAACACAGGACTCAAGACAAACAAAGAATACAAATACAGAGTAAGAGCAGTAAGGACTGTAAGCGGCAAATCAGCAAAGAGCAGCTGGTCCAACACAAGGAAGATAACTGCGAAGAAATATCTCACAGGAGATATCAGGATCGGATATTCCGAGGGTGTCCTCATGAGGCCTGCAAAGAAATATAAAGAAGGTTCATCCACCAAAGTCGAGAGCAAGTCTCTCCTGGCAGCGGGCACAAGGATCACTATCATCAAGACAAGAAGAGTCAGCGGCAGGACCATGGCTTATGTCAAGACGAAGAACAGTGGCAAGACATACTGGATAAGAAGAGGCAATATCTCATTCTATGCACCTTACAGGACGCTGGATTACACGACACAGGCCAAGGAAGATTTCGTGAACAAGAAGAAATATTCAAGTAAGAGCAAGTATCTTGTGTTCATATGTCACTACACACAGAGGACATATATTTTCAAAGGCAAGAAAGGTCACTGGAAGCAGATACACAACTTCAGGATAGCAGGCGGCAAGGCGTCCACAAGGACTCCGCTGGGCAAGTTCAAGGTGATCAGAAAGCGCTGGCACAGCCCGACAAGCTCGGCTATGTATGTGACATACTTCACAAAGGGAGGCAACTCGTTCCATTCGAGACCTGCAGGGCTGTACACGATAGGCAGACCGGTATCAAACGGCTGCGTAAGGATGTATACCAATGATGCTAAGTATATATACAAGACGATACCAAAGAAAACGACAGTAATATCATATTAGGACAGACAACATCAAAACGGCTCTTTAAAAGAGCCGTTTTTCATGGTAATATCATTATATAATGAGTAAAAGCAGGAAGGAGTTATAATGGCAGGTTCGTTCAGCAAAAAAATGAAAAACATAATGACCTTCGGATATCTCATGAAACTGGATAAGAAGATACCGCAGGATCTTGATAAAATAAAGAAAAAACAGGACAGGAACGTCCACAGGCTGATGAAGTCAGCATACGATATACCGTTTTACAGAGAAAAGTTCGAGTCGGTGGGACTCACGCCGGATGATTTCCATTCGGCAGAGGATCTGGTTAAATTCCCTACTACCAACAGAGCTGAAGTCAGGACATGGATGGAAAAGATAATAGCGGAGGATCCGGAATCCTATGACAAGTGGGAGATATTCACCACCAGCGGTTCATCAGGAGACCCGCTGAAGTTTTTCCAGACAGCAAGGGAGACTGCGTGCCTCAACGCCAACTGGATAAGGGTCCTGATGTTCGCTGGATACAAGCCTTTCACAGGCAAGATGTATTCATTCAAGACGAGTCACAGGAGCCTTGATGAAAAGAAAGGCGATTCCTGGGTGCAGAAACTTGGCATACTCAGGCGGAAAGTGGTGCCTGAGGACAACTGTGTAGGTGAAGGCATCAGGGACATAATCAACGATATCAATGAATACAAGCCGGATCTTCTCAGTTTCAGGAGGAACTGTCTTGTGAGGATGGCGCTCTTTGCGCAGCGAAACGACCTTGAGATACACAGGCCGGATATATTCGTGCCAGTCAGCGAGATGGTGGACGATATGACAAGGAACATCCTCAAAGAGACTTTCGGAGACGGTCTGATGGACGCATACGGCAGTTCAGAGACCGGAAGCTGCATAGTACAGGTGCCGGGAGCAGACAGATACTACATCTGCAACGACACCCATGTGGTCAACCTTTACGATGACGACGGGCAGCTGGCAGACGAAGGCAAGGTGGTCATCACTACACTGCTGAAGAGAGATTTCCCGTTCATCAATTACGATATAGGAGACAGAGCGACATCGGTAACAGAAAAGGGAGTAAGGTTCATAACTTCGATACAGGGCAGAGTCAACGATTTCGTCAAGCACGAATCCGGTATCGACTCATCGGCATATTTCCTGAGAAAAATTCCTAACGGTATCACAGGCATAGCCCAGTTCAGATATATACAGGAATCATATCACGACATACATATACAGCTTGTCCGGGATCTCAAAAACAACGATCACACGCAGGAGGAGATCGAGAAATATTTCCTGGAGCGTGTGGATTCCAAATACGGAGATGAATTCAATATAACCTTCGAATGGCTGGATGTGATACCTCCTGATGAGAACGGCAAGATGAGATGTTTTGTCTGCAAGGTGGATCAGTGACCGGCATAAAATGAAAAGGAGTCTTGCCAATGATAAGAAACGTAGGCATTGTAGGAGCAGGTTCCGTGGGGAGCGCTCTGATGACATATTTTTATGAAGCATGCAGGGACGAGCTTTACGTGCTT
The DNA here is from genome assembly GCA_934255435.1 of uncultured Clostridia bacterium. GTDB lineage: Bacteria > Bacillota > Clostridia > Peptostreptococcales > Anaerovoracaceae > Lentihominibacter. The sequence continues at coordinate 2,606 of CAKQNZ010000043.1, read as the reverse complement.
GCCAGAGGAGAGAGAGCCGCAAGGCTCGATGGTGAAGGTATCTGTGTCAACGACAGAGTCATATATCCGAAGGTATACAGCGACAGCAGCCAGAACGTGAAGATAGACCTGCTGATAATAACTGTAAAGAACTACAGTCTCGGTCAGGTCATGGACGAGATCGCAGACCTCATAGACAATGATACAGTGATACTGCCGGTACAGAACGGTATCACAGCCACAGACAGGCTCAGGGAGAGATTCCCTGACAACCATGTGCTTTACGGAGTGATACTGCGGACCGATGCACACCGAAAAGGACACAAGGTGTATTTCACAACTACCGGCGAGATGCAGATAGGCTATGGAGACAACAGCGAGCTGGCTCAGGAGCTGCAGGATGTATACGAAAAGATACACAGCACAGGCATCAATGTCAGGATATACGATGATATGCGTCGTGTGCAGTGGCGCAAATGGATGCTCAACACAGGCGCCGGTCAGGCAGCCGTAGAGATCGGCGTGGAGTGCGGATATTTCGATCAGATAAGCGAGATCGTCAGCCTGATGAAGCTCTGCATGGACGAGATACTGCTGCTTGCGGCAGCAGAAGGCGTAAACATAGACGAAAAGGACAGGGACGAGATCATAGATATGCTTCTTAAATACCCTGAAAACAAGAAAATGTCCATGCTGCAGGACGTGGAGGCAGGACGTCCCGTGGAGATAGAAGACTATGCAGGGACAGTAATGGCGCTGGGCCGCAAACACGGTATAAAGACTCCGGCCAACGAAGTCTTCTACTACGCCATCAAGGCAAGAGAAAAACTAAAAGGCGAGAAATAAAAATGTTTAATTTTAATGTATATGAATCGCATGGTAAAGAAAGAGTATTTAGGAATTGAAAAATGAATATAAAAGTAATATTCAGACGAATTATTTTTATCGTTGTTATTATTGCAGTAATTTGCTGTATCTTTTACCAAACAAAAAATACAGTAGATGATTCGGTTGTTGGAACATATAAAACCCAAGGTATAAAGGCCATTTACTATGTCTTGGAAGAAGATGGTGTATACTGTAAGTATGAACAATTTTCTGTTTTAGATAAGGGGCATTATAAATTTAAAGAAAATCAGATTAAATTGGATAATGGTAAAAAACTAACAATAGAAAATAAGAAGCTATATGAAAATGAAAATACTGTTTACGAAAAATTCAGTAATACACCAACATATATAAATGTAAAAAACAGCGATATTGATGATGAATAGATAAAATAATCAGGAGATAGAGGAGCATGAGAATAAAAAAGATTAGTGTTATATTAATTGTAGTAATAATGGTCTTATCAATAGATTTTTCATTTGCTGAAACAGGTGAAGTACAAAAAAGCACAACCGTAAATGATAGTACAGAAATTCAACCTTATAATGATCCTGATGACCATTATGTATATCGAAAAAAATACAAGGACTATAAAGAAAAGACCGTTACAGGTTTTTTAGCAAGGCAGAATCCTGAAGGATATAAACTGTCCGGATATCTGACTTATATTGCAAGTAATGAGGGTGGTGTAAGTGTTAGCTTTTCGTTCCCTAAGCCGTTCAGTTTTATTAGCTATACTGTTCCTATGGGGGAGTATAGTGGTAGCTCTAATAGTGGAGTCGGTTGTGCTGTTGCAGTACCAGATAATAAAAATTTTTACAAGCTTAAAGCTACTAAAAAGATACGAGTAACCCCATGGATAATGGAAAGAAGAAGTATAGGAAGTAAAAAATGGAGATATTATACAAAGGGGTATAAAGAACAAATTAGAAGTGAAGAATATTATTGTGTTCCGATAGGCACAAAAATATCTAAAATCAAAGCTGGCAGTAAAAAATTTACCGTAAGCTGGAAAGCTAATAAATACACAGGATATCAAATAAGCTACAGTGATAATTCAAAAATGACTGGTGCTAAAAATATTAAAGTTTCAGCGAAAAAAACATCAAAAACAATAGATAAGCTTGGAAGAAAGAAAAAATACTATGTAAGGATAAGAACATATAAGACATATAAGGGCACTATAAGATATTCAACGTGGTCAGGGAAAAAGAGTGTAACAACAAAATAAGAGGATAAAAAAAAGACAGCCTCATCATGATATGATCCCCCTTAAGTAGACAAGATAAATAACTAAAATCTACGGAAGGGGGATTTTTCCTGTCTAAATCACCATACACACCAGAATTTCGGGCAATGTATCTCAGGAATATCTTGACGGTATTGGCTCTTACCATTTTCTTGCAGAAAGATATAACATAGGAACCAGTACTTTGAAGGCATGGGTTGCAAAGTATAGGATCCATGGGATCGATGCATTTATCACTCAAACAGGGAATACATCATATTCCTCTGACTTTAAGATAATGTGTGTCGAAGCTGTTTTGTCAGGTGAAGGCAGTAGAGGTGATATTGTTGCAAAGTACAATATTTCTTCAATGACGGTGCTCAGAGGCTGGATAAAGCTGTATAATACCAATAAAGAACTTAAGGATTACGATCCAAAAAGAGAGGTATATATGGCAGATGCAAGAAGAAAAACAACAATAGAAGAGCGAAAAGAAATCGTAGAATAATAC
>CAKQNZ010000042.1 GCA_934255435.1 uncultured Clostridia bacterium | reverse complement strand
CCTCCGGCATATTATTGATAATGCTTGGAGGTGTTTTTTTGGGAAGATATCAGGTAAGAGGCGGCAGGAAACTGTCGGGAAGCATAAAGACGGACGGATCGAAGAATGCAGTTCTTCCGGTGCTTGCAGCTGCTGTGGCTACGGGTGGAGAAAGCATAATAGAAAACTGTCCTGCGATATCTGACGTGGACAGTATGATCAGCATACTCGAAGCACTGGGATGCAGGATATGTCGTGACGGCACGGATATTTCAGTGGACGCTGCAGGCATATCGGACTGCAGTATACCGGATGGGCTTATGAAAGAAATGAGATCCAGTGTCTTTTTGGCAGGTGCATTAGCTGCAAGATACGGAGAAGCTGTGATAACCAGTCCTGGCGGCTGCAGGATAGGAAGCCGTCCCATAGATATACACCTGGAGGGACTCAGAAAGCTCGGAGCTGTGATACATAGCGAAGACGGCAGGATACATATAGAGGCGGCAGACCTGAAAGGTACAGATATCATGCTGCCATATCCCAGTGTAGGTGCGACAGAGAACCTGATGATGGCTGCACTTGGAGCAGAAGGTGTGACTACCATCAGGAACAGTGCCAGGGAGCCGGAGATAGCAGATCTGCAGGGATATATCAACTGCTGCGGAGGGCGTGTCACAGGTGCAGGGACAGGGATCATACGCATAGAAGGCCGGCACAGGCTCACAGGGATCAGATACAGGATAAGCGAAGACCGCATAGAAGCAGGCACATATATCCTTATGGCTCTCGGCACAGGTGGGGATATATTCCTTGAAGACGTACCGGAAAGAAATCTCGGTATTCTGACAGACATACTGCAGCAGGCAGGCGTGGATGTCATGTTCTGTGACGGAGGTGTCAGAGTCAGGCAGGGCTTGTTTTCGGGGATATGCACAGATATAGATACATCGCCTTTCCCTGGATTTCCTACAGATCTGCAGCCCCAGATGGTGGCCTTCCTTGCCGGATGTGGCAAAGGCAGCCGTATAAGAGAAAATATTTTCGAAAACAGACTGGGATATGCCGGTCAGCTCAGAAAAATGGGCGCAGATATTGAAATCCTGCGAAAAGAAGTTATAATAAAAGATAACAGCCTGCTGCATGGAGCGACCGTTGAAGCTGAGGATCTCAGAGGCGGTGCAGCGCTTGTATCGGCAGCTCTGATGGCAGAAGGGACAACAGATATACTGAACACAGGATATATCAGAAGAGGGTACAGCAGACTTGTCTTAAAAGTAAAAAAGCTGGGTGGAGAGATCGAGGAATATGAGAAGGAAAAGAAGAACTGCAACAAAGAAAAAAAGACATAAAAAAAGATATCTACTGAAGTTCATCATCATAGTAGCGGTCCTTATAGGTTTGTATGCAGGGCTGCATACAAACCATTTCGATGTGAACGGCATAGCTGTAGGCGGCAATAAAGAGATCACGGACGAAGCTATTGTCAAGCTTTCGGGGATAAAGACCGGAGACAATATTTTCGACACGCATCCCTGGCTGGTACAGAGAAAGATCAAAAAAAATCTTTACATAGAATCCGTGAAAGTGAAGAGAAAACTCCCGAACAAGATCGAGATAATAGTAACAGAACGCAGTGGCAAAGCGCAGCTGAAAATGGGCAGCAAATACGTCATTACAGACAACAGTGGCATGGTGCTCGAAGTGAGCAGCAAGGTCAGGAACATAACTCTTGTATCGGGAGTCAAAGTCACGGAGGCGTCAGCCGGAGACATTGTAAAAGTAAAAGAAAACTCTGCATACAACAAGGTGATGAAGCTCATAAAAGCTGCCGAAGACGGGGATCTTTACTTCAAAACCATAGATATGGACGGCAGCATGATAAATGCCTGTGTATACGGTAAACTAAGATGCCGGGGCCGGTACAGCAATTTCATGGAAGCCATTAAAAAAGAAACCCTCAAGTCCGTGATATACGATCTGTACCAGAAAGGAAAGGACCGAGGGGTAGTGAGTATAGGAAGCAATGATTATTGCTCCTTTGAACCTGAAAAATAATGTGTACTCGTTGGAATTTATATGTTATAATACAAATTATAACGTATGATAAGTTAATTATAAGCATGGGAGGTACTTCTGGATGTTACAATTTGAGATAAATGACTCTACGCTGCAGGAAATAAAAGTCATAGGTGTTGGCGGCGGCGGATGTAACGCAGTTAATAGAATGATAGAAAGCGGTATGAAAGGTGTTACTTTCATAGCAGTTAATACAGACAAGCAGGCACTGGACAAGAGCAAGGCTGAGACCAGACTCCAGATTGGAGAAAAACTTACAAAGGGTCTCGGAGCCGGAGGCAATCCGGAAGTTGGACAGAAATCTGCAGAAGAAAATCTGGAAGATCTTGAAAAATTCGTTACTGGCTCAGACATGGTATTCGTTACATGCGGTATGGGCGGCGGTACAGGCACAGGTGCTGCACCTATCATCGCCAAGACTGCCAAGGACATGGGTATACTGACAGTAGGTGTAGTAACAAAGCCTTTCAGATTCGAAGGCAGGAAGAGAAGTGAACATGCTGAACTGGGAATAAAGTTCCTCAAGAAATATGTCGATTCACTCGTTATAGTTCCTAACGACAAACTCCTCGAGACAGTAGAAGAGCAGACATCGCTTCTTGAGGCGTTCGAAATGGCCGACGAAGTCCTCAAACAGGGCGTACAGGGCATCTCCGATATAATAGTCGACGACGCTCTCATCAATCTCGATTTTGCAGACGTCACTACCATCATGAAGGACAGAGGCGTCGTACATATGGGTGTCGGCAGAGGCAAGGGCGAGACAAGGATCGAAGACGCTGTCAGAGATGCTGTCAACAGTCCGCTTCTGGAGACAAAGATCTCAGGTGCGAGAGCTGTACTCATCAATATCACAGGCGGAAGAGACCTTACTATGTTCGATGTGGACAAGGTGGCTACACAGATCGACGAAGAGGCAGACGAGAACGCTATCATAATCCTCGGTGCATCCATCAAGGAAGATATGCAGGATGAGATAACTGTTACAGTCATAGCAGCAGGATTCGAACGTCCAAGCGGTGCAGATGTATTCGAAAGTTCAGTGATACCTGGCAGTGACAAGACAGATGCTGACATGGCAGAGCCGCAGGATACGGCATCGGACAAGCCGGAAGAAAGTTCACACAAATTCTCGGCATCGAGGATCGATATTCCGACATTCTTACAGAGATAAGATAAACATGCTGATTCCAATAGCCGGTTTTAAAACAAAACCGGCTATTTTCCGATTTTACAGTATGGTAGAAACAGGAAAACGATATGAAAACGATAACATCAAAGGACAACCCGCTTTACAAGGCGGCACACAGACTTACAAGAAAGAAATATCGTGACGAAACAGGAGAATATCTGATAGAAGGGATCAAGCCGGTAGAGGATGCAGTCAGTCAGGGGATCAACATACGAAGGATATTCGTCAGAGAAGACAGAACAGATTCCGTATCATTCCCGGACAGTCTTGTTTCTTCCGTGGATCGTGAGCTCTTCCAGAAACTTTCATCTACTGAAAACTCGCAGGGAATCATAGCTGTGGCTGACAAAAACATATATCCTGTCGCCAGACTTACAGAGCAGATGGAGGACAGCAGCGGCAATGTGCTGGTGCTTGACAGACTGCAGGATCCCGGCAATGTCGGCACGGTGATAAGGACAGCAGAGGCTGCAGGTTATGAAGCCGTCATAGTTATGAGCGGCACGGCAGATGTATATTCTCCGAAGGTCGTGAGAGCGGCAGCCGGTTCGCTTTTCAGGAGCAGACTTTTTTATGCGGCAGACTGTGAAGAAGCCATAAAAAGCATAAGGCTCTCCGGACGGAAGATAGTTTCCACAGACCTGGATACGGATATACTGTACAGCAGCGTTGATATCAGTGAAAATACAGCTCTTGTCATAGGCAATGAAGGACAGGGCGTCAGCAGAGGCTTTCTCGAAGCTTCTGATATAAAAGTCAGGATACCTATGGAGGGATCCATAGAATCCCTGAATGCGGCGGTGGCGGCCGGCATACTAATGTATCAGTCACATAATAAAACACAATGTGAGAGGTAAAAAAATGCAAGCTCAGTTAAACAAAATTTTGGAACAGGCCAGAGAGCAGCTTCGCAAAGCTGAGACGATGGCGCAGACAGATGAGATCAGAATAAAACTGTTAGGCAAAAAAGGACAGCTTACCGAGATATTGAGAGGTATGGGCAAGCTGTCGCCGGAAGAAAGAAAGACTACAGGACAGATGGCTAACAAAGTAAGAGCCGAGATAGAGACTCTGCTGGAAACAAAATTCAGCGAAGTCAAAGAGGCTGCAAAGGAAGCCAGGTTCAAACTGGAAAAGATAGACGTCACTGAACCGGGACGTGATGCCAATGTGGGCGTGAAACATCCGCTTACTATAACTATGGACGAGATCTCAAAAGTGTTTATGAACATGGGCTTTTCAATAGTTGAGGGACCTGAAGTAGAAACAGTATTCAATAACTTCGATGCACTCAATGCAGGACCGAACCATCCGGCAAGAGATATGACGGATACATTCTACATCAGCAACGACATCCTGCTCAGAACGCAGACATCACCTGTACAGGTAAGAACACTGATGAAGCAGGAACCTCCGATAAAAGTGATATCACCGGGAAGATGTTTCAGATGTGATACTCCTGATGCTACACATTCACCGATGTTCCATCAGATAGAGGGTCTTGTGGTGGACGAAGGGATCACCATGGCAGATCTGAAGGGTACTCTGGACAGCTTTGCAAAACAGCTTTTCGGTACAGCAACAAAGACAAAATTCAGACCACATCACTTCCCGTTCACAGAACCGAGCGCCGAGATGGATGTATCGTGCTTCAAGTGTGGCGGCAAAGGCTGCAGAGTATGCAAAGGCAGCGGATGGATAGAGATCCTCGGATGCGGCATGGTACATCCGCATGTCCTGAAGGTCGGCAATATCGACACAGAGAAATTTACAGGATTTGCATTCGGCATGGGTGTTGAGAGAGTTGCGATGCTCAAGTACGGCGTAGATGATATCAGATTGTTCTACGAAAATGATATGCGTTTCATTAACCAGTTCAAATAGGAGGAAGAAAATAGATGTTAGTTCCAGTAGAATGGCTGAAAGATTATATAGATCTGGAGGTTTCAGATGAAGAATTCTGCGACAGGATGATCATGTCGGGTTCAAATCTTGAAACCTGTGAACATTTCTGCGAAGAAATGGAAAATGTTGTAGTAGGCAGGATAGAAAAGATAGAAAAGCATCCGGATGCCGATAAACTCGTTATATGCAGAGTCAATGTCGGAGAAGACGAACTGCTTCAGATAGTGACAGGCGCACCGAATGTGTTCGAAGGTGCATATGTGCCTGTTGCAAAACACAAGAGCAGGATACCGGGTCCGCTCCACGGACAGCCTAAACAGGAAGGCGGAGTAAAGATCACAAAAGGCAAGCTCAGAGGCGTCGAGTCCTTCGGCATGCTCTGTTCTGCCAGTGAACTCGGTTTCGAAGACAAAGTTGTACCTGTAGTACACAAAGACGGTATATGGATACTTGAAGATGAATATCCTTTAGGTCAGGACTTTGCAGAAGCCTTGGGACTCAAGCAGTCAGTAGTCGATTTTGAGATAACGCCTAACAGACCTGACTGTCTGGCTATGGTAGGTATGGCAAGAGAAGCATCAGCTACATTCAGGAAGCCTTTCTGTTATCCGGATACTCAGATACAGAATGAGAACGGCAGCGGAGAAAGCAGCGACTACGTTTCAGTTGAAATAAAAAATCCTGAAAGCTGTAAAAGATATGTAGCGAGAGTCGTTACTGACGTCAAAGTCAAACAGTCACCTTGGTGGCTGCAGAAAAGACTCATGTACGCAGGCATGAGACCGATAAACAATATCGTCGATATAACAAATTTCGTTATGCTGGAATACGGTCAGCCTATACATGCTTTTGACGTCAACCAGGTGAAAGGCGGCAGGATAATCGTAGAAAACGCACAGGAAGGTGAAACTTTCACTACTCTCGACGAAAATGAAAGAACACTTACAAAAGACATGCTCCTGATCAAAGACGCTGAGAGAGGCATAGCCATCGCAGGTGTTATGGGCGGTCTGAATTCCGAAATAGAGCAGGATACGAAGACTATAATAGTTGAATCCGCCAACTTCAGCGGAGACAGCGTCAGATCGACATCAAAGAAACTGACACTGAGGACAGAAGCGTCATCGAGATTTGAAAAGGGTATAGACCCTAACCTCTGTGAAGCAGCTGCAGACAGAGTATGCAGACTCATCGAGCTGATCGGAGCCGGCAAGGTATGCAAAGGAAGCGTCGATGTATATCCGTCACCGGAAACAGCAAAGACGATAGATGTGAGAGTCGACAGGATAAACAAAGTTCTGGGAATAGATCTTTCAAGAGAAGAAATGACCGATATATTTGAGAGCCTTGAGATAAAGACTGGCGGAAGCGGCAACATCATCACAGTGACGCCGCCTACCATCAGACAGGATCTGCTGGAGGAGGAAGACTATATCGAAGAAGTTGCCAGGATGTTCGGATATGACAAGCTCCCTGTAACGCTCCCTAAGGGCAATACAGAAGCAGGCATACCGGCTGAAAGAGCTCTGAGAAATCTTGCGAGAGAATCTCTCTGCAGTATGGGGCTCAACGAGATACAGACATATTCATTCGTAAGCCCTAAGGGTGTTGACAATGTCAGGATAGATGAAGATTCATGGGAAAGAGCCTTCGTAAAGATCATCAACCCTCTTGGAGAAGAAAACTCGGTCATGAGAACTATACTGACGCCAAACATGATGGATGTGCTGGCAAGAAACTATTCAAGGAATGCAGAATCAGTGAGAGCATTCGAGATAGGTAATACATTCATGGCCAGCATGCTGGGAGACGACAAACTGCCGGATGAGCAGTATTCCCTCTGCATAGGCATGTACGGCAAGGACGAGGATTTCTACAGCCTCAAGGGCGTTGTGACAGAACTTCTGAAGATAATGGGTATCAGAGATATCGGGTTTGTCGCTGAGTCTGAATACGGAGTATATCATCCGGGAAGATGCGCACGTATCATTGTGAACCCTAAACCTGAAGCAGTATTCCATGACGGACAGCAGGAAGAGCTGGGCATCATGGGAGAGATACATCCGGATGTTGCTGAAAATTACTGCATGGACGGTCTCAGGATATACTGCTGTGAGCTGATGTTCGACGGCATAATGAGACATGCGGATACAGAGATCGTCTATACACCACTTCCTAAATATCCTTCGACATCAAGAGATATAGCGCTTCTTGTTGATGAGAACATGGAAGTAGGCAGGATAGAAGCTCTCATCAGAGCAAATGGCGGCAGCATACTTGAAGATGTCAGACTGTTCGACGTGTATAAGGGCAAACAGACAGGCGAAGGAAAGAAGAGCGTTGCTTTCGCACTGACATACAGAGACAGGAACAGGACACTTACAGACGAAGATGTTGCGAAAGTTCATGAAAAGGTGCTCGAAGCACTTGAAAAAGAGCTCAATGCAGTATTGAGAGAAATGTAGGAGAAGTTTCATGGAAAACAACAAAGTAAAAGTTAAGATTTATGGTCAGGAATATGTTGTTGCCGGAGAAAAATCCAAAGAAGAGATAATCAAGGTGGCTGCACATGTTGATATGAAGATGCAGGAGATAGCAGACGCTGCTAAATCCGTCGGAGCATCACCGTCCAATGTGGCAGCTCTTGCGGCAATAAATATTTCAAGCGAATATTTTCAGGCCCTCGAAGAGATAGAGGACCTGAAAAGGATGAACATGCAGCTGGAGAAGGATGCTCAGCATTATGTACAGCTCTGGGATGAATCCAAGAAAAACTACATGGATTACAAAGAAGAAACTCAGGCTGTAGTTCTCCAGAAAGACGAGATGGTAAACCAGCTCAGACAGCGTGAAGAAGAGATAGTCCAGCTCAGGGAGGAAGTAGAGTCAGCCAAAGCTCAGGCTCAGAGCAGCATGGACAACGTAGTCAAAGAAATCGAAGATAAATGCAAAGAGCTTGAAAACAGTTTCTTTGATCTTCAGATGGAAAATCTTCAGCTGAAAAAGGAACTGGGCAAGCAGAAGAATAATGGATAGTTCTGAATGAAAAAGAAGACACTTAACATTTTAGAATACAACAAGATAATAGATATGCTCAGGAAGCAGGCGGGCTCTGAAATGACAAAGAAGATCATTTCAGAGCTGAAACCCTGCACCAGCGTATCTGAAATACGTGAGCATCAGAATGAAACCACAGAGGCAGTCAGGCTAATAAACTTCAAAGGCCCGTTACCGGTCGGTGGTTTTTATGATATAGAGGGAAGTGTGTCCTTTGCACGAAAAGGCGGTACACTTACCATGTCGCAGCTTTTGAAGATCCTGTACAATATGAGGACAGCTGAGCGCATAGCAGCGTTCCTGAAGGGCGACATACCGGAGATACCGGCGATATGTTCTGTAGCAGAGCTCATAGCAGTCCACAAAAAGCTTGCAGATGATATCGACAGGTGCATAATATCCGAGGATGAGATGGCAGACAACGCCAGCCCCGAACTCAGGAGCATAAGACGGGCGATAATAAGACAGAATGAAGCTCTCAAGGTCAGGATGAACAGGATAATGAATTCTGCAGACAACAAGACAATACTCCAGGACAGCATCGTGACCATGAGGAACGGCAGATATGTCATACCTGTCAAGCAGGAGCACAGGAGCAGAGTACCCGGAATAGTCCACGACCAGAGCGGCACAGGCGCTACTCTTTTCATAGAACCACAGGCAATAGTGGATCTCAACAACGAGCTGAGACAGCTTGAACTTGATGAGAAAGCTGAAATAAACAGGATACTGGCAGAGCTTTCAGAGGGCGTATCGGAGCATTACCACGATCTCGTAAACAATCAGAAACTGATGCTGGAACTTGACCTTTACATGGCCAAAGGCAGGCTTTCCATCGAGATGTACGGAGAAGAGCCGGAGATGAATGATGAGGGTATACTGGAGCTGAGATCAGCAGCGCATCCTCTTATCGACAGGAAAAAAGTCGTTCCGGTGAACATTTCGCTGGGCAGGGACTACAATACACTTGTGATAACGGGTCCGAACACAGGCGGTAAAACAGTAACGCTGAAGACAGCAGGTCTGCTGTCGCTTATGGCTCAGACAGGCTTGCACATACCGGCAGCACCGGGAAGCAAAGTACCTGTATACGAGCAGATCTTTGCTGACATCGGCGATGAGCAGAGTATAGAGCAGAGCCTTTCGACATTTTCTTCCCATATGAAGAACATCGTGGATATCGTGAAAAAAGCCGGCAGCAGAAGTCTTGTACTTCTTGATGAGCTGGGTGCAGGCACAGATCCGACGGAAGGTGCAGCGCTGGCTATATCTATTCTGGAGAAGCTGGCTTCACAGGGAGCGAAGCTGATAGCTACGACCCATTATACAGAACTCAAAAAATATGCGATATCCACAGATGGCGTGGAGAATGCATCGATGGAATTCGATGTCGAGACGCTGAGCCCGACATACAGGCTGATAACAGGGCTGCCGGGCAAATCCAATGCTTTTGAGATATCCAGAAAGCTGGGGCTGCCGGATGAGATAACAGGCAGAGCAAGAGATCTTCTCGACGGCGGAGATATTGCTTTTGAAGACATGATATCCTCCCTTGAAGACGACAGGAAGCGTGCAGAGGCAGAACGTGACGAAGCCGCCCGCATAAAGCAGGAGGCACAGGTCCGAAGAGAAGAACTGGAAAAACAGATAAAGAAGTTCGAAGCAAGAAAAGAAAAGGAACTCGACAAAGCGAAGGAGCAGGCCCGTGAGATCGTACGTGAAGCCAAGGATGTTTCAGACGAAGTCAGAGCAGAGCTCAAGGACCTTGCAAGATACGAGAACCTGGGGGACATGAACCGGCGTTATGACCGCAGCCGCCGCAGGATAAAAGAACTCGAACGCAGGAACAGGAACACTATCAAGCGTGAGACCAACGATAAACCGGTATCACCTGATCAGATAGTAGTAGGCAACAGAGTGAAAGTCCTCACACTGAACCAGAATGGTGAAGTCATATCCAAACCAGACGACAAAGGTAAGCTGCAGGTGCAGATAGGAGCCATGAAGGTAGGCGTGAGCATCAATGATATCATGCTGATAGATATGCCTCCCAAGCCTAAAGTGCCTAAGAAGACCGGAGGATATGGCAGTCTGTACAAGCAGAAAGTACAGAATATAAAGGCATCGATAGATGTCAGAGGCAAGAACCTTGAAGATGCAGTGATGGATGTGGAGAAATACATCGACGACGCATTTATATCCGGACTGGATGAAGTGACCGTGATACACGGCAGAGGCGAAGGCATCCTGCGCAGAGGCATACAGGAATCACTTAAATACAATAAAAACGTCAAAAGTTTCCGTAAAGGCGGCTTCAATGAAGGCGGAGATGGAGTCACAGTCGTGAAATTTAAATAATGAGGAGAAAACAATGATCAGTTACAAAGAAAAAATTGCGGATATTTTAGCACCGCAGATCGAAGGACTTGATAAAGAAGAGATCATGTCCATGATAGAAACACCTGCAGACAGCAAGATGGGAGACTATGCGTTCCCATGTTTCAAACTGGCGAAAATACTCAGGAAAGCACCTCCTTTGATCGCAAAGACCATAGCAGAAGCAGTAAAAGAAGAAGATATCTTCAGCGATGTGCAGAACGTCAATGCTTATGTCAATATGTTCATTTCAAGAGAAGCCTTTGCAGATGCTGTTGTCAGTGAAGTGGTGGCAAAAAAGGACGATTATGGCAGAAGCGATATGGGACAGGGCAAGAAGGTGATAGTTGAATATTCATCGCCTAACATCGCAAAGCCTTTCCATATCGGGCATATCAGAAGTACTGTAATAGGAAACTCGATATACAAGATCTATGATTTCCTGGGCTATGATACTGTCAGGATAAACCACCTCGGCGATTACGGTACACAGTTCGGCAAGATGATCTGTGCATACAGGAGATGGGGCAACAAAGAAGATGTCATCAGAGAACCGATAAAATCACTGCTGTCATATTATACGAAATTCCACCAGGAAGCAGAGAAGCATCCGGAGCTTGAAGATGAAGCAAGAGCCATATTCACAAAGCTGGAACACGGCGAAAAGGAAGAAGTCGAACTGTGGCAGTGGTTCAGAGACGAGAGCCTCAAGGAATTCAACCGTGTATACGACATGCTGGGCATCACATTCGATTCATACAAAGGCGAGAGTTTCTACTCCGACAAGATGCAGAGATTCGTTGACGAACTCAAAGAAAAGGGACTGCTTGAAGAAGACAAGGGCGCCAATATAGTAAGACTGGACGACTACGATCTTCCGCCGGCACTGATAACAAAATCAGACGGTTCTACCCTTTATATCACAAGAGATATAGCAGCTGCAGTATACAGGAAAGAAACATATGATTTCTACAAGAACCTGTATATCGTAGCATCGCAGCAGAATCTCCATTTCCAGCAGTGGATAAAGATCGTGGAACTTCTGGGATATGACTGGGCGAAGGATTGCGTACACATTCCGTTCGGTCTTGTCAGCATGGAGGAAGGTACTATGTCTACAAGAGAAGGCAGAGTAATTTTCCTTGAAGATGTCCTTAACAAAGCTGTGGAGCAGACAAGAAAAATAATCGAAGAAAAGAATGTAAATACAGAGAATATAGATCAGACTGCAAAGGATGTAGGTATAGGAGCTGTTGTATTCAATGAGCTTTCCAACTACAGGATCAAGGACTATGTATTCTCATGGGATAAGGTACTGAACTTCGAAGGCGAGACAGGTCCGTATGTACAGTATACACACGCAAGAGCATGCAGTATCCTCAGAAATGCCGGAGAAGATGCTGTGAAAGCAGCAGAAGCAGACTTCGATGCGAAATATATAACTGGCGAGAGTGCTCATGAGCTGATAAAACTTCTCTATGCACTTCCTGAGGTCATCATCGAAGCCGGAGAAAAATACGAACCATCTGTTGTCACAAGACATATAGTGGATATAGCGCAGGCGTTCAATAAATTCTATCACGACGAGCACATTCTGGTGGACAATGAAGATGAAAAGAACGCCAAGATCGCACTTGTTATCGCTGCAAAGGCTGCGATAAAGAACGGGCTGGCACTTTTGGGCATGAAAGCACCTGAAAAGATGTAAAGGAGGATATATGCGTTACGAAGGCAATATATTCAGACCGCCAAGCGAGGCGTACAGCCTCCTTGTGCAGGTCACGATAGGATGTACACACAACAAATGTACATTCTGCAGCATGTACAAGGACAAGAAATTCAGGATAAGAGACCTGGAGGAAGTCCTTCAGGATCTGAGATGGGCAAGAGATCACTATAAGAGGGTGGAGCGTATCTTCCTCTGCGATGGTGATGCTCTGGCATTATCCAACAACAGACTCATGCCGATACTCAGCTTCATATCGGAGAATTTCCCTGAATGTGAACGTGTCACAGTCTACGGACGTGCTAAAGACGCACTGAAAAAGAGTGACGAGGAGATGCGTCAGCTGTATGAAGCCGGCATAAAGATGGTATATCTGGGAGCTGAATCAGGCAGCGATAAAGTCCTTAAAGACATAAACAAAGGAGAGACCCGCCAGGAGCTGATAGACGGCGTCAGAAAGATCGAGCAAAGCGGAATGAAGGCGTCTGTGACGTTCATATCAGGTATCGCAGGTAAAGAAGGCTGGGAGGACCATGCGATCCAGACCGGCACGATGATCAGCGAGATGCAGCCGTCGTATGTAGGTCTTCTCACATTGATGGTGGAACCGGGAGTACCGCTGGCAGAAGATATCCGTACAGGAAAGCTGCAGCTGCTTACAGCAGAAGAGGTCATGGCAGAGACTCTGCTGATGCTTCAGAACACGAATGTAGAGCACAAATGTGTGTTCAGGAGCAACCATGCATCGAACTATGTGTCACTCAGAGGCAATCTGCCTGAAGACAAGGAGCATATGATGGCACTTCTGAGAAAAGCCATGAAAAATCACGATATGTTCAAGGACGAAAGATTCAGGGCACTGTGAGGTTTAAAATGAGCGACGATAACAGAAGTCTGCATCAGGAAGATGCACCGTGCAGAACTCATATAAAAAGAGCAGAAGCCGATATAAAGGTTCGTGAAGACAGGATAGGCAAGTATTTCAGGAAGTATCTCGACAGATTCGTTTTCGCAGAGTTTTCCGGGGGCTTTCTGAAAAGATACGATGTGCAGGAGCTTATGAGCAGTGTCCCGGTACCTCTCCGTCAGGAGGAGATACAGGGATTTGCAGGCGGAGAAGGCAGCTCTGCCGTGATCATAGGAGAAAACATGGCGTGGGTCATGGGCAGTGATCCGCATTTCAGATACACCGAAAATTACGCAGGTTTCCTCGACAGGATATCAGAAGGCAGCATCAGAGAAGGTCTTGTCAAAAAAGCCGGAGAGGCAGCAGAGCGTGGCGAACTTGATAATGCCTGCATACACTTCAGAGCAGCACTGTGCATAGCTTCAGATGATCCTGAGGCCGTGTACGGTTATGCCAGAACGTGCAGAGAGATGTATCTTGCCAGCAGCAACGAGGAATATACAGGCAGGTTCAAGGCAGAATCGATGGAATGGTTCGAACTGCTGACAGAAATGCATCCTGATTTTGCGCAAGGCTATTATTATCTCGGATATGCATATATGAATATCGGTCTTTATGCAAAGGCAGATATAGCCTGGAGGAGCTTTGTCAGACTAAGCAGCGACAGCAAGGAAAGAAAAGAAATACAGATGCGTCTGGCGCAGTTAGCGGACCCGCTCAGGATAGAGAAAGGCTGCAATGAAATACTGGCAGGGCGCTACGAGAGCGGAATATCAGCTCTGGAACCATTTATCGATACGAGGTTTGGAAACTGGTGGCCTCTTTACTACTATCTCGGCATAGCCTATGAAATGATGGGCAGGACAGACGAAGCAGTATCATCGCTGAAAAAGGTCCTGACGCTGAACGGCAGCCATATCGAGACCATGAAAGAACTGCTCAGCATATATGAAGCTCAGGGCGATACAGAAAACATCAGGAAATATTCCCGAAAGATCGAAATGGTCGAATCAAATCTCAGTGAAGAACAGGATATGCATATAAAGGCAATAAGAGAAGAGGACAGGAAACTCCAGAATTAGCAGCCTGCACTGTCAGAGCCAGGATATATTTATGCATAAATATATCTTCGGCATATATATCTGGAAAAATCAAAAAAAGATAAAATAATGGTTGACATCTCAGCGGCTGTGTAGTATAGTATTAATTGTCGTTGAGAAACAACCAGACATTCCAAGGTAGCTCAATGGTGGAGCACTCGGCTGTTAACCGATAGGCTGTGGGTTCGAGCCCCACCCTTGGAGCCA
>CAKQNZ010000041.1 GCA_934255435.1 uncultured Clostridia bacterium | reverse complement strand
GTATCCCATTCCAACAGACACACAAGAAGAAAATGGAATGCTAATATTCAGTCTGTAAGAGTTGATGACAACGGTACAGTCAGAAAAGCCAAAGTATGCACAAGTTGCATCAGATCAGGCAAGGTAAACCGTGCCATCTAAGGTGGATATTGACGCTCACGAAAGTGGGCGTTATTTTTTTGTTTCAGGCACTTGACATTCAGACCGTTGGATATTATAATTTATCATAATTTCACATTAGTGTGATAAAGCGATAAAATAAACTGGTTGGTGGATCAGATAAAAGAAGGGACGATATGATAGACGAAAAAGTATTAAGAAGCGAGGAGAAAGTTATATTCGATCTGCGTTCACTCTACGGCAGATACGGATATATGCCTCTGAGGATGAGCAAGTTCGAAGAATATGAGCTTTACTCGAACAACAAGGATTTTCTTATCAGCGATCAGATAATAACTTTTAATGATACAGACGGCAAGCTGATGGCGCTGAAACCGGACGTGACTCTTTCCATTGTAAGAAACGGCAAGGATCAGGAAGGGTGCAAGCAGAAAGTATATTACAACGAGAACATATACAGGACATCAGGTGGCAGCCGTCAGTTCAAGGAGATCATGCAGGCGGGGCTTGAATGTATCGGAGACATAGATACATACGATATCGTCGAGGTGATATCCCTGGCAGCACAGACGCTGAAACTCATATCTGAAGAGTTCGTACTGGATATATCACATCTTGGCATATTGTCAGCGCTTCTTGACGAAACAGGAGGCGACGAGACTTTCAGAAAAAAGGCGATGGGGTACATCGCTGAAAAGAACATGCATGATATAAGAAGGCTGTGCAGTGAATACGATATAGCTGACAGGCAGACAGAGAAGCTTTGCAGCTTCATCAGTATACACGGAGAGCCGGAAACTGCTATAAAGAACCTTGAACAGATCTGTGACAGTGAAGCGTCTGTCAGAGCACTGGATGAACTGAGGACCATATGCAGGACAGTAGGCAGGCTCGACTTCAAGGGCAGGATAAGATGCGACTTTTCAATAGTCAACAACATGAAATATTACAACGGTATCGTGTTCAGAGGATTCCTGAACGGTATATATGAAGGCGTGCTTTCAGGCGGACAGTATGACAACCTCCTGAGGAGGATGGGCAGGACATCCGGTGCTGCAGGATTTGCGCTGTATCTCGACCTTCTTGACGATCTCATCACATGCAGCGGTGAACATACGATCGATGTTCTGGTACTGTACGATGATAAAACAGATCTGGAACAGATGACTGAGCAGATAAGGACTCTCACGGTGATGGGCAGGACAGTGAGCGCACAGAAGTGCATACCGGAAAAATTCAGATACCGTGAGATCCTGGATCTGAGAAAGGACAGAAGCGATGATTAATATAGCACTCCCCAAGGGCAGACTGGGTGACAAGGTCTACGAAAAATTTGAGGCTGCAGGATATGAATGTGCCTCGATGAAAGAGAAAAACCGCAAACTCATATTCGAAGACTATGAGAGCGGAGTGAGATACTTCTGGGTGAAACCTTCGGATGTTTCCATATATGTGGAGAGAGGTGCAGCAGATGTAGGCGTGGTCGGCAAGGACATACTTCTTGAAAACGAACCGGATATATATGAACTGCTTGATCTCGATACAGGAAAGTGCAGGATGGCCGTGGCGTCAGTGAGAGGATTCGAAGACAGCGGAAAGAGGACACTGAAGGTAGCTACGAAGTTCACGAATGTGGCAAGGAAATTCTATGCTAAAAAAGGCAGAGATATCGATATAATAAAGCTCAACGGATCCATAGAGCTCGCACCGATACTGGGACTTTCGGATGTCATAGTGGATCTTGTGGAGACAGGTACCACACTGAAAGAAAACGACCTTGAAGTCATAGAGACCATCGTGCCGATAAGCGCCAGACTTATAGTGAACAAGGCAAGCTTCAAATTCAAGACAGAAGAAATAGAGACATTAGTAAGAAAAATGAAAGAGCAGGTGGATATAAATGAGTAGATTTTTCAGCAGCAGATTTTCAGGGCTTACTCCATACACTCCTGGAGAGCAGCCTGCAGCTATGCAGCAGTATATAAAACTTAATACCAATGAATCGCCGTATCCGCCTCATGAAGATGTTGCAAAAGCTGCGGCGGAAGCTGCCTCTGGTCTTCAGATATATTCGAAACCTGAGTGGAACGACCTGGCAGGAAAGCTGGCAGAGATAAACAATGTAAGACCGGAACAGGTGATCCTGACAAACGGTTCTGATGAAGTGCTGAATTTTGCATTCATGGCGTTTGCAGATGAAGATCATCCCCTTGTATTCCCTGATATAACATACGGTTTTTATCCGGTGTTTGCAGAGCTGAACCGCATACCGTATGAAGAGATACCGGTAGGAACGGACCTGGCTGTAGATCCTGAAGACTACAAAGGAGCAGGAAAGACCATAGTTGTAGCTAATCCGAACTCACCGACAGGTACATACATGCCGATTTCTCAGGTAGAGGAAATAGTACGATCGAATCCTGACAACATCGTCATCATAGATGAGGCATATGTTGATTTCGGTGCGGAGAGCGCAGTAAAGCTTGTGGACAGATACGACAATCTGCTTGTGACTCAGACTTTCTCGAAGTCACGTTCACTGGCAGGAGGAAGACTTGGTTTCGGCATAGGAAACACAGAGCTCATCAACGACCTGAACACGATAAAATATTCCACGAACCCATACAATGTGAACAGCATGACAGCAACAGCGGGATATGCAGCTGTGTGCAACAACGACTACTATATGTCCAACTGCGGCAGGATAATCGAGACACGCCAGTGGACAAAGAAACATCTCGAAGCGCTGGGATTCGAAGTGACTGATTCAAAAGCGAATTTCCTGTTCGTGAAGTCAGACAGGATAGACGGTGAGAAACTGTATCTGGGACTCAAGGAAAAAGGCATACTGATCAGACACTTCACTAAAGATCGTATATCCCGGTACAACCGTGTTTCCATAGGGACCATGGAGCAGATGGAGAAATTCATCAGCGCTGTCGAAGTCATACTGGAGGAGCAGAAATGATGAGAACATCTGAAATAAAGAGAACGACAGGTGAAACAGATATAAGTCTGAAGCTCTGTCTTGATGGGACAGGCTCGTCGATATGCCAGACAGGATGTGGATTTCTGGATCATATGCTGACGCTGTTTTCGAAACACGGCAGGTTCGATCTTGAAGTCAGATGCAGCGGTGATACATACGTTGATTATCACCACACTACAGAAGATATCGGCATATGTCTGGGCAGTGCTTTTGCAGAAGCACTGGGTGACAAGAAAGGCATAACCCGCTATTCTTCAGTGGTGCTGCCTATGGACGAGGCGCTGATACTGTCGGCGGTGGATATTTCCGGAAGAGGCGGGTTCTACCCGCAGCTCAATATACCAACTGAAAAAGTCGGGAATTTCGATACCGAGCTGTGTGAAGAATTCTTTGTGGCTTTTTCGAGAAGCAGCGGTGTCACTCTGCATGTAAGGCAGCTTGCAGGTATGAACTCCCATCATATCATAGAAGGTGTGTTCAAAGCTGTTGCCAGGAGTATGAAGGAGGCAGTGGCTGTTGATGAAAGGTTTTCGGACGAGATACCTTCCACGAAAGGAGTTTTGTAAATGATAGTTGTTATAGATTACGGCGTGGGGAACCTGTTTTCCCTGTGTTCGTCTCTGAAATATATCGGTGCTGATGTTACAGTGACGTCGGATGCGGAGCAGATAAGAAAAGCCGACAGGATCATACTGCCGGGGGTAGGTGCATTTGCAGACGCCATAGACAAGCTGAGAAGCAAAGGCCTCGACAAAGTCATAAAAGAGGAAGCCGCTGCAGGAAAAGATATCATGGGCATATGCCTGGGTATGCAGCTGCTGTTTGAGAAAAGCTTCGAATATGGCGAGCATGAGGGTCTGGGGCTGCTGAAAGGCTCTGTGGTGCCCATGGAAGGAACTCTTCCAAAAGGACTGAAGATACCGCATATAGGCTGGAACCAGCTCGAGTTCACGAAGGATCACCGGCTTCTTTCTAAGATAAACGAGGGGGACTGTGTGTATTTCGTACACTCATACTATGCACAGGACTGCGACGATAGTCTCATCGCAGCGACGGATTACGGCAGGAAAATAACCGCGGCCGTTGCCAGGGACAATGTCATGGGCTGCCAGTTCCACCCGGAGAAAAGCGGTAAGACAGGACTGGCGATACTCAGAGCATTTTGTGAAGGAGAATAAGAAAGAATGAATATATTTCCAGCAATAGATCTGTACGAGAAGAAAGCAGTGAGGCTTTTCAAAGGTGATTACGATGATATGACAGTGTACAGCGAGGATCCTGTAAGCGTGGCCCGTGAGTTCGAAAAGCAGGGCGCATCATACATACATGTTGTGGATCTTGAGGGCGCCAGAGACGGTCTTACGCCTAACTTTGATATAATACAGCAGATAGCCAGGGAAACGTCACTGTTCATCGAAACCGGCGGCGGCATCAGATCCATGGAGACCATAGACAGATATCTGGGTGGAGGCGTTTCCAGGGTGATTCTTGGAACGGCCGCAGTGAAGGATGAGGTACTGCTGAAGGAGGCAGTGGGAAAATACGGAGAGAAGATAGCTGTTGGCGCAGATGTCAGAGACGGCTATATCGCAGTGAAAGGATGGCTGGAAAAGTCAGAATTCACTCTCGAAGCTTTTTTTGAAAAGATGCAGCAGACAGGCGTGAAGACTATCATATGTACGGATATATCCAGAGACGGTGCTATGAAAGGCTCCAACATAGATATGTACAACAGGCTGGCAGCATCCTTCGATCTTGACATCATAGCGTCAGGTGGAGTTTCATCCATGGAGGATATAAGAAAGCTGAGCCAGATGGGACTTTACGGTGCTATAATCGGAAAAGCGTATTACACGGGAGCGATAGATCTCAGAGAGGCTATAGAGGTGGCAGAATGATAACAAAGAGGATAATACCATGTCTCGATGTCAGAGACGGACGTGTGGTCAAGGGAGTCAATTTTGAAGGTCTGAGTGACGTATCATCTCCGGTGGAGCTGGCTTCGTACTACTCGGAAAACGGTGCCGACGAGCTGGTGTTCTACGATATAACGGCATCTGCAGAAGGCCGAGCGCTGTTCACAGATATCCTGAGGAAAGTGGCAGAAACCATATTCATACCACTTACAGTAGGCGGCGGTATCAATACTGTAGATGATTTCGACAGGGTCCTGAAATGCGGTGCAGACAAAGTCAGTGTAAATTCAGGAGCTATAAAGAACCCGCAGCTCATAAAGGAGGCTGCCCAGAGATACGGCAATCAGTGCGTGGTCATATCGGCTGATGTGAAGCGTGTGGATGGCCAGTTCAGAGTGTTCGCCAGAGGCGGCCGTGACGATACAGGCATGGAAGCTATAAGCTGGATAAAGAAATGTGTGGATCTTGGAGCTGGTGAAGTCGTTGTCAATTCCATAGATACCGACGGCGTGAAAGGAGGATTCGACATCGAGATGCTGAAGGCTGTATGCGATGCGGTGGATGTGCCTGTGATAGCATCAGGCGGAGCAGGATCTTCTGATGACTTTGTGCAGCTGTTCAGGCAGATACCTGATATAGATGCAGGGCTGGCAGCTTCGATCTTCCACTTCGGCGAAGTCACGATAAAAGAACTCAAGGAAAAGCTCAGAGACAATGATATTACAGTGAGGTTATGATCATGATAAACATAGATGAACTTAAATTCGATGAAAAAGACCTTATACCAGCTGTCGTGCAGGACGCCGTAAACGGCAGGGTGCTGACAGTGGCATATATGAACAGGGAAAGCATAGAGATCTCCATGAAGGAAGGCAGAACATGCTTTTTCAGCAGATCAAGACAGGAGCTGTGGCGCAAGGGAGAGACCAGCGGCAACTTCCAGCACATAGTTTCCATGACGGCAGACTGCGACAAGGATGCGCTGCTGATAAAAGTGGAAAAGGACGGCCCGGCGTGTCACCTGGGCAACGAGTCATGCTTCCACGACAATATGCTGTGGGAAAGCGACGAGCTCAGCGAATTCACTCTTGAAGGTCTCTATCAGCTGCTTGAAGGGCGCATGAAAGACAAGCCTGAGGGCTCTTATACGACATATCTGTTCGAAAAGGGCATAGACAAGATCCTGAAGAAAGTAGGCGAGGAATGTACAGAGGTCATCATAGCAGGAAAAGCCGATGATAAGAAAGAAACCGTTTATGAGATCGCAGACCTTGCTTATCATATCATGGTGATGATGGTTCAGATGGGTATAAGTGTAGAGGACGTCCACAGAGAGCTGGCGTCAAGACATATCATAGACAAGAAAGTCAAGCAGGAGAAAATGACCGAGTAGACAACCGGTCTCATATATCATGCAAAGTACAGGGCAGCCGCTGTTTCAGCGGCTGCTTTTGATAAGCATGAAACCGCATATCATAAGGACTGCACACATAAGTATCACCCAGCATTCCAGAGGCAGTATCAGCATGAACACTGTGACCAGTCCCAGTGCGACAAGCACTGCACCTATACCGCTGCTTCGGCATCTTCTTTTTTTCTTTTTCTTCTGGGGATAGCATTTGTAACTGTTTCTGTTCATGGCAATCACTCCGATCCGTATTTAGTATATGTTTTTTAACAGTGAAATGTTGTATAATATCTGTTAGAACAAAAGTGGCTTTGCCACATTTTATCATAACATAGGAAATATCTTTTTCGGAGATATTTCCTACATAATAAAAAGGTATTTGTCAATTGAATGATATGAACAGGAGAATAAAATTGTTCAGAAAAGAGACGAAACTGGGAGATATACTTGTTAACGAAAATGTAGTATACAGGATAGTCACAGAGGCTGTGGAATCCTGCGGAGGAAAGGCGGAGCTGCTCAATTACCGTGGTAAATACAAAAACATGGTCCCGGGGATAGCATCAAAGATGAACCTTTACGACGAGGAATCCGGCAGTATACAGTTTTTGGACGGTGAAGACGGGCTCGATATCACTGTGTCGATAATCGTGCATTTCGGTACGAGTATCAAAAAAACGACAGGCAGGATAATAGACTATATATATGAGTACACAGAAAAGATGCTTGGAAGAAAGCCTTCAAAAGTAACTGTCCGTGTCACGGGGACAGTATCAAGGAATATCGCAAAGCGTCATATAGAGGTGAGCAGGTGATGGAGCTTCATGATCCTGTTACAAGTATCAAAGGTATAGGACCGAAAAAGGCAGAAGCACTGGCAAGGCTGGGTATCAGAACGCTTGAGGATATGATGCTGTTTTTTCCAAGGGATTACGAAGACAGGCGGCATTATACAGATATATCTGCGCTGAGAGAGGGTGAAGCAGCTGCGGTCAGAGCAAAGGTCGTTATGACAGAGCAGAGCGGCAGATCAAGGAAAGGTCGGAGCATGCTTAAAGTGATTGCTGAAGACGGTACTGGTGTTTTGGAATGCGTTTTCTTCAATGGCAGGTATCTTAAAGACACGTTCATGAAAGGCAGACAGTATGTATTTTACGGTAAACCTAACGTATACAACGGTCAGATCCGTATGCCGCAGCCTGAATTCTGCCCGGAAAAAGATGCCGAAATGGGCATACTGCCGGTATATCCGCTGACAAAAGGGATAACACAGCGTGAAATGAGATCGTGGCAGTCAGGACTCAGGGAGCTCTGGA
The DNA here is from genome assembly GCA_934255435.1 of uncultured Clostridia bacterium. GTDB lineage: Bacteria > Bacillota > Clostridia > Peptostreptococcales > Anaerovoracaceae > Lentihominibacter. Next base: position 6,904 of record CAKQNZ010000041.1, on the reverse strand, counting down.
GTGAAGCTGAGGACATACTGACGGAAGAGTGCCGCAAGTCGAACAGACTGTGTTCAGAAGCCTATGCACTGGAGAACATACATTTTCCAAAAGAAAAACAGAAACTGCTCGAAGCAAGGTACAGACTGATCTTCGATGAACTGCTGGTACTGCAGGCAGGGCTGTTTGCCACAAGGCACAATATGAAAGAGGCAGGCAGCGGCATAGCATTTTCGAAGGATGCTGATATAACACCGTATCTGGAGTCCATGCCATATCCCTTGACAGGGGCTCAGCAAAGATGTGTCGATGAGATAATGCAGGACCTTGAAAGCAGCGATATGATGAATCGTCTGGTGCAGGGAGATGTTGGATCCGGCAAGACTGCTGTGGCTGAACTTGCGATGTACAAGGCTGTTCGCAGCGGATACCAGGCTGTGATGATGGCACCTACTGAAATACTGGCAAGACAGCATTACGAGGGATTTGCAGACAGTTTTTCACGGCACGGCATACGGACAGGGTTTCTGTCAGGCTCGCTGAAAGCCTCTGAAAAGAGAGCGATACTTGATGCGCTTGCCAGTGGTGAGATAGATATACTCGTAGGGACACATGCAGTCATACAGCCGGATGTCGTGTTCAGAAACCTTGGGCTTGTAATAACTGATGAACAGCACAGATTCGGTGTGAACCAGCGTGTCATGCTCAAGGAGAAAGGTTCTGACCCCAATGTGCTGGTAATGACAGCGACGCCGATACCACGTACTCTGGCAGTGATCTTGTACGGCGATCTGTCAGTTTCTGTCATAGATGAACTGCCTCCGGGCAGGCAGCAGATCAGGACAAGAGCTCTCAGCGAAAGGGAGCGCTATAAGGCTTACAATTTCGTTGAAATGCAGCTGAAAGAAGGGCGTCAGGCCTATGTAGTCACATCTCTCATCGAGGATTCAGACGTTCTGGATGCACGATCGGCTGAAGAGACGGCAGCAGAGCTTCAGGAGCGCTTTCCGGGATATAATATAGCGCTGCTCCACGGCGGTATGAAACAGCAGCAGAAAGATGACATCATGGAAAAGTTCTGTAATGGACAGATACATGTTCTTGTTGCTACAGTAGTCATCGAAGTCGGGATAAATGTACCCAACGCCACAGTCATAGTCATCGAAAATGCTGAGCGTTTCGGGCTGGCGCAGCTGCATCAGCTCAGGGGCAGAGTAGGAAGAGGTGTACATCAGTCGTACTGCATGCTGATAACATCCGGAGATTCAGAGATCGCCAGACAGCGTGCTGAAATAATGGAAAATTCTACTGACGGATTTTACATAGCGGAAAAGGATCTGGAAATACGAGGTCCCGGGGAGATATTCGGTATGCGGCAGCATGGACTTCCTGATATGAACATATCAGATCTGGCAAAGCACGTCAGGATAATGGAGCATGCAGGATCGTTGGCAGGTAAAATACTGAAAGATGATCCAATGCTTGAAAAAGAGCAGGATCAGGCGCTTAAACGGCGTATCGTGAAACTTTTCGGCAGGAATATACAGCTTGAACTGTAGAAATATCTTCATATATGGATATGTTGTAATGCATACGAGCATGATAATTGAAAAAGAGATATTTGCTTTCAAACAAATATCTCCATTTTCAATCAGTTGCTGCGTTCAGGTGTTATTTGCCTGAAAGCTGCTGTTCAGCCATTTCGACTAACTTCTTAGTCATATAGCCGCCTACATAACCGTTTTCTCTTGCGGTCATGTTTCCCTTGTCAGCCTGTTCGTAGTTAGCGAGTCCCAGCTCGTTTGCTACTTCAGTCTTCAGGTTCTTTAATGCAGGCTTTGCACTTGTGTTCATTTTATCCTGTAATGACATGTCTTTCACCTCCTGTACTAATAATTTAACCAGTGTTCAGGTATCTATAACAAGCAATAATTTCATATGAAACGCATTTTTACCAGTTGGTACTGGATATATCATTTCAATAATGATAAAATTATATGATACTTGTCCTTTCAGGACATCTACAGGAGGTAAAGTATATGCGTGTAATAGCAGGTGATTATAAAGGGAGACGTCTTACGCCTCCGGCGGATAATTCAGTGCGTCCTACAACAGACAAAGTCAAAGAGGCGCTGTTCAGCATAATGACAGACAGGATATGGGGCAGCAGAGTCCTGGATCTTTTTTCGGGAACAGGCAATCTGGGAATCGAGGCATTGAGCAGAGGTGCAGATTTCTGTGTATTTGCAGATAATTCCAGGGAAAGTCTCAGGCTGATAAGATCCAATATAGAACACTGCAAAATAGAAAGCGGAGCAAGAGTGGTGCCGGGAGACTACAAGAAAGTCCTGGCCGGCCTTGGTGAAAAATTCGATATAATACTACTGGATCCGCCTTACGGCAAAGGATATCTCGAAGAATGTTTTCAACTGATACGTGAATACGGCGTGCTTGCAGAAGATGGTGTGATAATCGCAGAACACCGCAGAGAAGAAGTGCTGCCTGAAGAGTTTGAAGGATTCAATAAAATAAAAGAACGCAAATACGGTATAATCATGCTTTCAATCTATTGTTGAACCTGCAAAAAAAGCATGATATAATGAAACGATATCAATAGAAGGAACCAACCGGAATGAAGACAAAAGCATTATACACAGGCTCGTTCGATCCGCTTACGAACGGTCACTACAATATCATAGAACGGGCATCAAAGCTTTACGACGAACTTACGATAGGAATAATCGTGAACCCTTCCAAAAAATCAATGTTCACCCTTGACGAACGTGAAAAAATGATAAGGGAGACACTTGACGGACTTGACAATGTCAGAGTCGAGAATTTTTCAGGACTGCTTGCTGACTATGTCAACGAGAACGGTTTCAATGTCGTGGTCAGAGGACTGAGAGCTGCTGCAGATTTCGAGTACGAGATACAGATGGCACAGATGAACGACAGACTTTTCAACGAGAAAGTCGAAACAGTTTTTCTGATGACGGCGCCGGAGTATTCGTTTATAAGTTCAAGCATGATGAAAGAAGTCCATTCTCTCGGCGGGAGTATACAGGGACTCGTTCCGGACAGGATACTGGAATATATGAATGATAAGATCATAAAATAGGAGGATGTTATGAGAGTTTTGGAACTACTTGAAGAAATAGAAGAAATAGTTGATACGGCTGCGGGATTTCCGCTTACAGGCAAGATCATGGTAGACTCTCAGGAATTATTGGAGATAGTCAGGGAGATAAGGGCAGAGCTGCCGGATGAGATACAGCAGGCGCAGTGGATCAAAAACGAAAGAGAACGTATCATTGCTGAAGCCAAGACACAGTACGAGGCGGTGATAGATGATGCGCAGAAACAGGCGGATACTCTGGTGGAGAACAACGACATAACAGTAAAAGCCAAATTCAGAGCAGAAGAACTTATGAAGGTCACCGAAGATACAGCGAAACAGCTCAAGATAGGTACATATGATTATCTCGACAGCATACTCAGCAACTTCCAGGGAAAGATGGAACATCTCAGTTCTATATATTTCGGCGAAATGTTCACCAGCATCGAAAAGGCTTTCGATGACATCAACTCAGCACTTGCTGCAAACAGGGACGAGCTCAGAGATATGTCCTACAGAGCGCAGGTGGATGGAGAGGATATGCCTGCACCGTCACCGCTCAGTGAAGAAGAACATGAATAACAGACAGTAAATGTAATATATCCATGGTAAAGTGAATAGACTCTACCATGGATATTTTTGATTTCAGACACAGACTAAAAATAGAAAAAATAATGATCGCAGGTACTGCTGCACTGTCATGCTGCATACTTATGGTCGCTTTCCCTGAAATGGCGCTGACCTCAGCGAGAAAAGGCATATCCCTGTGGCTTGGCAATGTGCTTCCTGCACTGCTGCCGTTTTTTATATGTGCCAATTTTCTTCAGAACCTCGGTATAATGAAATATTTCAGTTCCGGGCTGTTCCCGTTTTCCATGAGCGTTCTGTCGGGATATCCGATGGGGGCAAAGATCGTTGGAGACATGAAGCGTGCCGGTGATATAGATATCAGCGAAGCCAGGCGGCTCATGTCTTTCTGCAGTACATCGGGACCTGCGTTCATGGTGGGAGCTGTCGGTGCAGGTATGCTGGGATCAGGTCTTGCCGGAGGTATAATAGCAGTTTCGCACTATGCCGGAGCTGTTGTCAACGGCATGATCTATTCAAAAAAATACGGTTCAGGCAGAAAAGCTGACGGCAGCAGAGAATGTATAGAAAAGTCAGGGATACAGGAATCTCTCACAGAATCGATACTTTCGTCTTTCAAGGCTCTGGGCATAATACTGGCTTATATCGTGATGTTCATGTTCGTGACAGATATGCTGCATATGAGCGGTATGCTGTCTTTCATAGACTCCCAGTGCATCAGAGCTCTTGTGAAAGGCTTCTTTGAGATGACGGTGGGATGTGGTGCTGTTGCGGAGTGCCGGATGGTTTCCGACTTGATCAGATGCGTCCTCTGCACTGCAATAATGTCCTGGGGAGGTCTGTCTGTAATGGGGCAGACAATGAGCATGCTCAGCGGTACGGGTATACATGCAGGATTCCTGTTCAAAAGCAAATTCACTCACTGTATTTTTTCAACTGTAATATCTTTGATTCTTTCATATGTTATGTTATGATTGAGCCATGAGGATAACAGGAATACCAGCGGAATACAATCCGTTCCACAACGGGCACGGATATCATATACAGAAAGCACGAGAGCTGACAGAAGCTGACGGCATAGCTGCAGTCATGAGCGGCAGTTTTACCCAGAGAGGAGAGGCTGCCATTATGGATAAGTGGACCAGGGCAAAGCTGGCTGCGATGAACGGGGCAGATCTTGTTCTCGAACTGCCTTTCCTTTATGCATGCGCACCGGCACAGGTCTTTGCAGAAGGCAGTGTCGATATACTTGTAAGATCAGGTGTGACGCATATATGTTTCGGCAGTGAAAACGGAGACATAGATCTTCTTAGAGACACTGCGGCGGAAATGACTGCAAAGGAAGATGAGATAAAGAAGATACGGGATGAGATAATGGGCGAAGGATTTTCTTTTGCAAAAGCAAATCAGCTGGCATCTGAACAGATAATAGGCAGAAAAGCTGTGGAGGTGATGCTTTCACCGAACAATATACTGGCGCTGGAATATCTGAAAAGGATCATGCACTGGGAAAACCTTGGCAGGCATATAGAGCCGGTGACTGTCAGACGAAACGGTTCCGGATATTTTGATGCAAATGAGGCTGCCGGGTTTGCAGGTGCTACGGTCATCAGGGATATGCTGTCGTCAGGCAGAGATATTTCATCATATGTACCGCAGGATGTCAGTGTCGCTGCTGCTGACAGCAGCAGACCGTCAGATGAGCTTATGTTTCAGCTTGTGAGAGCTGAGATAATACGGAAGACGTCGAAGCAGCTGTCGCAGATATACTGCGTGGGTGAAGGCTTGGAGCACAAGCTCAAAAAAGAAGCTGTGACTGCCGGAGATCTCAAAGAGCTGATATCATCAGTAGTTTCAAAGCGATATACCGAAGCGGCAGTAAGGCGGATACTTGTGTATATTCTACTTGGTACAGGAAGAGATACTGTATATGCTGGAAAATACGCCCGGGTGCTCGCTGCAGGAGCACAGGGCAGGAAAATGATACGCTGGATAAAAAAATCCGAAGCGGCAGACATACCGGTCATAACCAATGTAAACAAGGAAGTCCACAATTTTCCGGAGATACAGAAAGCGCTGGAAACTGATATCCTTGCTGCAGATATGTACAACATACTGGCAGGCAGGGATCTGTACCGATACTCGGACAGGGTCTTCAGCGGTCATTTCATATAAAGTCGTATAAAAGCCTTGAAAACAGTGGCTGTAAAAGTTATAATATTATAGTTGTTTCAGATTAATTTAACACGGAGGAAAATATATAATGAAAGTTTTAGTTATCAACTGCGGAAGCTCTTCACTCAAATATCAGGTACTTGATATGACAAATGAAGTACTCATGTGCAAAGGTCTCGTTGAAAGGATCGGCATGGACGGTTCAGTGATCACTCACGAAAAGATCGGTATGGACAAGTTCAAACTGGTTACACCTATGGCAGACCACAAGGACGCTATCGGACATGTTCTTGATGCGATCCAGGACGAAGATCACGGTGTTGTTAAAGATATGAGCGAGATCGGTGCTGTGGGACATCGTGTGGTACACGCCGGAGAAAAATACGCTCACTCGGTACTTATCGACGAAACAGTTATCAAGACTCTCGAAGAGTGCGTAGATCTGGCACCGCTCCACAATCCGCCTAACCTTCTGGGTATCGCAGCATGTCAGGCACTCATGCCGGAGACTCCGATGGTTGCAGTATTCGATACAGCATTCCACCAGACTATGCCTCCTGAATCATATATCTACGCTATCCCGTATGAATATTATCAGAAGTACGGCATCAGAAGATACGGATTCCACGGAACAAGCCATAAATACGTAGCTGAGAGAGCTTCAGATATCATGAACGTAAACCTCGACGATCTTAAGATCATCACATGCCACCTGGGCAACGGAGCATCAGTATCAGCTATCAAGAGAGGCAAGTGCATCGATACATCGATGGGATTCACACCGCTTGAGGGTCTCGTAATGGGAACAAGGAGCGGAGACATCGACCCGGCTATCGTTACTTATATAAGAGAAAAGGAAAACCTCGATCAGGGTGTTGCAAACGAGATCCTGAACAAGAAGTCAGGTGTTCTGGGTATTTCAGGCGTTTCAAGTGACTTCAGAGACCTGGAGGCTGCTGCTGAAGACGGCAACGAAAGAGCTCTGCTGGCACTCAAGGTGTTCGCTCACAAGGTAAGATTCTACATCGGAGCTTACATCGCAGAGAT
>CAKQNZ010000040.1 GCA_934255435.1 uncultured Clostridia bacterium | reverse complement strand
TTCTTTTTCTTAGTATTATTTTTTTTCATAGCACGGTCTATGCCTTCGGATATGATACATTCCACTGCATCTGCAGCATTCGATATGGCAGCGGAGATAAGCTCAGAATCGCTACCGCCGACCTTGCCCAGCACAAAATCCTTCCAGTCCTGGTTGCCGCTTTTGCCTATGCCTACTCTTATCCTCGGAAAACCGTCGTCTCCCAGACATTTGATTATGGACTTCATACCGTTGTGACTGCCTGCACTGCCTTTTTTTCTTATCCTGAGTGCTCCGGTCTCTATGTCAAAGTCATCATATATGACGATCAGGTCTTCTATATCGACATCATAGTAGTCCATGATCTCACGGATGGAATCCCCGCTGAGATTCATATAAGTCTGCGGTTTTACCAGAAGCACTTTATGGCCGGAGACGAATCCATCTCCGACCAGTGCCTTGTGTTTTATCCTGCTGACATTTATATCGTTGTTTTCTGCAATACGGTCTATTGTGAGGAATCCCATATTGTGTCTTGTCTTTTCGTATTTCCTGCCGGGATTGCCCAGACCTGCTATTACGATCATATCAGTATTTCGCCTTTCGTTTGTTTTTATCAGTCAAAGAGTTTACTGATGGAGTCGTTTGTGAATACTCTTGTCATGGCTTCTGCAAACAGCGGAGCTACCGACAGGAACTTCATTTTACCGATCCTCTTTTCTTCAGGGATAGGAATAGTGTTCAGAAGTACGAGTTCTTCTATTGCCGATTTTTCTATACGCTCTATTGCTGGACCTGAAAGTACTGCATGTGTCGCACATGCTCTTACGCTCTTTGCTCCAAGCTCCTTCAGTGCATTGGCTGCATTTGTGATAGTTCCTGCAGTATCGATCATATCGTCGATAAGTATACAGTTCTTGTCCTTTATATCTCCGATTATATTCATGATCTCGCTTTTGTTAGGTTCAGGTCTTCTCTTGTCCACTATTGCGATAGGTGCATCGAGGGGCTGTGCCATATTCCTTGCTCTTGTCACACTGCCGTGGTCAGGAGAAACTATAACCACATCGTCAAGGCCTTCGTCGACAAAGTATTTTGACAGTATAGGCATACCTATGAGATGATCTACCGGTACATCGAAATATCCCTGTATCTGTGCTGCGTGCAGATCCATCGTGAGGACTCTGTCAGCTCCTGCTGCAACTATAAGATCTGCCACCAGCTTGGCAGTGATAGGATCTCTTGCCTTAGCCTTTCTGTCCTGTCTTGCATATCCGTAATAAGGGATGACAGCGTTTATCCTGCCTGCAGATGCACGTTTCATGGCGTCTATCATTATCAGCAGTTCCATCAGATTATCGTTGACAGGATCGCATGTAGACTGGATTATATAGCAGTCAACGCCTCTTACAGTCTCCCAAAGATTAACAGATATCTCACCATCGCTGAACTTGTTTACAGTAGCCCTTCCCAGCGGTTTGCCCATTATAGAGGCTATCTCCTCTGCCAGTTCAAGATGTGAATTGCCTGCAAATACCTTGTAGTTTGAAAATGCACTGTTTTTCATATGTTTCTCCTACCTCTACTTTCTACACTTAGTGTTGTGTGCCGTCTTTATTTTTTTAAGATACCTCTTTTCTCGACCCAGCCTTCAAGAGATTTACCTCTGGCTCTCGCTACGTAAAGGGCACCTTCCGGTACATCGTTTGTTATCGTGCTCCCTGCTGCCACATATGCGTTCTTCCCGATATGAACAGGGGAAACAAGATTTGAATTGCATCCGATAAAAGCACCGTCTTCAACAACAGAGCGGTATTTCTTACTGCCATCATAGTTGACGAACACCACACCGCATCCCAGATTGACTCTTTCTCCTACATCAGAGTCACCTATATATGTCAGATGTGATGCCTTGGCACCATCTGCCAGCGTCGAGTTCTTTATCTCCACAAAGTCTCCAACCTTGCAGCCGCTGCCGACATTGCTGTTCGGACGAAGATATGCGAATGGTCCTACAGATGTATCGCTGCCCACACGGCTCTCCAGTATCACTGAACTCTGTACAGTCGTATTGTCACCTATGACAGAGTCCTTTATTCTTGTGTTCTGGCCTATGATACAGTTCTCTCCGATAGTGACATCGCCTTCTATCACAGCACACGGATATATCGTCGTTCCCCTGCCGATCCTGACACCTTCATCTATATATGCCATCTTCAGGTCGATGAATACGACACCTTCCTCCATGTACTTCAGATTCCTGTTTATGCGCTCCTTTTCAAGAGCTTCATATTCCTGGATATTCATATCACATAACTCTCCCTTAAAATTTCCGGTCTTTTTCGAGAATCATCTCTCCGACCCTGTATATATCTCCTGCACCCATGGTCAGTACAAGATCGCCTTCTTCTGCATTATTATACACAAAATTGGCGATTTCTTCAAAGTCTTTGAAGAAATAAACGTCTTTTTCAGGTGCATGTTCCCTGATCCTGCTCATGAGTGTTTTTGAGCTTATCTTATATATGTTTTTTTCTCTCGCTGCATATATCTCTGCCAGCACTACCTTGTCCGCATCATCGAATGCTTCGGAAAACTCATCCAGCAGTGCGATCGTGCGTGTATAGGTGTGGGGCTGGAAAAGACACCACAGACGGTTGTGCTTCATGTTCCTGACAGCTGACAGTGTTGCCTTTATCTCTGTCGGATGATGCGCATAGTCGTCTATTATCCTGATGTTGCTGCTGGTCGTGCCAAGGATATCGAACCTTCTCTGCGTGCCTATGAAATGCTCGAGAGTATCTGCTATCACGTCTGTCTCCACACCCAGTATATGACAGCATGCGAACGCCGACAGTGCATTGAGTATATTATGCTCTCCCGGTACAGACAGATGGATGCTGCATAGTTCATTGCCACTGTTGTAGACCTTGAACTCAGGCATGCCTTCATTGTCGAAACTGATATCACCTGCATAATAGTCACAGCTTTCACTGAGACCAAAAGTCACAGCATTCGGAAGTCCCTCTATGACGCTCTTCACAAAGGGATTCGCATCATATGCGATCACTACTCCGTCTTCCGGAACAAGGTGTGCAAACTTGCCGAAAGAATCAGCGATATGCTCCACATCCTTGAAATAATCAAGATGATCCGAATCTATATTCAGTATGATCTCTATTTTAGGCTTCAGCTGCAGGAAACTGTCCATATATTCACAGGCTTCAGTGACGAAATAGTCGCTGCCTCCCACATACACATTGCCGTCTATCTCCGAAAGGTTGCCGCCTACAAGTATCGTCGGTTCCTTTTTCGCATTTTTCAGTATCAGCGATACCATGGAAGTAGTCGTAGTCTTGCCGTGTGTTCCTGATACAGCTATGCTGCTGTCATATTCATCCATCAGTGCACCAAGTGCCTGAGCCCTTGTCACTGCCGGGATACCAAGCTCCGCTGCTCTTACAAGCTCCGGATTGTCTTTGCCTACTGCAGATGAATATATCACAAGATCTTTACCTTCCACGTTCCTGGCTCTGTGGCCAAGGTATATATCAGCGCCTGTGCGCATAAGTTTATCTGTCATGTCGCTCTCACGCATATCCGAGCCTGAAACCTCATAACCTCTCGACATCAGTATCTCCGCTATGGCTGAAAGCCCTATCCCTCCGATGCCTATACAATGTACCCTTTTATAATCTGACAAATTTATCATTTATCCGCCTCCAGAATCGTAGTCATTAAGAGTATATCATATTTTAAAGATAAAAGTGCATCATAACACAAAAAAACGACTGTTAAAAATATAATTATCATTTGACACATGACACGAATGATATTAGCATAAAAGATATCAAACATTCGAGTTTAAACAATGCAATCAAAGATATCAGGAGGTTTTATATGAAAAAAAGCCATAGAGTCGGTGCAATATGCCAGATACTCACCGAATCCCCCGGCAGGATATTCAGACTGAGTTATTTCTGCGATAAATTTTCAGCTGCAAAATCCAGTATAAGCGAGGATATAAGTGCTGCAAAAGAGGCCGTCAAAGCTGCAGGCTACGGTTACATAGAAACGCTTCCGGGCGTTGCCGGAGGCATCCGATATGTCCCTGATATATCCGACGAAAAGATCCTGGAGATACAGCACGATCTGTGCAATATGCTCAAAGAGGAAAACAGGATACTGGGCGGAGGGTTCCTTTATACATCTGATATAATGTACAACCCTCCTGTGGTGCAGGGTATGGCCCAGATCTTTGCCAGGAAGTTCAGAGACTCCGGTGCCGACTGTGTCGCCACTATAGAAACAAAAGGTATCCCGCTGGCTTTCGTGACAGCAAAGCTTCTGGATCTGCCGCTGATAGTAATACGGCGTGAAACAAAAATATCCGAAGGCGCTACAGTGAGCATAAACTATTTTCCAGGATCATCCGAGCGTCTCCAGAAAATGTCCGTTTCAAAACGTGCTGCGGCACCGTATACAAAAGTCCTCATCATCGACGACTTCATGCGAGGCGGCGGCAGCGTCAAAGGCATCAGCGAGATAATGTCGGAAGTCGATATAGAAGTGGTGGGCATAGGCGTAGCCATAGTCAACATCGAACCGAAAGATAAGAAAATAAATGATTACTTTCCTATCGTCTATCTTGGCAATGTGAATGAGGACACAAAAGAAGTTTATGCGGAACCCAATTGTCAGATTTTTTAAAAAAACCTTGCTTGACTGAATAATTATAGTGTATAATATTCCCGATATATTATACTGTGCAACATGACTGGAACATGAATGCAATACGAAAGGTGGTACAAATCATGAACATCACTGATGTAAGAATACGCAAGATCAACGACGATGGCAAAATGAAGGCTGTCGTGTCAATCACATTCGACGACGAATTCGTTGTCCACGACATCAAGATAATAGAGGGCCAGAACGGACTCTTTATCGCAATGCCGAGCCGCAAGATGGGTGAAGGCGATTTCAGAGATATAGCGCACCCTCTTGTTTCAGAGACAAGAAATAAAATCAGGGATGCTATCTTTGCAGAATACGAAAAAGTCCTTGCTGAAAAAGCAGCAGAACCTGAAAGCGAAGAGGCCACTGTTTAAGATCAGATAAAAACAAAAAGCTCCACAGGACAGTGCAGCCGTAATGGCAGGCGCCGGTGGAGCTTTTTTGATCATGGATCATTCTGCTACAGTCACTCTTATGAGATTTGTCTTTCCCGTTGTCTGCAGCGGCATGCCTGCTGTCAATACGACACTGTCGCCGCTTTCCACGAATCCCATGCGTTTCGCACCGGAAACAGCCTCCGACATCAGATCGTTCCATTCGCTGCTCACTTTTGTCTTAACGGGATACACTCCCCTTGTCAGTGCCTGCTGATGATATGTCTTCAGCTTTGGCGTAGCTGCTATGACCGGTACAGTCGGTTTGTATTTTGCCATCATCTCAGCCGTATATCCCGATGTAGTCACAGCGATTATCACACTTGCATCGATGTCCTCTGCAGTCGTGCATGCAGCATGACCTATGGCTGCCGATACATCGCCGGCATACGACTCGACTTCAAGGAACTTGTACTGATTGACATCCTCCGCATCCTGCTCTGCCTGGTTCAGGATCTTCGTCATGGTCCTTACTGTTTCCACCGGGAATTTCCCTGCAGCGCTCTCTCCTGAAAGCATAACTGCAGATGTGCCGTCGAATACAGCATTCGCCACATCTGTTATCTCAGCCCTGGTAGGCACCGGATTATATGTCATGGATTCCAGCATCTGGGTCGCAGTTATCACTGGCTTGCCAGCTATACAGCATGCTTTGATGAATTTCTTCTGGATACCCGGAAGCTTTTCGAAATCGACTTCCACTCCCATATCGCCTCTGGCCACCATTATACCGTCGGACAGTTCAAGGATCTCATCGAAATTGGCTATGCCCTCCATGTTCTCTATCTTTGATATTATCTTTATCTTTTCACCGCCGTTTTCATTCAGCAGTTTCCTGAGTTTCCTGACGTCATCGCCACTGCGGACGAAAGATGCCGCTATATAGTCCACGTCCATCTCTATGCCGAACAGTATATCTGCACGGTCGGCGTCGCTGATATACTCAAGATCAAGGGAGCTTCCCGGTATATTGACTCCCTTTCTGTTGCTGACTTTACCGCCTTCGACTACCCTGCATACCACATCTGTGGCTGTACACTCAGTGACTTCCATCTTTATCCTGCCGTCATCTATCAGGATAACAGTCCCCTTTCCGACCTGAGACGGAAGTTCCTTGAAAGATATCCCGACACGTTCCCTGCTTCCCTGGCAGTCCTCCGATGTCAGTGTGAAAGTATCTCCATCCTCAAGTATCTCGCTGTCGTTTTCAAAATCCCTGAGCCTTATCTCCGGTCCCTTTGTATCCAGCATCACAGCTGCAGGTATGTCTATCTCGTCCCTGACTTTCCTGAAAGTCTCGATCTTTGCCCTGTGTTCCTCATGAGTCCCATGTGAAAAATTCAGTCTCGCTACGTTCATGCCTTCTTCAAGCATATTTTTCATTACCTGTTCATCACTGCTGGCAGGCCCCAGAGTGCAGACGATCTTTGTTTTTTTCAGCATTATATCATCTCCCTTTTCAATCTCAAACATTATACAAAAGACTGCTCCACAAAGAGAAGCAGTCTTATATCATCAATAATAAAAGCCAGTCGAAGGATCGGAATACTCCATGACTCTCGCATCATAAGCCTCCATGGCAGCCTCTTCGAATACCAGATCACCGCTGTCTGCACCGCATTTTTCCAGCAGGTACTTTGCAAAGGGCGGATTGAGCACAAGAAGCGGCCCTATGACATATGTCGCCATAAAGTTGTTTACACGTATACCTTCTTCCTTCATATCCGGATCCAGTCCAGGTCCCCTCTGGGTCATGAACAGAGGCGCAGGAGTCTCGTCAGGCTCAAGATATGAGTGAGTGAACTGGCTTTTGAAGCCAACTATCTTCATACTGTCCTCTCCATCTGCAAAATCTCCGATGTAAAGAGAATTGAAGCGGTTCCTCATATCTCTCACCGCATATGTCCTGAACAGCCCAAGGCACTCCACTACCGTGCCATCCTTGTCCTCTATCCTCTTTCCGAACACTTCAAGAGCATTGCCTGTAACAAGGAAAAAAGCACCTGAACCGATCAGCTCCATGAGTCTTTTTTTGTACGGCATCAGTTTCTCTATTACGAGCAGCTGGGAATTCTCCGACATCGTACCCATATATATCAGATCCGGCGTTTCAGTTGCAAACAGCGGTTCGTCCGTCAGTGAAGTCTCGATTATCTCAGCATCCGGATATGACCGCTCCAGGAATTTCACATTCCACAGTTCTCCGTACAGATTGCATATCTCAGGAAAAAGCACTTCTATCTTCATCAGCAGGAACCTCCTTCCTTAACGCTCTGCATCAGTTTCTCAGTCCGGTCTGCCACCTCACGGCCCAGACCTATGGAATCAGTGCCGTAAAGAATATACACGTTGTCATTTTCAGGCAGAAGAAGTTTCTCCGGAGTGTCGATCTCCTTCTCGGTATATGAGATCTTCTCCTCCGGCACGCCTGCTAGCAGCAGCCTGAACCTGTAGTCTCTGACCCTCGGTCCACACACCACCACATTGATTATATCATCACTGCCCAGATATTCAAAGTCGCAGTCATACAGCCAGCATATGTTTTCCGACCAGTGTACTGCATCCCCCTGACAGCTGTTCATTATTATTATTTCCTTCTTTCCCTGAGTATGAGCTATATACTCGAACACTCTGGAACCTGCAAAGGCGTTCTTGTCCTTCGCCAGCATGAGATGTATGACGCTGTCGCCGACCTGACGGGCGTCATATCTGCTGCCCACGATATCCATACTGCCGAGGAAATGCTGTATTTTTTCTCTCGTATAACCCAGCTGTCTGAACAGTGCCACCACAGCAACGACATTGTATATATTGAACACGCTGTCGTTGAGCAGGCTGTAAACAGCCGAACCGTCTTTTTCTCTGACTTCTATGGTCATGTTCTCAGGATCGACATTACATCCGGCATAGTCGTATTCCGGCGCTTTGAAACCGCATTCAGGACAGTATGCTCTGCCTATGTGACTGTATCTGACATACTCGTATTTCAGTTTATGATGACATTTCGGGCATATCTGAAAATCCTGTATCAGATTCTCACAGTGATCCAGGTCGGTATCCATCTTCTCGATACCGAAATAAACACGTTCATTTGACGGTGCTACGCCACAGCATATGAGGTCGTCCGCATTCATTATCAGTTTTGTCTTCTCAGGAATATATTTTGTCAGTATACCGGAAATATATTCAGGATGACCGTTCCTCATTATGGAATCTCTGGACAGATTCGTCACCACCATATAGTCAGGAACGAGATATGGGAATATCCTGAGAGCCGACCGCTCGTCGATCTCGAATACTCCGAGTTTCTTTTTGCATCTTCCTGTGATCCCGGAATTCTGTATCAGGCTCGTTGCGATGCCTGTGTTTATATTCGAGCCCATCCTGTTGTTAGCAGGCTCGACGCCCTCCATTTTAAGAGCATCCAGTATGAGATTGCATACTGTCGTCTTGCCGTTTGTACCTGTTACAGCTATTATCTTTTCAGGTTTACCTATATATTTTATGAACTGCGGGCATATCCTCAGCGCCACGACGCCGGGAAAGTTCGTCCCGTTGTGTCTTGTTATCTTCAGCGCCACTATCGAGAGCTTTGCCGCTGCAAGCGCTATCCAAAACCTTAACTTCTCCATCTGGAATGATCCTTTCAGTGATTGTCCTGCAAAATATTTCTGCCTGATATTAAAACGATATCAGGCAGAACAGATCTTAATATTCGAATTCAGGTATATATTTTTTTATTGTAGGCATTATACCTATGCCTCCGGGAGTCTGCCCCGGCAGCTGCCAGAAATCATGAGCACAGTAATTGTTGCCTTCGATTATGGCAGGCCCGTCCGGCGTGATAGCGATATCCCATCCGATGTATCTCATCTGAGGCACTACGAGAGCCGCTTTCTTCGCACACTCAACTACTTCCTTTACCATAGGTACCTTCATACCTACGAGCTTTACGTGGCTGTACGGATGCTCCGTATAATGCTGGTCCTCTGTAGTATCTCCGGAATGTGCCGGATACAGGAATTCTCCTGTTTCAAGATCCACAGGGCCGTGAAGTCCGTAGTTATCGACAACTCGTCCGTTTTTACCCATTTTGAACACACCGTATATCACATGAGGTTCGCCTTTGGCGTCCACTATCGTTATGACTCTCATGGTGTTCGCTGAGAACGGATATATCTTGTCTATGTCAGGATGGTTCTCGATGACATCCTCGATAGTCGCAAATCCTTTTTCTTTTATATAGTTATAAAAAGCTTCACCGTTTTCGAAGTTCTTTGTTTCGAGTTTTTCGCAGCCTCTTCCGCATGTGAGGTCCTTCATCTTGGCAAATACTTTCCTTCTTGTCTCATAGAAATGGATGACATCTTCCTCTGACGCCACCTCAAGATCAAGACATTCTCTCTTGATGAAGTCCTTGAACTTCTCATTGAATTCGTTTTTATTATCAAAATAGTGGGCGTAATCGTGATCGTTCATGAACATTATGAATTTCTTGCTCCTGAACCTCGTCATGTATGTGTCTCTCTGTTCTGGTGTAAGGTTCCAGAATTCAAAGATGACATAATCATTATAACCTGCATTGTATTTTTTCATACAGTTGAGTATATCGAAAAAAAGATACGCACGGTTCTTTCCTGAACGTTTGTGGGCTTCATCCACTACGGAAAAAAACTTGCCGAGGCTTGCCCCCTTCATTACTCTCTTATAGTATTGAAATTTGCTTTCCATTCTTTACCTCCCATTTTAAATCAGCCCGTATATTATAACACGTTTTTATCTCACATGAAATAATGATATTGATATAAATCATCAAAAACATGATATATTTACTATCCGGAAAATAAATATGCACGTGTCATTGTATCACAGCACGTGCATATCCATGTATGTGTATCATTACTTTGAAGGGTCTGTTTTAAAATCAGATGGAATTTGCCTTGTCTACAGCTTTCTTCACCGAAGTCATCACGGCTTTTGCGAATCCTTCATCGATCAGCGATTTGTATCCTTCGATAGTGACTCCTCCCGGAGAACACATCTCGCTTACTCTCTCCTTAGGAGCGTCGCCGGTCTCATCCAGCACCATAGCTACGCCAAGAAGGTTCTTTATAACGATCTGAGTGGAATCTTTCCTGCTGAATCCGCTGTAAACGCCTGCATCGATAAGAGCGTCGGCCATCTGATAGATCCACATCGGACCTGAGCAGCTATATGCAGTGAACTCGTTGAACATATTCTCTGCAAGGTACATAGTCTGTCCCAGAGCCGAAAGGACTTTGTCTGCAAATTCTTTTTCTTCTTCTGTAACATTGCTGTTCAGGCAGACTGCACTGTGTCCGTTGCCTGACTGTCCCAGTGTGTTAGGCATTACTCTGATGATCTTCCTGTCCGCACCGAGATATCCTTCGAGAGTCTCGATCTTCACGCCTGCTGCGATGGACATGATCACAGCATCCTTGCGTACATTGTCCTTCAGGCCTGCGGCAACCACCGGAACGATCTTAGGAAGCACTGCGATGACTGCCATGTCAGCTGTCTTCATAGCTTCTGTGGCGTCTGTTAATGCCTGTACGCCGTAAGTCTCTTTCAGATAATCGCAGCGTGCAGGATTGAGTTCACTGACTGTTATGTCTTCACTTTTGACTACATCTTTCTTTATGAGGCTCCTTATTATGCCTTCTGCCATATTGCCTCCGCCGCAGAATAAGATTTTCTTGCTCATATTCTATCCTCCTGTATTTTTGTATGATTACTGTTATTTATCTCCTTCAGCCATTTTCTTTATAGTTTCCACCATCGTATCGACGTCATTGTCTACATTTATGCCCATCTTTGCAAGTCTGTCCGAGCAGTCTATCGGCACATCGCTGCCGTCAAGAGGCTCATTGAGTCTGCCGCCCATGATGATATGAGTATCGCCCAGTCCTGCCTTGTCGAGACTTTCTATAAGGTCTCTGGCATATCCGTACGCCATACCGTTGTAGGTACTCATGCAGAGTATATTGCTGCCTGTCTCCACCAGCGTATCAGCCACTTCCGGTATGGAAACTGTAGTGCCAAGGTCAAACACTGTAGCACCGGCCTTGCTGATCACATTGCGGACTACCTCTTTACCGAACTCATGCACGTCTGTTGAACCGACTACGACTTTTATACCGTCAAGAGGACCCTTATCACTGACGTCTATCTTAGAAAGAGCTTCGTCCCTGATATGATTTATGGTCTGTACTATACTTGTCGGTCTGATAGGCACTCTGCCTCTCATGGATTCTTTATCCTTGAGCCCGGATCCGAAATTTGTCTCCAGCTGTTCAGGACCGATGGCCTTGAGCACAGCAGCGATCTCTCCGGCATGCTCTGTATCCACACCGAGATCATCCAGCGCATTCATGACACGTTCAAAGAACATATTCGCACCTGTTACGAGCAACTCTGCATCATCATTGATCTTCTCCCAATCCATATATCTCGCATAATACGGAGCTTTTTCGATAACAAGATCCATGGAAAGCTGACCTTCGACGATCTCTTCAGGTGCAGGTATCCTGATAGCCTCGGTATACGGTACAGGAGCCACAGCATATCCTGTAGGATACTTGTACTGGCATGCTGCATCCGCCAGCGCATATGCAGAGAGCACTGCATAGTTTCTCGGCATGCTGTCACTGTAGTCTATAGTATTGCCGTTTACAAAAGTTCCCGGCGTATGATACTTGTCGATCATGCTGATAGCTCTGTTGAATACGACTCTGAGCATGGAATCGCTGAACAGGTTGCCGTAGCAGTGGGCTACTCTTCCACCCATCAGTTCTTCGGCAACATACCTTTCCAGTTTCGCCCATCCCAGAAGGTTTGCTACATCGTGGAACTGCGCGCCGTATCCGTCGTCCAGGTTGCAGTGCATAGCCACGCCCTGATCCTTGAATTCGCCCATGACCGCCATGGCCTTGATGTAATCTGTAGTACGGTAGTCTTCCATTTCAAGACCAGGATATTCATATGTGAAGTACTGTGCCAGGTTTCCGATCGTCGTTACTCCGGCTTCCAGCCCGTTCTTTACATTGTCTACTCCGTTCAGGGAACCTATCATATGGTCGCCCAGATGAGGGTTTACAGGAACTACCTGTCCGATCCTTTTCCATTCCTCGGGAGAATTGAATATAAGGCTGCCGCCTGCCTGGAACTTGTCTCTGTATTCTTCGGGCACACCCATGATCCAGTCGCAGCAGATACCGAACCTGTCGATGGATGAACCGGCTTCTATGAGGCTGTTGTATACCTTCTTTATGCCTTCTTCCGTAACGTCCCATGAGTTCCAGCCGATAACGGAATGTTTCATTATCTTGCCTTTTTTCATCATCTGGCGTTTGTATTCCGCTTCGGACTTCACGCCGTACTTTTTCATGAACAGAGTCTCGCCTATGGTTATACCTGATGCGATCTTCCTGGCATCCGCCTTGATGGTTTTCATGTCCGGAAGTTCTTTCTCGTTGAACCTTCTGTTTATTTTTATATCCATTGCTTTCTCCCTTTTGCTTTTATATAGATTTTATACTTTTCTTCATTATTGCCAGTGCCGTTTCTTCGTCATAGTCTCTCAGCAGTCCCGCCGCATAGAAAATGTAATCTTCATCGATCAGAGTCTCCACTGAATCCGGAAGCAGGACGTCGTCTCTCTCCGACTCCTTCAGCTCCACACTCCTCAGGACTTCTGCCGCCGTGTCTCTGTTGTTGACGATTATGCCGCCTGTCCCGATCACCTTCTGCACCTCTGAGAGGTTCTTGCCGTACTGTACCAGACGGCACCCCTTGCTCAGAGTCCTCACTACACGTCCGGTATGCCTTCGTGCCGATATTCCTACAGCATTACAGGCTATATTGTGGTCTATCCTCTGCTGCATCTCGCTGTCTGCTATATATTCATGATGTCCTGTACGCAAAGTTATGGCTTCGTCAAGCTCCTCCGGCGTGATTCCGCATTCTTCTGAAAAGGCATCCCTGCCCCGTTCATTCACAAGACACACCGAAGATTCACGCATACCCATATCACCTTCAACAGTCCTCTTTGCAGCAGGTTCCGGGGAGCCTGCTTTCTTTGCGCCTTCGTAACTGATATTCTCATTGAAAGAATATATATCTGTCGTAGCACCGCCTATATCCACCATCATATACGGTCCGATACCTTCATTTCTGTCTGTGCCTCTGTAAAGCAGCTCTCCAGCTGCCAGCACTGACGCCGGAGTCGGTATTATATCTCCGTCCAGCTCGCTCTTGACACCTCCTACACCTTTCATATCAGTTATCCTGTGCATGAACAAGTCTCTTATTATATCCACTGTAGGCTCTATATTCAGCATACCCACATCAGGGATTATATTTTCAGCAGTGAAACACTCTTTTCCTCTGCTTATGAACATATGTCTTATATCTCTTGCCACAGCAGAATTGCCTGCATATATCACAGGGATCTTTATCCTGCTCTGGCTCAGGAGTTCTCCATTGTGCAGCACCAGTCTGGTGTTGCCGTTTTCATATCCGCCGCAGAGAAGTATTATTTCCGCACCGGAATCTTCTATCTCTCTGACATCATCGTCGTTCATCAGTCCTGATGCGATATGCATTATCTTTCCTCCTGCTCCGAAGCTGGCGTTCCTGCCCGCCTCGATGCTGAGAGATTTCGTGAGCCCGGACACTGCGATCCTCAGCCCTCCTGCAGCACTGCTGGTGGAAAGTTTCAGGGCTTCGTCAAATTCTCTGTCGCTCATCACCTTACGTGCGGCATCGAAACATTCTCCGAGATTTATCATCGCATCTGAATGTACGGTAGACGGGAACTTGTCCGTAAGGACGACCTCCTGCCCGGCCAGATCGACACATGCCACCTTTGTATATGTACTTCCGAAGTCTAAAAGAACAGCGTATTTCATATCTTCCTCCTGACAGTTCTTATATGTATATTATCATCGTACTGTACCAAACGGTAGTGAAAAAATTTCAAGGCTATTCTGACACAATATCACATGCCCGAATATCTGATTCTATCATTCTTGTATCATTGGATAATAAAGCAATTATCATGCCAGTATATTTGTTGAAAATCAAATAAAATCCGACTATTTCAGCATATCTTATCCTTTCCAGGCATCTTTTTCTGGAAAAAAACGTAAATCTAAGTCACGTAATGACGCTATTTTTACACACATGTCACTTTTTTGTCACACAAACACTTCGAGAAAACAATGTATTATACAGGTTTTCACCGCTTTTTCTGCATATTTGTGTTATAATCGACACACGAATGCGGTTTCATGGGTCGTTTTTGATACATGCAAGGCACAAGCTCTGTATTTTTTGCCTGTAATACCACCTGATATGTGACTTTATGCAGCTATTACAGCATGGCATGTTTCTTGCTTTATATATTTCAGCATAATATATCAATGAGAGGAAGTAACATAATGAGATCCGTACAGACATACAGTACAAAACAGCTGCAAAAAGAATCACGCTACAGCAAAAGCTGGGTAGTAGCCTTGCTTGCCCTTTTCTGCTGCCTCCTCTGGGGCAGCGCTTTCCCCGGCATCAAGATAGGCTATGAGCTTTTCCACATCGAAGGACCCGGAAGTCAGATGCTTTTTGCAGGCTACCGATTCCTGTTCGCAGGTATCATGACGGTCATACTCTTCAGCATCACTGAAAAGAAGCTGCAGATCCCAAGAAGATCATCAGTGCCGTACATAGTCGGACAAGGTATACTGCAGACAACGATACAGTATATTTTCTTTTACATAGGCCTAGCCAACACTACCGGCACAAAAGGCTCTGTAATAACAGCGTCCAATGCATTCTTCACCATAATATTCGCTCACTTCATGATGAAAAACGAGC
>CAKQNZ010000039.1 GCA_934255435.1 uncultured Clostridia bacterium | reverse complement strand
TCTGCTGCCTGTGGAAAAAAACACAGTGGAGCAGAGAAAGACCATCACGGCGCCTGCAGTAAGTATCTTTTTTATATCTTTTCTCTCCCTCATCCTTGTCCTCCGTTTATTCACTCTTATGAATATATGCCAGGATGAAGTGTTTTATTTATACCTCCTGCGATTATATCCGAAAATTCCTTTATTATCATATCTATATCTGTGGACGTCACTATCATCTGACTGTCGCTTTCTCTGATACGGCTGACTGTTTTTTCGTCGTAACCATCAGCTCCGCCAACTGCGTCAAGTATTATGGTCGATGCATCTATCACTGTAGGTACGCCTATCGCTATGACTTTCGCACCTGTCGTCCTGCTGTTTATGCCGGTCCGCTTGTTACCCATACCGCCACCCGGTGATATGCCTGTATCAGTTATCTGTATCGTCGTGCTCATGCGTCCGATGTTCCTTGCTGCAAGAGAATCCACTACGATGATGACGTCAGGCTGTACCAGTTCAGATGCTTTCCTCACTATATCTGCAGTTTCCATGCCTGTGACTCCTGTGACTCCCGGCTCTATGCAGCTCACGCATGACATCTCATCGTCACTGTCAGCCTCGAACATTATGAAAAGATGACGTGTCGCCTTTATCTTCGAGACTGTCAGCGGCCCCAGTGAATCCGGCGTCACCATCCTGTTGCCAAGCCCTGCCACAAGGACCCTGAGTCTGCTGTGGAACTTCACCATCCTGCCAAGCTCCTCTGCCAGCGCATGTTCGAGATAAGGCTTCATATCATCGTTTCCGTCTATGATACCGTCGGCTTCGATGGTGACATATCTGCCACAGGGTTTGTTCATAAGCGCCGCCCCGTTTTTATTTCTTATATCTATGCATGTCACATCTACGCCGCCGTCATATGATGAGTGCTGCGTCACTATACCATCAGGTTCTGCTCCGCCTGTGCTGTCTGTGATCTGCTGCCTGCTCTCGACAGCGAGGTCTGTCCTGTATTCCAATATAGGCACCTCTTTTCGTTCTTTTATATTAATTTTTACAGTTTTCATCACATTTATTCCCGGAAACCCTTGAAAACAGAACACCGGTGGTATATACTTATTGTTGCGAATTTAGCTATATCAATAAAAGAAAGTGGGG
This sequence comes from uncultured Clostridia bacterium, assembly GCA_934255435.1. Lineage (GTDB taxonomy): Bacteria > Bacillota > Clostridia > Peptostreptococcales > Anaerovoracaceae > Lentihominibacter. The sequence goes on along the minus strand of CAKQNZ010000039.1, from coordinate 14,198 downwards.
TAAAACAATGGCAAACATTAAATCCGCAAAGAAAAGAATCCGTGTAATTGACAAGAAGACTGCAAGAAACAGACGTATCAAGGGTCATATCAAGACTGTTCTGAAGGCTTTTGATGCAGCTATCGAAGCAGGCGACATGGCAACAGCAAAGGAAAAGCTGGTACTGGCAGAGAAGAAGCTGATGCAGGCTGCTGCTAAGAACACTATCCACAAGAACGCTGCTGCAAGAAAAGTATCAAGATTATACAAGAGATTCAACAAGGCTAACGCCTAATTCTCACCCGTCCCCACCCGTGCATAAGTTAAATGCACTGAATCGCAGGAGTGGTTCCCTGCGGTTTACGGAAAACGAACAATATATCGTTCACAAAAGAAAAAGATGGATGTGTCTCCCATCTTTTTTTGTATTATGAATCATTTTATGGAGGTATCAGATGTATTCTCTCAGATATCCTGAAAAACTCAGAGAAGGCGACAAAGTCGCCCTTACAGCTCCATCATCGCCTGTCCCTGAAAAAAATCTCGAAGCTGCTGTAAGATCGATAGAATTTCTTGGACTCAGAGCTGTTGTGATGGACAGCTGCCATATGCATCACGGCTATATGGCTGGAAGCGATACTCTGCGCGCTGATGACATCAACAGAGCTTTCTGCGACAAAGACATAAAGGGCATATTCTGTCTCCGGGGAGGTTTCGGCGCCACAAGGCTCCTTCCTCTCATCGACTTTACGAATATCAGAAACAACTGCAAGGTTTTCACCGGATACAGTGATATAACCGCCCTGCACACAGCCATCAGCAGACTTTGCGGATTCATCACCTTTCATGGTCCCATGCCCAACACAGACTATACGAAACTCGATGATTTCACATTGTCATCTCTTAAAACAGCCCTTTTCGATCCTGCCGGTATCAGGCATCTTGCCAATCCCCCGGGTGAGAAGCTCTGTATCATGAACAAAGGCGCCGCTGAAGGTATACTCACCGGAGGCAATATTTCCCTGCTTGCGGCCACCCTTGGCTCCCCCTATGAAGTTGATACAAAAGACAGGATACTTTTCATAGAAGACGTGGGAGAAAGACCTTATAAGCTTGACAGATCCCTGACCGCACTTTCACTGGCAGGCAAATTCCGAAACTGTGCAGGCGTGATACTGGGCATATTCAGCGAATGTGATGAGCCTGATCATGACACTGTGCCACCGGGCACCGTGATAGCATCATCGACACTTGAGCTTGATGATATAATAAAAGAAGTCGTACTGCCCTGGGGCAAGCCTGTCATATCGAACTTCAGAGCAGGTCATGCATACCCCCAGAGCACACTGCCGCTGGGATGCCGTATAGCTATGGACGCCGGTATCAGCAGTCCATCTGTCAGCCTTGACATCCTGTAATGGCATCCTGGCTGCAGATCCATGGCTGCAGCATTAATATCATTTAATCATTTTAATAAATCTGCAATTGTGTTATACTGTTATAAATAAACAAAATATTTTAAGAAAGGTTTGTTATGAGTACACATATAAATGCTGCATCAACAGGTGATATCGCTGAAACAGTCCTTCTGCCGGGAGATCCGCTGCGAGCACGTTTCATTGCTGAGAGTTTCCTTGAAAACCCAAGATGCTATAACGAGATCAGAGGTATGTTCGGATATACAGGAACGTATAAAGGAGTCCCTGTTTCAGTCCAGGGGACAGGTATGGGTATGCCTTCCATGGGTATATATTCTTGGGAGCTTATCACAGAATACAACGTACAGAATCTTATCAGGATAGGAACAGCAGGTTCTTTCCACGAGGATATCAAAATCAGAGACATCGTTGCCGGCGTTGCGGCGTCCACCGATTCAAACTATATCCACACATTCGACATGCCGGGCAATTATTCGCCATGTGCCAGCTATGAACTGCTGATGAAGCTGAATGAAGCTTCGAAAGCCAAAGACATACCGTTCAAGGCAGGCAACATCGTATCATGCGACGTTTTCTATGAACAGAAAGAAGACTGGTGGAAGAAATGGGCATCTATGAACGTGCTGGCAGTAGAGATGGAAGCCGCTGCACTTTATATGAACGCCGCATTCAATAAAGTCAATGCACTGGCGATCATGACTATAAGCGACAATTTTGTAACAGGTGAAAAAGCAACAGCCGAAGAACGGCAGACATCATTCACCGATATGATGACTCTTGCTCTAGAACTTGCAGTAAGATAGATCAGGGAGGTAGGAATTTGAAAATACTTGAATCAGCAGAAAATTATCTTGAAGCTGTACTTATCCTTCACAAGCAGAAAGGCAACGTCAGATCGATAGATATCGTTAACTACCTCGGATTTTCCAAACCGAGCGTAAGCGTTGCAATGAAGCAGCTGGAGACAAATGGATATATCACCAGGAACGAAGACGGACATATATTCCTCACCGAAGAGGGCTCTGCCATCGCATCAAAAATGTACGAACGTCATACTGTTCTGAGTGAAATGTTCAGGCTTCTGGGCGTTTCTGAAGATGTGGCAGTGGAAGATGCATGCAAGATAGAGCATCATCTCAGCCAGGAAACATTCGAATGCCTTAAAAAGCACCTCGACCACATCAAAGAAAAGAAATGATCTGAAGATTTTTATGTGATTATCAGAGACACTGCCGGTACCGTTATCCGGCGTGTCTCTTTTTTACTGTTTTTAAAAATTAAATCTGCCGGTATGACCATCATATCCGGCAGAATGTTGATTGTACTTTCTGTTAAGTTTTATACTCTTTCCTTGAGTTCGCCTGTCCTGTACGCTCTGACAAGCGCCTTGAGTTCTTCTACTTCACGCATCAGTTCCTTGCCCTGGTCTGTGTCCTTGACATACATCCTGCGCCCCAGCGTCTGCACCGTCCTTATCACAGGTGAATGGAACTCCTGTGTGCCGTCAGGCTGCAGAGGACTGTACGGCTTGTGCTCGGCAAGTGCCATATATCTTGAATTGAATATGAACGTATATCCGGCTATACCGGTCTGTTTCTGATATGCCTTGGACATGCCTCCGTCTATGACGATGAGCTTGCCTTCTCCCTTCACAGGGCTTTCTCCGTCTTTTATCTTTACAGGCACATGACCGTTGAGGATGTGAGAAGTCTTCGGTTCCAGACCGAATTCTGCAAGTATCTTCTCGCATATGTCCCTGCGTTTTATCAGCTTGTAATAGTTCACGGTATGTTCCTTGTGAGTAGCTTTGTCTGCAATGAAGCAGCGTTCGAATGTAGTCATCTGATCCTTTCCGAAAAGCGGTGACTTTTTGGAAAGCCACAGATACCACATCAGATCTCCTGACCTGCCTGTCTCTTCTGACTTGTCCGGATCGAAATATGCCTTTCTCACCTGACTGTCAAGATAATCCATATACGCCTTGCCCGACTTTGTCACTCCATTTACAGTACACTCCTCAAAATTGCCGTCTTCATCCATAGGTATACAGCCGTGATACAGCAGATTGCCGTTTACCGCTGTATAAAGCGCACCGTGGCTGTAGATGAACCTGATATGTTTCTGGAGTTTTTCACTGTTTAGGAAAGATGCTTCCAGTGCATTAAGCACATCAAGCTCATCCTGCGTGAGTTTGTAAGGAGCTGCCGGGTCTATCGTAGGGAAATTCGAATCCCTGAGAGGATAAACACCGCTCTTCAGCTGTATCGTACCGTTCTCATGATCTATCTTATCCAAAAGCAGCCTGTTTTCAAGACCGTATTCAGGATGCGCCATGATCCTCTGCCCTTCCACTTTGAACTGACATATGGATATAGCCTTGTTCATCTTAGCTGCGAGGCTGTCTTCGATCGGGTCGTATTTATTTTCTTCAAGTCTCTTCGGCATGAAAAATTCACAAGGATCATCGCCGTAGACTTTTTCTGCCATTACCGCCAGCGGCCTCAGATTTATGCCGTAGCCTATCTCCAGCATATCGAAATTGTTGTAGCTTATATTCATCCTGAGGACATTGGTCATGCACGCCCAGTTTCCTGTAGCTGCTCCCATCCATACTATGTCGTGATTGCCCCACTGGAAATCCACATCATGGTAAGTCATCAGAAAATCCATTATCCTGTCAGGATGTGAACCTCTGTCCCATATATCTCCGATTATGTGCAGCCTGTCTACAGCCAGAGAGCTGATGACTTCTGTAAGCTCTTCGATGAATTCCTCTGCCACACCGCAGTCTACTATAGTACTGATTATCTGACCGTAGTAGTTGCCTTTGTTGGCTTCATCGTCATTGTGCAGAAGCTCGTCCAGTATATATGCATATTCCTTCGGCAGACGTTTACGCACCTTGGATCTCGTATATTTGTTGGACACGGACTTGCAGATGAGTACAAGGTTGAAAATTGACTCTTTGCACCACTTGTCGAAGTCCTCTGTTGTCTTCCTGCGACGCTTTATTTCTGCATCTGCATTGTAAACAAGTGCTGCAAGACGCTCACGTTCATCACGGGTAAGATCCGGTCCAAATATCTCATCTATCTTTGCCTTGATAACTCCTGATGCACTTTTTAGCATATGTATGAATGCTTCATGCTCGCCGTGAAGGTCACTGAGAAAATATTCTGTACCCTTCGGCAGTGACATTATAGCACTGAGATTGACTATTTCTTCTGTAGCTGACTTGACGTCAGGATATTTCTTTGATAAAAGTTTCAGCAGATTCTGATCCACCATACAAAACTACCTCCATAACAGTTAATTCCATCAAGCATAATATATCAGCCTTCTGTCATCTGTTCAAGGTCGTACGGAGTTGCCTGGTATACATAATAGTTCAGCCAGTTGCTGAACAGAAGGCTGGCGTGGCTCCTCCATCTGAACAGTATTTCCTTTTCGGGATCATCGTCCCTGAAATAATTGGCAGGTACATCGATATCCAGACCTTTCTTCACGTCTCTGAAGTATTCGCCGGCAAGAGTTTCTTTGTCATACTCCTGATGTCCCAGTATGAATATCTGTCTTCCGTTCTCCGTTGATATTATATGAGGTCCTACCTCGTCCGATTCCGCCAGCATCCTCAGAGCAGGCTCTTTTTCGATATCGCTTTTGAGCACCTCCGTATGTCTTGAATGAGGTGCGTAGAAGATCTCATCGAAACCTCTGACCAGCGGGTTGTGCGGCCTCGCAACACGGTGTTCGAATATACCGAAAACCTTTTTATCCAGAAGTCGCTTAGGTATGCCGTAATGATAATACAATGCGGCCTGCGCTCCCCAGCATATGAACATACTGCTGTATACATGGGTCTTCGCAAACTCGAATATATCGCAGAGTTCACTCCAGTAATCCACCTCTTCGAAAGGCATCTGCTCAACAGGCGCCCCTGTCAGGATCATACCATCGTAGTATTCACCCTTTATCTCATCCAGAGTCTTGTAAAACGACTCCATATGTTCCTGTGATATATGCGTCGATTCGTGTGAATCCATAGTCACAAGTGTCATCTCCACCTGCAGGGGACTGTTCGCCAGTACTCTGGCAAGCTGTGTCTCCGTAGCTATCTTGGTCGGCATGAGATTTACTATGACAATCTTAAGAGGACGGATATCCTGTGATACCGCCCTGGCTCTGTCCATTGTAAAAATATTTTCACTCTGCAAAGCTTCCGCCGCCGGAAGCGAATTTGGTATTATTAAAGGCATTTGCCGATTATCCTCCTGATGTCTGCTTTATTTAATCTTTTCAAGTGCCTGATCGAAATCAGCTATGATATCCTCGATGGATTCCAGGCCCACAGATACTCTTATGAGCGACGGAGTTATACCTGCTGCAAGCTGCTGCTCTTCTGTGAGCTGTCTGTGTGTAGTGCTTGCAGGATGCAGTGCACTTGTCCTGATATCGCCTACATGCACGACTACGCTTGTCAGGTCGAGATTTTCGAGGAATTTCTCGCCTGCTGCCCTGCCGCCTTTGACTCCGAAGGAAAGGACTCCGCTGGCTCCCTTCGGCAGATATTTCTTTGCAAGGTCGTAGTATCTGTCGCTTCCAAGTCCCGGATATATGATCCAGTCCACCATAGGGTGGTCCCTGAGATGTTTTGCCAGCGCCAGTGCATTCTGGCTGTGACGCTCCATCCTCAGCGGAAGTGTCTGCAGACCCTGATGGGTCAGATATGCGTTCATCGGAGCCATCGTGCATCCGAAGTCTCTCACCAGTACTGCCTTGAGTCTTGTGCAGAACGCCGTATCACCGAATTTTTCGTAGAAAGTAAGACCGTGATAGCTTTCGTCAGGCTGTGTGAGTCCCGGGAACCTGTCGTTCCTGTTCCAGTCGAAGTTGCCGCCTTCCACCACGCATCCGCCTACACAGCTGCCGTGTCCGTCGGCATACTTTGTAGTGGACTGTATCACGATATTCGCTCCATGCTCAAGCGGCCTGCAAAGAGCCGGCGTAGCCAGCGTATTATCGACTACCAGCGGTACTCCGATCATGTCTGCTGCTTCAGCAAACTTCTCTATGTCCAGGACACTCAGTGCAGGATTGCCCAGTGTCTCACCGAATACAGCCTTTGTGTTAGGTCTGGCATGGCTCACTATTTCATCCACCGATATATCCTGATCTATGAAATCCACTTCGATCCCCAGCTTTCTGAGGGAAACATCCAAAAGATTGTGCGTGCCACCATATATGTTGGTGGCAGATATCACATGGTCGCCTGCATTGCAGAGGTTCAGTATGGTTATCAGCGTAGCTGACTGTCCTGATGAAGTGGCCATGCCTGCTGTGCCACCTTCAAGCAGTGCCATCTTCTGTTCGAGAGCATCCACTGTAGGACTGCCCAGTCTTGTATACATATGGTTCGGGCTGTCCAGATCGAACAGCTCTGCCACATCGTGCGCATTGTAGTATCTGTATGTCGTGTTCTGTATGATAGGAAGCACCTGCGGCTGTCCGCTCTGCGCCTTGTATGTACCGTGAACACATTTAGTATCGAATCCGGCTTTTTTATTCATTGTATTTCTCCCTGTATGTTTTTACATCAATCTTACACTATTTATGTCAAAAAAACAACTTTTATAAAGTCTCTAGATATTCTTTGCGTCCTTTGCTGTAAAGATCTCCGCCAACAGCGTCAAGCACGACTGTAAGTGGCAGATCCTCCACATAAAGTTTCCTGACAGCTTCAGCGCCAAGATCATCAAAAGCTATGACTTCAGCTGATTTTATCTGCCTTGCCATGAGAGCTGCGGCTCCACCTATGGCTGCAAGATATACTGCGCCGTTTCTGACCACTGCATCTTTGACTTCCTGTGATCTCTGGCCTTTGCCTATCATGGCAAGCTGCCCCAGATCAAGGAGTCCAGGTGCATAGGCATCCATCCTGTAGCTTGTGGTAGGACCCGCTGAACCTATTGGATATCCCGGCTTTGCAGGTGTAGGGCCTACATAATATATCATCGAATCTTTTATTTCAAAAGGAGGCTCCTCTCCTCTGTCTATCATTTCTGTTATGCGCTTGTGTGCTGCATCACGGGCTGTATATATCACGCCTGTCACAAGCACCTGGTCACCGGCACGCAGCCCGCTGACTTTTTCTTTTGTAAATGGTTCTTTAAGTCTGTATTCCATTTTCCCGCCTTTCACTCCCATCATATAATAGTTTCTCTGTGTCTGCTTACATGGCAGTTTATATTTACTGCAACAGGAAGTCCTGCTATATGTGTCGGAGCTGCAGTTATGTGCACCGCCAGTGCTGTAGTCCTGCCTCCGAATCCCTGAGGTCCTATCCCAAGTCTGTTTATACGTTTAAGGAGTTCCTCCTCCATATCGGCATAATACGGGTCATCGTTGTGACTTCCGGCCGGCACAAGCAGTGATTTTTTCGCCATCAGAGCTGCTTTGTCAAAAGTCCCTCCGATACCTACGCCTACAACTATAGGTGGACATGGGTTGGCTCCGGCACTGCTGCACACCTCCACCACGAAGTCCTTGACGCCGTCCTCGCCTGCAGAAGGCGGCAGCATCTTAACCTGGCTCATGTTCTCTGAACCGAATCCCTTCGGAGCCACTGTTATCTTCAGTTTGTCTCCCGGTACTATCTCATAATGTATATAGGCCGGAGTGTTGTCGCCGGTGTTCACTCTCCTCAGTGGATCCTTCACGATGGATTTTCTGAGGTATCCTTCGCCATATCCTCTTCGCACGCCTTCATTGACAGCATCCTCTATGCTGCCTCCTGTGAAATGCACATCCTGACCCACCTCAAGGAAAACGCACGCCATGCCTGTGTCCTGACACAGCGGGAAAATGCCTTCCTCCGCTATCTTTATATTCTCCTTTATGCTTTCCAGTATGTCTCTGGCCACAGGCCATGTTTCCTCTTCGGATTTCTGCATTATGCAGTTTTTCGTATCTTCTCCGAGATAATGGTTTGCCTCGATACACAGTCTCTTCACTGTATCAGTCACAAGGCTGACATCTATTTCTCTCATATCCTTCGTATCGTCCTTTCTGATAGTTTCAAACAATATCCATTATACACCATAAGATGTACATATTTTCAATATTTTATCATAAACTTGTACAAATATATCATGGAGGGTATTTATGAAAAGATCCATAAGACCGCCGGCAGCTTTTTTTCCTGTGCTGCTGGCTGCAATATCCATATGTCTTCTGCTGACGCTGCCGCCGTTCATCATCACAAGACAGCACCAGGATGACACCCGGCCGGAAAAAAGCCATAAAAAAGCACAGGCTGATTTCAAAACAGTAAAACCGCTCAGCACTATAACTGTATACAGGACATCATCAGGCCGGACTGAAAAGATAGGATTCGAGGATTATGTAAAGGGCGTCGTTGCCTGCGAGATGCCATCTGCTTTCCACAAGGAAGCACTTAAAGCCCAGGCTGTGGCTGCCAGAACATACTCGCTTTCCAGGGCGTTAAAAGCTAAAAAAAACGGCAATCCATCATCCCATCCCCAGGCTCCGCTCTGTGACGCAGTCCACTGTCAGGTATTCAAAAACACCAGTGAGCTGAAAGCAGTCAAGGGCAGCGACTGGATGGACAAGGACTGGAAAAAGATATGCTCGGCAGTTGACGATACGAAAAACCAGCTGCTGTATTACGACGGCAAGCTGGTAGAACAGGCTCTGTTCCATTCCTCCAGCGGAGGACGCACCGAAAACTGTGAAGATGTATTTGCTGCTGCTGTTCCTTATCTTGTCAGTGTGGACAGTCCTTATGAGGATTCTGCCACCCACCAGAAAGAAAAGCATACATTCACAATAAGCGAATTTGCAGCAAAGATGCGTTCTGCATGTCCCGGCATATCCTTCGGAGATATAAACGCATCGAATATCAGGATCATCAGCAGAAGCAAGGGCAGCCGTGTCCATGAAATGAAGATCGGAAGCGGTACTGTTGAAGGCAGGACCGTCCGTGAAGCTCTCGGACTGCCTTCGGCGAACTTTACCATAAAGATATCAGACGGGAACATAACATTCACATCTGACGGCAGCGGCCACGGCGTAGGCATGAGCCAGTACGGCGCCGACGGCATGGCAGCAGAAGGATATGACTACAAAAAAATACTGTCCCACTATTATAGCGGGACAGAAGTATGGTGACATGCAGACTGAAATATCATGCTCCCAGTATATGATAATGATATACATCCTTGTATTTCCTGAACATCACAGCCGAAATGATCAGCGTCGCAGCTTCGGAAAATCCCAGTGTGAGCCATACGCCTGTCATACCAAACAGCCATGACAGCAGGTACATGCCTGCTATGACCATCACAAGACCTCTGGATGCTGATATTATCGCCGAAACGACGCCGTTTCCGTATGCTGTAAAGAACCCTGAACCGTATATGTTCACTCCTGATAAGAGTACTGCTATGGAAAGATACCTTATGCCTACAAGAGACATATCAAACAGTTTGCTGCCTTCAGGTTCGTAGATCATCACAAGATATTTTCCGAATACAATGCAGACGATCGCTCCTGCAACTGATGCTGCGATGATGAACCTCTTCGAGTATTTTATAACATGATCCACCTTGCTGAACTCACTGGCGCCGTAGAAATAGCTTATCAGAGGCGATGCACCTGTGATGAACCCCAGGAAAACAGATATCATGAAAAACTGTATGTTGAGGACTATGCTGACTGCCGCCACGCCGGTCTCCCCGACGAGCCCCAGGACAACTATATTGAAAAAGAACGTAGTTATGCCTACCGACGACTCGCTTACAAGCTCGGAAGAACCGTTCAGGAAACAGTGCCCTATGTATTTCCAGTCGACTCTGAACCTGACAAACGACAGTTTCGTATCCATGAACAGGAAGTATGCTCCTCCTGCCAGCATCACAGTCACAAGACCTGCCAGATTGGCATACCCTGCTCCTGCCAGTCCCATATTCATCGGACCCATGAAGATATAGTCGCATATCAGATGTACCACGCCGCCGGATATATAAAGCAGCAGTGTGAATGTCGGCCTTCCGTCCACTCTTATAAAATACTCGAAGATCTGTCCCAGAAAAGCAGCAGGACAGCCCAAAACGAGTATATGCAGGAATGCTCTACAGTGGTCTCTCAGCAGATCCGTGGCGCCCAGAAAATCCACTATTTGATCCATGAACAGTATGCACAGTACCGTGAATATCAGACCCAGCACTATCGAAACCACGCACATCATAGTATATTTCTCATTTGCCTCTTTCTGATTGCCCTCGCCCATCTTTATGGCCACTATGGCACTGGCACCTGAAGCCAGCATGACCGCCACGCCCCACATTATACCCTGTACCGGATATGCTATCGCAAGGCTGGCAAGACCGTCTTCACCCACCAGACGCTTGACGAAAACCGAGTCTATGCCGTAATACAAGCCTATCACCAGCATCATCAGCACAGATGGCCACACGAAATGAAAAAATTTTTTACCTGTAAGATCACCTTCAAATATATCGTTCATACTTATCAACTCCTTGATTCCATGGTAAAGTATACAGTAACCATATAGTCAACTGTTTTTTCACAAAATACATAACCGAAGGAGTTTTATATGGAACAGAACAAACATAATCCCGGTAAATATTTCACTACAGGTGAATTTGCCAGGCTTTGCGGAGTAAAAAAACAGACCCTTTTTCACTATGATGATATCGGTATCCTGAAACCTGAGAAAAAAGGCTTGAATGGTTACAGATACTATTCGTATCTCCAGCTGGATACATTCATCACTATAGATATGCTGAAAGATCTCGATATGCCCCTTGCCGATATAAAGAAATATCTCAACAGCAGGAGTCCTGAGTCTTTCCTTCATCTGCTGCAGGAGCAGAGCATACGTGTCGATGAAAAGATCGCAGAGCTACAGTGGCTCAAGGCATTCATTCAGGAACGTGAACGTATCACTAAAGAAGGTATGGCTGCTGTCCACGGCAGCATCTATCTCGAAGACAGACCGCAGGAACATTATCTCATAACAGAATACAAAGGCACATCGGCAGAACCCGATATCTACAGGGCAATGCAGGAGCTCATAAACTACTGCCACCGCAACCAGGTTTACAGTCCCTACTCCATAGGAGGTCTGGTGGACACCCAGTCTGATATCACCACAAAAGACTACAGCTACTCTCATCTTTTCACGAGGCTCACTCCTTTTGATGTGAAGGAGCTGGATCCGGAAAGCATAACATCTGCAGGACCCTTCCGGTATGCCGTCATATGCAATACACTGGGATATGATGATAATCCCGCTATGTTCAGAAAGCTGCTGGACTTCGCTGAAGAAAACAATATGACGACAGGCAGATACTTTTATGAAGATATCCTGCTGGATGAAATGACTAAATTCACCTACGACGAATATACAGTCAGGATATCGATCCCAGTCTTTCCAAAGAAATAACCTGGCAAAAAATAGCGAAAAAAGGCCTGCACTGCCGGATATATCCCGGTAATGCAGGTCTCTGCTATGGTCTTATTATCTTACGGCGATCTTTCCACATCCTCATGATCTGTATACTTTATTTTATCATGAGAAGAATTCTTTGATAGAATCAAGGAATCTGCTCTTCTTGTGATAGCAGTCGTTTGTCACAGCCTTTGCCATTGCTGAAATGGCCTTTTTCTGTTTTGAATTCAGTTTTGTAGGCACTTCCAGGCTTACTTTCACATAAAGGTCGCCCTTCCTGCTGTTTCTGACATTCTTGATTCCCTTGCCTTTGAGTCTGAAGACTGTATCAGGCTGAGTCCCGGCCGGTATTTTGTATGATACTTTGCCCTCAAGAGTAGGCACTACGATCTCATCGCCAAGAGCTGCCTGATCGAATGTGACAGGTATCTCCAGCCACAGATCCTGACCTCTTCTCTCAAAGATCTCATGCGGTCTGACATTGATCACTATATACAGATCTCCATCCGGACCTCCGTTGATGCCCGGTTCGCCCTGTCCTCTGATAGGGATCACCGAATCATTGTCTACGCCTGCCGGTATATTCACTGCTATCGTGACATTGTCTCTTATCCTGCCTGTGCCTCCGCAGTCCTTACATGGTGTCTCGTTTATCTCACCTGTACCGTTGCAGTCAGGACATGCCGACACACTCTGGAAAGTACCCAGAGGAGTCCTCTGGGCAGTCCTTACTTCGCCTGTGCCTCCGCATTTCGGACATTTCTTCTTTGAAGTACCCGGCTGAGCACCTGTGCCGTCACATGTCTTGCATTTGACATATTTGTTTATGCGTATTTCCTTCTTTGTGCCAAAAGCGGCTTCTTCAAAATCTATAGTAACTGTCTTCTGAAGGTCGCTGCCTTTCTGAGGACCGTTCCTGCGGCTCCGGCCTCCTCCGCCGAAACCGCTGAACGCACCGCCGAACATATCGAAAATATCTTCGAAGCCGCCAAAGCCACCGAATCCGCCTCCGCCGCCAAAACCAGAATTAGGATCAACACCGGCATGACCGAATCTGTCATATTTGTCCTTCTTGTCCGGGTCTGACAATACAGCGTAAGCTTCATTTATCTCTTTGAATTTTTCTTCGGCTTCTTTGTCTCCGGGATTCCTGTCAGGATGATATTTCATAGCCATCTTTCTGAAGGCTTTTTTTATATCGTCTTCCGACGCTCCCTTGCTGAGCCCCAGGACTTCGTAGTAATCTCTCTTATCTGCCATTATCGTTTCCTCTTATCGCCGGTTTTTATTTATCGTCGTCGACTACTTCGTAGTCAGCATCTACCACGTTGTCGTTGTCTGGCTGTGAAGCTCCTGCATCAGCACCTGCTGCACCGCCCATGTCAGGGCCTGCACCCGCTGCCTGAGCCTGCTGATACATCTTGGCTGATATTGTGTGGAACTTCTCAGTCAGTTTTTCAGTCTTGTCTTTGATGTCGTCGATATTGTCAGCTTCCAGAGCCTTTGAAAGTTCTTCTTTAGCTGCATTGATATCGTTCTTTTCATCTTCTGAAAGCGATCCTTCGATCTCCTTCATGTTCTTTTCAGTTTCGTAAACGAGAGTTTCAGCTCTGTTTCTGATCTCTACTTCTTCTTTTCTCTGCTTGTCTTCAGCTGCATACTGTTCAGCTTCTTTTACCTTTGCCTGTATCTCTTCATCAGAGAGCTTTGTGGAAGAAGTGATCGTGATGCTCTGCTCCTTGCCTGTTCCCATATCCTTGGCGCTTACGTTTACGATGCCGTTGGCGTCGATATCGAAAGTAACCTCGATCTGAGGGATTCCACGTGGAGCTGGCGGGATACCTGTGAGCTGGAATCTTCCAAGCGTCGTATTACCTGAAGCCATTTCTCTTTCACCCTGCATTACATGGATATCCACAGCTGTCTGATTATCGGCAGCAGTCGAGAATACCTGGCTCTTCTTTGTAGGTATCGTAGTGTTTCTCTCGATGAGCTTTGTAGCAACGCCACCCAGTGTCTCGATGGAAAGTGACAGCGGAGTTACGTCCAGAAGAAGTACGTCGTTTACTTCGCCTGTCAGTACGCCTGCCTGGATAGCAGCACCGATAGCTACGCATTCATCAGGGTTGATGCCCTTGAACGGTTCTTTGCCGGTGATCTTCTTGACAGCTTCCTGTACAGCCGGAATCCTTGTGGAACCGCCTACCAGAATGACTTTTGAAAGGTCACTGTTGCTTACGCCTGCGTCAGCCATTGCCTTTTTCATAGGCTCGATAGTCTTGTTTACC